>JAZQOW010000099.1:0-89972 GCA_045628065.1 Faecousia sp.
ATCCGCAAGGAAAAGAGCCAGTGGATGCTGAAGATCACCGAGTACGCCGACCGTCTGATCGACGATCTGGACGAGCTGAACTATATCGAGCGCGTGAAGATCCAGCAGAGAAACTGGATCGGCCGCTCCACCGGTACCGAGATCACCTTCAAGACCAATACCGAAGATGACATCACCGTTTACACCACCCGTGCCGATACCCTGTTCGGTGCAACCTACATGGTTCTTGCTCCGGAGCATCCCTTCGTTGAGAAGTGGAAGGATCAGATCGGCAACTGGGATGAGGTTTCTGCCTATGTTCAGGCCGCTGCCCGCAAGTCCGACTTTGAGCGCAGTGAACTGAATAAGGATAAGACCGGCGTGGAGATCAAGGGCGTTCGCGCCATCAACCCCGTCAATGGCAAGGAAATCCCCATTTTCATCTCCGATTATGTTCTTGTTACCTACGGCACCGGCGCCATCATGGCTGTTCCTGCACATGATGACCGTGACTGGGAATTTGCTAAGAAATTCGGCTGCGAGATCATCGAGGTCGTTGCAGGCGGCAACATCGAAGAGTCTGCCTTCACGCTCAAGGATGATACCGGCATTATGATCAATTCCGGCTTCCTCAATGGCCTCACCGTTAAGGATGCCATCCCCACCATGACCAAGTGGCTCGAAGAGAAGGGTCTGGGTCATACCAAGGTCAATTATAAGCTCCGCGACTGGGTCTTCTCCCGTCAGCGCTACTGGGGCGAACCCATTCCTCTGGTCAACTGCGAGAAGTGCGGCTGGGTCGCTCTGCCTGAGGAGCAGCTTCCGCTGGTTCTTCCGCGGGTTGAATCCTATGAGCCCACCGATGACGGCGAAAGCCCCCTGTCCAAGATGACCGACTGGGTCAATACCACCTGCCCGTGCTGCGGCGGCCCTGCCAAGCGTGAGACCGATACCATGCCCCAGTGGGCAGGCTCCAGCTGGTATTTCCTGCGCTATATGGACCCGCATAATGACAATGCACTGGCCTCCAAGGAAGCAATCGAGTACTGGTCTCCCGTTGACTGGTATAACGGCGGTATGGAGCATACCACCCTGCATCTGCTCTACTCCCGTTTCTGGCACAAGTTCCTCTATGATATCGGCGTTGTGCCCACCAAGGAGCCGTATCAGAAGCGTACCTCCCATGGCATGATCCTCGGCGAGGGCGGCGAGAAGATGTCCAAGAGCCGCGGCAATGTTGTCAACCCCAATGAGATCGTCGAGAAGTACGGTGCAGATACCATGCGCCTGCATATTATGTTCATTGGTGACTTTGAGAAGGCCGTTTCCTGGTCCAATGAGGCGGTCAAAGGCTCCAAGCGCTTCCTTGACCGCGTATGGAATCTTCAGGAGCTGTGCACACCCGAAGAGGAAATCAGCCAGAAGAACGAATCCATTGTCCACAAGACCATTCGCAAGGTCACGCAGGATATTGATGAGCTGAAGATGAACACCGCCATCTCTGCTCTGATGACCATGGTCAACCAGTTCTATGCCAATGGCTGCTCGAAGGGCGATGTCAAGATGCTTCTCAAGCTCCTGAGTCCCTTTACCCCCCATATCACTGAGGAAATGTGGGAGCTGATGGGCTTTGCTGCCGAAAGCGGCAAAATGGTCTGCCAGGACGAATGGCCTGAATGGGATGAAGCCAAGACCATCGACGCCACGGTAGAAATGGCTGTTCAGGTACTCGGCAAGCTCCGCGGCACCATCCATGTTCCCATGGATTCCGATCAGGAAACGGTCGTGAACGCCGCGCTCGAGGTTGAGAAGGTTGTAAGATTTGTCGAAGGCAAGAGCATTGTTAAGGTCATCCATGTAAAGAATAAGCTCGTCAATCTGATCGTCAAGTAAGCTGAAATAGAAATTCGTACAAATTTGTAAATTTCCAGCGAAAAAAGCTTGACAACGATAAAGCTTTTGTCTATAATATCAAGGTCGTCTAAGCGACCCTGAAAGCATCTGGAATTAACCGGTGCCATCGGAGGGAGGGAAATCAATGTCTGAAATTCGCGTTAAGGAAGGCGAATCCTTGGAAAATGCTCTGAAGCGGTTTAAGCGCAGTTGTGCAAAGGCCGGCGTCATTCAGGAAGTCAAGAAGAGAGAGCATTACGTCAGCCCCAGCCTGAAGCGTAAGCAGAAGTCCGAAGCTGCTCGTAAGAACAAGAGAAAGTTCTATTGATTTCTTTCGTCACATTGCATTAAACACCCTCTGCCAAATGGCAGAGGGTGTTTTTGTATCGTTGAAAGCTTATTTGATGCGCAGCGTCTTCAGGTAAGCCTTTTGCTCGCCTGAGATGCGGTAGCTTTCTACCGCTTTCTGGATGGTTTTGTTGTGCACCCAAGGCGACAGGACTTTGCGCTCCAGATAGGGGAGTGCTGCCGGATACTGTTTTGCAAGGGCGGTTGCAAAATACCAGGCGATCATCATGTTTACATAATACTCGTCAGAACGGATACGACCGACCTCGTTCAGATAGATTTCGTCAAAATGTTGATCCAGATATTCATTCATCAGCATTTCAATCCCAAAGCGGATGGTGTAAGGATGGTCAGAGGCAATCCAGCGGCGAATGTAGGGCAGCAGCTCTTCTGTATGCCTGCTGAATATTTTGGGATGAAGCATATCGCAGGTGGCCCAGTTATTCACATAGGGGAGAAAGCGCTCGATCTCGCAGATCAGGGAAGGGAAATCCTTCATTTGACACAGGAGCGCGCCGTGGAGGTTGTTCTCCTCATAATACACATGGGGAAGCGCTTGAAGAAAGTCGTGGTATGCTTCACATTTATATAGTTTTTTTGCATAATCTCTCAACATCGGGGTGCGAACACCGATGATATCTTTCTTCGGAACGTTCGGCATGAGGCGGCTCTGAAATTCACGGTATCCTTCATCCTGCATGGAAAAAAGCGCATTTTGTATCTGCGTCATGCGATCACCTCTTATATTTATCATAGCGCATCAAGCCAACTATGTCAATATCATCAATATCCGGTTGTATTTTCCATAAGATATGGTATAATATGCAAAATCAGGAAAAAGCGTATCGGATAAAAATGACCTGCTTCGGTGAAAAAATAGATGTTGCAAAGAAATAGAGAAGATGATACGATAATAAAGATGAACAAATTTGATGGAAAAGGCTGGCGATGATATGAAGCGTAAAAAGAGAATATTCACTGCATCCTCGCCATCCCGTATTATTACGCTGGTGTTTGCCGCTCTGGTGCTTTTCGGCTCGGGACTGCTCTGCCTGCCATTTGCCTCCCGTTCAGGTCAGAGCTGCGGCTTTCTTACGGCGCTGTTTACTGCCTGCTCCGCAGTGTGTGTAACCGGGCTTTCGCTGGTAGATACCTACACCCAGTGGAGCGGCTTTGGGCAGGCCGTGATCCTGCTGCTGATTCAGGTCGGCGGTCTTGGATTTATGACGATTTTCTCCCTGTTTCTTATGATTCTGCGGGAGCGGATCGGCGTGAAACGGCGGATGCTGCTGCAGCAGTCCTTTGGCCTGAACGATATAGCCGGTGTCATTCATCTGCTGCGTCGCGTATTGCTTGTGACCGCGATTGCGGAGCTTGGGGGCGCTGTGATTCTGACCCTGCGGTTTTGCCGCGATTATCCCATAGGCAATGCCGTATGGATGGGTGTGTTCCACTCCATTTCTGCATTCTGCAATGCAGGTTTTGACCTCTTTGGAATTACGGAACCGGGTTCGAGTTTAATTCTTTATTCCAATGACTGGATCGTCTGCCTTACTGTAATGACGCTCGTCATTGTGGGCGGCCTGGGCTTCTTTGTGTGGCAGGATCTGTATCTGAATCGAAAAAATCCGCGACAGATTAGTGTTTACACGCGTTTGGTTCTATGTATCAGCGCTGTTCTTCTTATCGGAGGCGCTTTGATCTTCGGTGCTTTGGAGTGGAATAATCCGGATACACTCGGGCAAAAGGATATTGCAGGGAAGCTTTTTGGCGCGCTTTTCCAGTCGGTAACGACAAGAACTGCCGGTTTTTCCGGTATTCCGCAGGCAAAAATGACCCAGCCCTCTCAAGCGATTTCCTGCATCTGGATGCTCATTGGCGGCTCCTCCGGCTCTACCGCCGGCGGTATGAAAACCGTCACAGTCGGTGTACTGTTATTATCGGCGATCCGCTCTGCCAGAGGCCAATCCCGCTTGACGGTCTTTGATCGGACGGTCAATGAAGGTCAGATCACAACGGCCAGCACCATTGTCACCCTGATGGTGAGCCTTTCTCTTTTTGGTGCGATTATCATCACCATTGCAGATAAAGTAGATTTTCTCCCGGCCTTATTTGAAACGACCTCTGCACTCGGCACGGTCGGTCTTACTGCCGATCTGACGCCGACGCTCTGTATCGGCTCGAAGCTGATGCTGGTTCTCTTTATGTTCTTCGGACGTGTCGGAATCACCACCATTTCCATGGGCTTCCTGCTTGGTGAGCGCGCCGAAGAGAGATTCCATTATGCAGAAACAAAACTATTGATAGGATAGGTGAAACATATGCGATCCTTTGTAGTGATCGGACTTGGCAGATTTGGCACTGCCGTAGCCAAAGAACTGATGTCATCCAGATGTGAGGTTCTGGCGATTGATTTTCGTGAAGAAGTTGTTCAGCAGATTTCGGAGATGGTGACCCATGCTGTGGTTGCTGATGCCAGAGATGAAGGCATTATGCGCAGGCTGGATGTGGGAAGCTATGACTGTGCCGTGGTGTGTGTTGGCGGTGATGTTGCCTCCAGCATTCTTGTCACCATGCTGCTCAAGGAGCTTGGGGTAAAGGAAATCGTCTGCAAAGCAGGCTCTGATGCCCATAAAAAAGCACTTCAGAAGGTGGGCGCGGATTGGGCGCTGATGCCGGAGAAGGAAATGGCGATTCGTGTTGCCCAAAGCCTTGCAAATACCAAGGTGTTTGATTCCATTCAGCTCTCTGACGATTATGCGATCGTAGAGCGCAGTGTTCCGAAGAGCTGGATTGATAAGCAGCTGCGGGAGCTGAGCATTCAGGAAAAAAATCAGGTATCCATCGTTGCGGTGCATCGCGGCAAGCGAATGCTGATTAACCCCAAATCGGAAACCCGGCTGCTCGAAAGTGACCATCTGGTTATGATGGGTCGGCAGACTGATTTGACGCGGCTGGAAAAACTATGATTGAAGAGAGAATTACCAGTCGTCAGAATCGTCTGCTCGTTCATTTAAAAAAACTACAGTCCTCCCGTTCGTACCGGGAGGAGAACCGGGAATTCTGCGGTGACGGCACAAAGCTTCTGGAGGAAGCGGTGCGCTGGTATCCGGGACTCCATACCGTTATCGCGTGTGATGAGCTTCCGCTCCCGCAGATGTGCGAGGATATTCGTGTTGTGCGGGTACCGGAGGGCTTGATGCAGTCGATCTCTACCATGCGTGCTCCGCAGGGCGTGATTTTCCTTTGCCATATGCCGGAGCGGCAGCCCCTGTCGATTCTGCCCGGCAGCCTGATTCTCGACGGCGTTCAGGACCCCGGCAATCTGGGCACCATCCTGCGCACAGCGGATGCCCTGAATATCCCGGTGGTGCTTACCGATGGATGTGCCGACCCCTATGGAGAGAAGACTGTGCGCGCCTCTATGGGTGCTGTCCTGCGGACACAGCCCATGCAGGCTGACGCAGCAGATATCATCCGCTATTGCAAGCAGCATCACCTGCCCATTGCGGCAACTGCGCTTTCCGCTGCCTCGCAGGATATTCGCCAAATAGATCTCTCTGCCTGCGTTACGGTCATCGGCAGCGAGGGGCAGGGCATTCGTGCCGAGCTTTTGGAGCAGTCTGATCGGCAGATCATTATTCCCATGGACAGCCGCTGTGAATCCCTGAATGCGGCTGTTGCGGCAACAATTGTTTTATGGGAATTGCGTAGAAATAGATAGAAAACTGGTGGAAGTATGCTCAAATACTGGCTGTGGCTCAGCGAAAGACCCTGTGTGACAAAAGCCCGCAGGCTGAGTTTTGTGCGCCTTCTCGGCTCTGCGGATAACGTCTATTTTGCCACGCCGGAGGATTTGGAAAGCCTTCCCGATCTGACGCAAGCCGAACGGGACAGTCTTTCCGACAAGAGCCTTGACAGAGCCGAGCAGCTTCTGAGCCAGTGTTTTGAGCTTGGGATTCGCATTCTGACCTATCAGGATGCCCAGTATCCATCCCGCCTGAAGAGTATTTATGATGCCCCGCTGGTTCTCTATTATAAAGGCAGGCTGCCCGATTTTGATTCCTATCCAAGCCTTGCTCTGATCGGCGCAAGGAAAGCTTCGGCGCATGGCTTGGTCATGGCAAAGCGGATGGGCTATCAGCTGGGCAAAGCCGGTGCCATTATTGTATCCGGGCTCGCCGATGGAATTGACGCGATGGGCATGATCGGTGCGTTGACCTCGGGTACGCCAGTCGTGGGTGTGCTTGGCTGCGGTGCGGATGTGATTTATCCCATGAAAAATAAATCGCTTTATGAGGATACCATTGCCCGCGGCTGTGTGATCACCGAATATCCGCCCAATACGCCGCCGAAGGGATTTCATTTCCCGGTCAGAAACCGTATCCTTTCCGGCCTTTGTGATGGCGTTGTGGTAGTAGAAGCGGCAGCTAAGAGCGGCTCACTGATTACTGCGCAGCTGGCGCTGGAGCAGGGCAGGGATGTATTCGCACTCCCGGGCAGTGCAGGCAATGAGGCCTGCGCCGGTTCCAACCGCCTGCTGAAGGAGGGTGCACTCTTTGTTGAGACCGGCTGGGATGTTATGCAGGAGTATCTGGGACGCTATTCCACGGTGCGCGAGATTGCAGATGCGGGAAATAAAATCGGCCTTTCTCCGAACGACATTCGACAAAATGCGTCGATTGCAAACGAAGACGGAGAGTTAAAAGTGGCATCTCAGATACAAAAACCGAAAAAATCCGTTGACAACGAGGACAATACGAATTATATTGAGCTAAAAGCATTGCTGTCGACCCTGCCGCCTGTCCAATCTGCCGTGTTGGAGGCGATGCGCGATGGTGTGCTGTCGGTCGATGATATTATCGACCGTGCCCGGCGTCCCGCGCCGGATGTCATGTCTGCATTGACGATGCTGGAAATCAGACACTACATCTGCAAGCCGTTTTCGAACCAATATCAGCTTGCTGAGAATATCAAAATGTAATTACTCCAGGAGGTTTATCCATGGCAAATGGAACTTCAAATCTGGTTATTGTAGAATCGCCCTCCAAGGCGAAAACCATCGGCAAATATTTAGGGAAAGACTTTACCGTCAAGGCCTGTATGGGTCACCTTCGGGATCTGCCCAAGAGTACCTTGGGGGTTGATTTGGAAAACTCCTTTGAGCCTCACTATATTCCCGTGAAGGGCAAGGAGGCCCTGATCCGTGAGCTGAAGGATGCCGCCAGTCATTCTGACGTCGTCTATCTCGCAACTGACCCGGACCGCGAGGGTGAGGCCATTTCCTGGCACTTAAAGGAGCTCATGCACCTGCCGGATGAAAAGACGCGCCGCGTCACGTTCAACGAGATTACAAGGGGCGTTGTTACCCGCGCCATCAATGAGCCGCGGGATATTGATCTGGATCTGGTGGATGCGCAGCAGGCACGCCGGATTCTTGACCGCATTGTGGGCTATCAGCTCAGCCCGCTTCTGTGGAAAAAGGTCAGAAGAGGCCTGTCCGCAGGACGAGTGCAGTCGGTCGCCACCCGCCTTGTGGTGGATAGGGAGCAGGAGATTCGGGAATTTGTTCCGAAGGAATACTGGTCTCTGGATGTTCATCTTTCGCGCATGGGGAAGCCCGGCAGCTTTGTTGCCCATTATTATGGCGAGGAAAAGAAACGCGAACTGAATTCCGAGGAGGAAGTGCGCGAAATTATCAATGATATTTCCGGTAAGCTTTTTAGCGTTCGCAGCGTGAAGCGCACGGAAAAAAAGCGCAATCCTGCGCCTCCCTTCATTACCTCGACACTCCAGCAGGAGGCCTCCAGAAAGCTGAATATGACCCCGCGCCGTACCATGGCGATTGCGCAGCAGCTTTACGAAGGTGTAGAAATTTCCGGTGAGGGTGCCATCGGTCTCATTACCTACATGAGAACGGACTCTCTGCGCATTTCAGATGATGCGCTTTCCGCAGCCAAAGATTTTATCGTTTCCCGTTACGGGGCATCCTATTATAATGGAACGCCCCGGCGTTTTAAGACCAAGTCCACAGCGCAGGATGCCCATGAGGCGATTCGTCCCTCCAATGTCAATATCGACCCGGAGAGCATCCGCGCCGATCTCACCCCGGAGCAGTTTAAGCTCTACCGCCTGATCTGGAGCCGCTTTGTTGCCACCCAGATGGCATGCGCGGTCTATGATGTGGTCAGCATTGATACCGAATGTGCAGCGCATATCTTCCGTGCCAACCATCAGAGCCTGCAATTTGCCGGTTTTACCGCAGTGTATGAAGAAGGCCGCGATGATGAGCAGGAGGAGAAGCAGTCACCGCTTCCCGATTTGCAGCAGGGGGAAACCTTACAGCAAACGAAGTGCACTCCCGAGCAGCACTTTACCCAGCCGCCTGCCCGCTATACCGAGGCAACGCTCGTTAAGGCGATGGAGGAAAACGGCGTTGGCAGACCCTCCACCTATGCCGGTATCGTTTCGACGATACAGGATAGGGAATATGTCATCAAGCAGGATAAGCGTCTGGCTCCGACCCCGCTTGGCGAGATCGTCAACGGCCTGATGGTAGAGCGTTTCAATGATGTGGTTGATGTTGGCTTTACCGCAAGCATGGAGCAGAAGCTCGATCAGGTGGAGGAAGGTAAGCTTCCCTGGCGCGACGTTCTTTCGGAATTCTATACGGTTTTCCACACGGAGCTTGAAAATGCGGAGGAAGCACCCCGCATTAAGGTGCCCGATGAGGTGACCGATGAGATCTGTGAGCTTTGCGGACGGAATATGATCGTAAAGATCAGCCGCTTTGGCCGCTTCCTGGCCTGCCCCGGTTATCCGGATTGCAAAAATACCAAGCCCATTGTCGAGCGTATGCCCGGCCGCTGCCCGAAATGCGGCTCCGGTATGCTCAAGCGCAAATCCAAGCGCGGCTATGCCTATTACAGCTGTGAGAAGGGCGCAGCCTGCGGCTTTATGAGCTGGGATGTGCCGACAGGGGAGGATTGCCCCCACTGCGGACAGACCCTGTTCAAAAAATCCGGCAGAGGCCGCATGAAGCCCTTCTGCATCAATGAGGCCTGTGAGGCCTTCCTTCCGGAGGATCAGCGCGGTTACCGCAAAAAGACCCGGGAGGAAAATGCAGAAGAACCGACAGCTGAAAAAACGACTACAGCCAAAAAGACCAAAAAGGGGAGCAAAAAAGCATGATGGCAGTCAAAGTCATAGGCGCAGGACTTGCCGGATGCGAAGCGGCATGGCAGCTTGCTGAGCGCGGAATACAGGTCAGGCTTTATGAGATGAAGCCTCAGAAGATGAGTCCGGCGCACCATAGTGCTGACTTTGCCGAGCTGGTCTGCTCCAATTCACTTCGAGGGGATAAGCTGGAAAATGCAGTCGGTCTTCTCAAGGAAGAGCTTCGCAGGGCGGGCAGCCTCATCATTGCCTGCGCCGATGCAACACGTGTGGATGCAGGCGGCTGTCTTGCGGTTGACCGTACAGGCTTTTCCGGACTGATCACGCAAAGAATCAGGAATCATCCGAATATTGAAATCATCGAAGGGGAAGTTTCGGCTGTTCCCGAGCCTCCCTTTATCATTGCAACGGGCCCATTGACCTCCGATGCGCTTTCTCTGGCGATTGGCACATATTTTGGCGAGAACAGCTACCTGAATTTCTATGATGCAGCAGCACCGCTTGTGACGGCAGAATCTGTAGATATGGAAAAAGCATGGTTTGCCTCCCGCTATGACCGCGGAACTGCCGATTATATTAACTGCGGCATGGAAAAGCAGGACTACCTCGACTTTGTGAGGGAGCTTCGCTCGGCTGAGGAAGCACCGGTTCACGGCTTTGAGGATAAGAAGGTCTTTGAAGGCTGCATGCCGGTTGAGGTTATGGCGAGAAGGGGAGATGATACCCTCCGTTATGGCCCTATGAAGCCGGTCGGCCTCCGCGACCCTGCAACCGGCAAAGAACCCTATGCCGTGGTGCAGCTTCGCAGGGATAATGCGGCAGGAAGTATTTATAATATCGTCGGCTTCCAGACCCATCTTCGGTTCGGAGAGCAAAAGCGCGTTTTCTCCATGATTCCTGCGCTCCGTGATGCGGAATTTGTGCGCTACGGTGTGATGCACCGCAATACGTTCCTCCATTCTCCGGGTCTGCTGGATTGTCATTTTTCCGACCTTCGGCAGAGTCTTGCCTTCTTTGCAGGGCAGCTGACCGGTGTGGAGGGCTATGTGGAATCCACGGCCTCCGGTTTCTCGGCGGCAATTGCCATGTTTGACAGGCTGAGTGGACGTGAGGCCAGAGATTTTACGATGGATACCGCAATCGGCGCATTGGGTTATTATGTCAGCGATACATCCATCGGAAATTTCCAGCCGATGAATATTAATTTTAACATTATTTCTCCCTCTGATCGAAGATTCAAAAGTAAGAAAGATAAGAATGCCTATATTGCCCAGCGTGCACTGGAGCGGCTGGCTCAGGTAATGGAATGAAATCGGGAGGTGCACTATGAAAATCATCATTGACGCTATGGGCGGCGATAACGCGCCGGAACAGATCGTGCAGGGCGCGATTGCCGGTGCAAAGAAGCACAAGGTGGATCTTATTATGGTAGGGCGCGGCGATGAAATACTCGAGGCCATGAAGGATGTTGGGCTGGATACCCTTCCTGAGGGCGTAGAGATTTTTAACGCTGATGATGTTGTGGATATGCATGACGAAGCTACGAACGTTCTGCGCACCCACAAGAATTCCTCCCTGGTGCAGGGCTTGAAGCTGCTTGCCGACGGAAAAGGCGATGCCTTTATATCAGCCGGCTCTACCGGTGCACTTCTGACGGCAGCGACCTTGCTGGTCAAGCGCATCCGCGGTGTTCGCAGAGCTGCATTCGGCCCCATCATCCCCACCAAAACCGGCAGCTGTATGATGATTGACAGCGGTGCAAATGCAGAGTGTACACCGGAATTTCTTCTTCAGTTTGGATGCATGGGTTCGTTCTGTATGCAAAAGATAAAGGGGATCGCATCGCCGCGTGTCGGACTTCTCAACATTGGCGTTGAGGATACCAAGGGCACCCAGCTGCAGAAGGATGCCTATGAGCTGCTGAAGAAGGCGGACGCAAACGGTCTGATCCGCTTTGTTGGCAATGTTGAGGCAAGAGATGTGCCGCTTGGTGCGGTCGATGTGGTTGTATGTGACGGCTTTAGCGGCAATGTGCTGCTCAAGAGCATTGAAGGTACGGCACTTTTCATGGCTTCCCAGCTCAAGAAGATGTTTTCTTCCGGCCTTTGCGCAAAAATCGGCTATCTTTTCTGCCGTAAAGGCGTAAATGAGTTTAAAAAGATCATGGATTACCGGGAAACCGGCGGCACCATGCTGTTCGGCATCACCCGACCGGTGATCAAAGCGCACGGCTCTTCGGATGCGACTGCGATCAGCAATGCGATCTTGCAGGCGAAGCAGGCCGCAGAATCCGGCGTAATTGAAATGATTAGCGAAAATATATCCCGCATAGGTGCGATAAAGGAGTTATAAGCGCATGTATGAACAATTGCAGGAGGCGCTGTGCTATCAATTCAGGGATCCCTCCCTTTTACGCAATGCCCTGACCCACAGCTCCTTTGCCAACGAAAACCGAAGCCTGAAAATGCCCTGCAATGAGCGTCTCGAATTTCTCGGTGATTCCATTCTGGGCTTTGAGGTAGCATATTTTCTCTACTGTACCTTCCCCGACCGCCCGGAGGGCGAGATGACCAGAATGCGCGCAGATATGGTCTGCGAAGCAACGCTGGCTGCTGCTGCCAATAGCATTGGCCTTGGTCAGGAGCTTCTTCTCGGCCGCGGAGAGGATCAGGGAGGCGGCAGAAAGAGAGCTTCTATTCTTGCAGATGCTATGGAATCGGTCATTGCTGCGGCCTATCTTGACGGCGGCAAGGATGCAGCCTACGGTATCATCAAGCGGCTGATTCTTTGCAATGTCCCGCAGCAGCAGATGCATAATGTGGACTATAAAACCATGCTGCAGGAGCTGGTTCAGCAGCAGCGCGGCCGTGAGCTGAGTTATCGCCAAATCGGCGAAAGCGGCCCGGATCACAATAAGCGCTTTACGATCGAGGTCTGTCTGGATCATCGTCCGGTCGGCGAAGGTGAGGGAAGCAGCAAAAAACGTGCAGAGCAGGCTGCTGCTTGCAGCGCGATTAAAAAGCTGTTCCCTGAGGCGCTTGGTTAAAAATCAGACTTTTTTTGCAGGCACATTGCAGCAATGCAATGTGCCTCTTTTTTTGTGGTCGATTTTGGTAATAATGCCGGGAAATGAGGCGAAATGATAAAAATTCTTATCGGATTGCGCTCTTGACTATGGCGGGCTTTATCGTTCATAATATTAATGTAAACTATTGATGCAAAAGCATCTGTAAATTAGGGGGTACAGCAAAATGGAAATTAGATCCGATATTGAAATTGCGCAGTCTGTTACCATGGAACCCATTACCACCGTTGCTGCCGAAGCCGGGATCGCCCCGGAATATCTTGAGCAGTACGGCAATTACAAAGCAAAAGTTGATCCCAAGCTTCTCAAGGACTCCTCTAAGAGCGACGGCAAGCTGATTCTTGTTACTGCAATCAATCCGACGCCGGCAGGCGAAGGCAAGACCACGACCTCGATCGGTCTGGCAGATGCGCTGCATAAGCTTGGCAAGAAGGTATCTCTTGCCCTTCGTGAACCGTCTCTTGGCCCCGTGTTCGGCATCAAGGGCGGTGCAGCAGGCGGCGGCTGGGCTCAGGTCGTCCCGATGGAGGATATCAATCTGCATTTTACCGGCGATTTCCATGCCATCAGTGCGGCAAATAATCTGCTTGCTGCAATGCTGGATAACCATATTTATCAGGGCAATCGCCTGAATATTGACCCGCGCAGGATTACATGGCGCCGCTGCATGGATATGAATGACCGTCAGCTCCGCTTCCTGACCGATGGTCTCGGCGGCCGTGTGAACGGCGTGCCCAGAGAGGACGGCTATGATATTACGGCTGCCTCTGAGATCATGGCCATTCTGTGTCTGGCTGCCGACATTGTTGATCTCAAAATCCGTCTTGCCCGCATCATTGTTGGCTATACCTATGATGGCAAGCCCGTTACTGCCGGTGATCTGAATGCACAGGGCGCGATGGCTGCTCTTCTGCGTGATGCGCTCAAGCCGAATCTCGTGCAGACGCTCGAGCACACTCCTGCATTCGTTCATGGCGGCCCCTTTGCCAATATTGCCCATGGCTGCAACTCTATCATCGCTACCAGACTTTCCCGCCGCCTTTCCGATTACTGTGTAACGGAGGCTGGCTTCGGTGCCGATCTGGGCGCAGAAAAGTTCCTTGATATCAAATGCCGCATGGCACAGATGAAGCCCGACTGCGTGGTTGTGGTCGCTACTGCAAGAGCGCTCAAGTATAACGGCGGCGTTTCCAAGGAGAATACCGGACTTGAGAATCTGGAAGCTCTGGAAAAGGGTCTCCCGAACCTCCTCAAGCATGTTGATAATATTCTGAATGTCTACCATCTTCCCTGCGTGGTTGCCATTAACCGTTTCCCGCAGGATACGGATGCAGAAATCGCACTCATCCGCGAAAAGTGCATGGAGCGCGGTGTTCGTGTTGAGCTGTCCGATGTTTGGGCAAAGGGCGGCGAAGGCGGTCTGGAGCTGGCAGAGGAAGTCATTCGCCTTTGCGACCAGCCCAATGACTTTACATTCTCCTATGATCTCGATATGTCCATTGAGGAAAAGATCGAAGCGGTCGTTACGAAGATTTATGGCGGTGACGGCGTAAGCTTCACCTCTCCGGCTAAAAAGCAGCTCCAGCAGCTCACGGAGCTTGGCTTTGATAAGCTGCCGATCTGCATCGCAAAGACGCAGTATTCTCTTTCCGATAATCCCGCAAGTCTTGGTGCGCCCTCCGGTTTCACCGTTACCGTGCGCAATGTCAAGGTCAGTGCCGGTGCAGGCTTCCTGGTTGTTCTGACCGGCGATATCATGACGATGCCCGGCCTTCCCAGAGTTCCCGCTGCGGAAAACATTGATGTTGACGAGAGCGGAAAGATCACCGGCCTGTTCTAAGAAAGCCATTAATCACTGCTATGTAATCTGATAGGAGGGAGCAAATCATGGAACAGATGAATCGATCCTGCCGCGAATTTATTGCAGCTCTTGCCTCCGGTGCACCCACGCCCGGCGGCGGCGGTGCAGCGGCTATGGTGGGCGCTGTAGGTACAGCCCTTGGCAATATGGTTGGCGCACTGACCGTAGGGAAGAAGCGCTATGCTGATGTAGAAGAAGAGCTTCGCGGTGTAATGAGCCAATGTGATCGTTTGCAGGAGGCGCTGCTTTCTCAGGTGCAGGCCGATGCGGATTGCTTTGCGCCGCTTGCTGCGGCCTATTCTATTCCCAAGGACGACCCCACCCGTGCAGAGCGTCTGGAATCGGCAACATTAAATGCATGCTCCGCTCCTTTGCAGATTATGAACCTTTGTGCGCAGGCGATTGATGCCATCGCGGTGTTCGCTGCAAAGGGTTCCCGCCTGGCACTGTCCGATGCAGGCTGCGGCGCTGTGCTTTGCAAGGCGGCTATGCAGGCGGCAAGCCTGAATGTATTTATCAATACCGGCGCACTGCTGGATCGTGCTGCTGCGCAGAGAATCAATCAGGAGGCAGAGGGATACCTTGCCGACTGTGAAAAGGCTGATGCTATTTTCCGCCAGGTGCGGGAAGCATTATAAGGAGGAGCTATGGCAGAGATTTTATCCGGCAAGCCCGTAGCGGCTGCCCTTTGCGAAAAAACCAGAGAAGATGCGCTTGCCCTGAAGGAAAAGGGGATCAGCCCCCTTCTGTGCATTGTGCGCCTTGGTGAAGACCCCTCCGATCTGTCCTATGAGCGCGGCATCGAAAAAAGAGCCGGGCAGGTAGAGGTATCGATTCGTAAGGAAGTCCTGAGCGTTGATACCGATGCCGATACGCTCATTGAGCTGCTCCATACGCTCAGCGCGGATGATTCGGTGCATGGCGTCCTGCTGTTCCGTCCGCTTCCTCGCCATCTTCGCTCCCGTCAGGCAGAAATTTATGATGCCCTGTGTCCGCAGAAGGATGTTGACGGCATGACCGATGGCTCTATGGCTGGCGTATTTATGGGCAAGCCGCTCGGTTTCCCGCCCTGCACGCCCGCTGCCTGCATGGAAATGCTTGATTATTATCATATCGATCCCGCTTCCATGGATGCCGTTGTTGTCGGCCGCAGTCCTGTGGTTGGCAAGCCGCTGTCCATGCTGCTTCTCAACCGCAACGCTACTGTCACCGTTTGCCATACCCGCACCGCCGATCTTCCTGCCGAAGCACGCCGCGGCCAGCTTCTTCTGGCCTGCGCCGGAAGCGCGGGCTTACTTGGCAAAGAGCATATTGCACCCGGTGCCGTGGTGCTGGATGTCGGCGTCAACTGGGATGCTGCGCAGGGCAAGCTCGTTGGCGATGTCCGCTTTGACGAGGCAGAGGAAGCTGCCGCCATTACGCCGGTTCCCGGCGGTGTCGGTTCCGTTACGACAGCGATCCTGCTTCGCCATGTCGTTACGGCTGCAATGCAGTAAAATAGCGTAGAAAAATTAAAAATAATCCTTGCATTCTAATATAGTTTGTGATAAAATACCTTGGTCTGTGAAATCTGGTGGTCCGCTGTCGCAGCCGATACGAAAGATGTATTGCGGCATTCCTTGCGATATGAACGCTAAATAATTTAGGAGGACATTATAATGGATCTTATTAAATCTCTGACCAGCCAGTACATGAAGGAAGAGCTGCCCGAAATGAACGTCGGCGATACCGTCCGCGTTCATGTAAAGATCAAGGAAGGCGCTCGTGAGAGAATCCAGGTGTTCGAAGGCACCATCATTGCCCGCAAGCATGGCGGCATTGAAGAGAGCATCACCGTCCGCCGCCTGAGCTATGGCGTCGGCTGCGAAAAGGTGTTCCCCGTTCATTCTCCCTCCGTGGTCAAGGTTGAGACTGTGCGTCATGGTAAGGTTCGCCGTGCGAAGCTGTACTACCTGCGCGATCGTCTTGGCAAGGCTGCCAAGGTCAAGGAAAAGGTCTGATCCCTATCCCAATCCAGTGTTTAAAAAGAGGCAGCAGATTGCTGTCTCTTTTTATTTTGAAATGAGAAGAAAACTCTTTTCATATCAGTATTTTTCGTGTATAATACTCTGTAAAGCCAATTGAAAGAGGCGATATGATGAATTCCGAAAAACCTACCGGCCGCGCATGGGAGCTATATGATCTGCTTCATGATATGCTCTATATCCTTGCGGCAGTCTTGCTGTTGTTTGTTTTTCTTATGCGGACGGTCAGTGTCATTGGCCCCTCCATGACCGCTACGCTCCTCGATGGTGACCGGCTTGCACTGCTCAGCAATGCCGTTTTTACCAATCCGGAACCCGGTGATGTTGTGGTAGCCTCCGTACCGACCTATGAAGACGGAGAAGCCATTGTCAAGCGTGTCATTGCTGTGGAAGGGCAAACCGTGGACATTCGCTATCAGGACGGTATCGGTACCGTCTATGTAGATGATGTTCCTCTGGATGAGACTTATATCAATGAGCCGATGCAAATTCCTTCATATCAGACCATTTCCTTCCCGATCACTGTACCGGAGGGCTGCGTCTATGTGATGGGCGACAACCGCAACCATTCTGCGGACAGCCGTTATCCCTTGATCGGTGTTTTTGATAAACGGTACATTTTAGGCCGTGTTCTGATGATCGTCTATCCCGGCAGGGAACATGAAGACGATCCAAGAGATTTTAAACGTCTGGGAGTGGTTCACTGATGGAAGACATGACCATCCATTGGTATCCGGGACATATGACCAAAACCCGGCGGATGATGGAGGCGGATATCCGGCTTGTAGACGCTGTCTGCGAGATTCTGGATGCCCGTATTCCGATGTCCAGCAGGAATCCGGATATTGATGCGATCTGCGGCAGTAAGCCCAGAATGATTATCTTAAACCGCGTGGATATGGCAGACGCTGAAATGACCAGGCGCTGGCAAGCGTATTTTAAATCCCAGGGCTATGCCGTCATCTGCACCGACTGCAAATCCCGCCGCGGCATTAACAGCTTTGTCCCGGCAATCCGCACGCTGCTCTCGGAGAAGCTCAAGCGCTATGCTGAGCGCGGACAGGCAGGAAGACCTTTGAAATTGATGATCGTCGGCATTCCCAATGTGGGAAAATCCTCCTTTATCAATCAGATTGCAGGCCGAAAGGGCGCCAAGGCGGAAAACCGTCCCGGTGTTACCAGAGGCAAGCAGTGGATCACGGTCGATCAGGGTCTTCTGCTTCTGGATACCCCCGGCATTCTCTGGCCGAAATTTGAGGATATGCAGGTGGGTATGCGTCTTGCCTTTACCGGTGCTGTGAAAGACGATGTTTATGATATTGAGGAGCTTGCCTGTGCACTCATCGAGCTGCTGTGGAGAAATTATCCGCAGGCCGTTCAGGAGCGCTATGGGATCGAAGCCGATCCGATGGAAAAGGGCTGGGTGCTTTTGGAAAAAGCCGCGGCAAGAAGAGGCTTCCTTCTGGCAAGAGGGGAGCTGAATACTGAGCGCATGGCGCGGGTGCTCATGGAAGAATATCGCAGCACCAAGCTGGGACGTTTTACCTTCGAGCAGCCGCCGGTAGAGGAGGAGCAGCATGATTGACCTTTGGGCATATGAAAATGCAGCGTATTCCGACAGCATCTCCTGCATCTGCGGTGTGGACGAAGCAGGCCGCGGGCCTTTGGCAGGCCCTGTTTTTGCGGCAGCGGTCATTCTTCCAAAAGGTCTGCTGATCGATGGGCTGAATGACTCCAAAAAGCTCACAGAGAAAAAACGTGAGTCCCTGTTTGGCGAGATCACCTCACAGGCCATTGCCTATTCCATAGCCAGTGCCAGCGAGAGGGAAGTGGACGAGATCAATATCTTGCAGGCTACCTTCCTTGCGATGCGCCGCGCAATTGCCGGGCTATCGGTAACTCCTGATCTGGCGCTTATCGATGGCAATCGGGATACGGATTTCGGCGTTCCGTCCCAGACCATCATAAAGGGCGACAGTCTCAGTGCCAATATTGCGGCGGCATCTATTCTTGCTAAGGTCAGCCGGGATCGGCTGATGCGTGAATATGCTGAGCAGTATCCCGAATATGGCTTCGATGTCCATAAGGGCTACGGCACCAAGCGGCACTATGAAGCCCTTCGCACCTATGGCCCCTGCCCCATTCACCGTATGACCTTCTTAAAGAAATTTTATGGCGAGCGATAAAATATCCGGCCATTGGGGGGAAGCCTGCGCGGCAGATTACCTCCGAAGGAAGCGCTATAAAATCATCGCCTGCAATTATCACTCCCGATTTGGGGAGATCGATTTAATCGCACAGCGAAAGAATATGATCGTTTTTGTGGAAGTCAAGACCCGCAGAAATGAAACCTATGCGCAGGCCAGAGAGTTTGTGACCAATCGGAAGCAGGCAAGGATCCTTGCCTCTGCCCAAATCTGGCTTGAAAACAATGAAACCACGCTCCAGCCGCGTTTTGATGTGATCGAAGTCTATGCGCCCGAGGGAATGGCAACCAAGAACCCGAGGATTATCCATCTGGAGGATGCTTTTGGTGTGAGACCCTGATGGAGCAGTAAAAATAATTTTGGAGTTTGAGTAACCTATGGCTCTATACGCAATCGGCGATCTGCATCTGTCCTTCGGGACAGATAAGCCCATGGATATATTCGGCGGCGCATGGCAAGGCTACGCGGACAAGCTGAAGGAAGGAATCGCAAAGATCCGCCCAGAGGATACTACGGTGCTTCTGGGAGATTTATGCTGGGCACTGGATTTATCCCAGGCCAGAGAGGATTTTGCCTATATTGCTTCCATCCCGGGCAGAAAAATCATCCTGAAGGGCAACCACGATTATTGGTGGTCCACCTGTGCAAAGTTCTACCGCTTTTGCGAGGAAAACGGCTGGGACAATATGTATATCCTCAACAATAACTGCTATGAGTACGGCGGCTTTGCCCTGTGCGGCACCAGAGGCTGGTTCTATGAGGAGGATAAGCAGGGCACCCACGATGAAAAGGTGTTCCGCCGGGAGCTGATCCGCTTGGAGGCATCCCTGAAAGCGGCAGGGGAGCTGCCAAAGCTCTGCTTCCTGCATTACCCGCCCCGCTACCGGGGCTATACCTGCCCGGAGATTCTTGAGCTTCTCAAGCAGTATCGAGTTGCGGCCTGCTACTATGGCCATCTTCACAGCGAAAGCCACAAGCTTGCCATTGAAGGGGACTTCGATGGCACCCATTTTCAGCTTGTTTCCGCGGACTACATCAATTTTAATCCAGTGAAGGTGCTTGAATAAGAATTAATTATGAATTTTTTGATTTAATACTGGAAATTTTATCAGTTATCTGCTAGAATAACACGGATTCGTTAATTAACAGTCTTTTGATTGCTAGATATGGGAGGAAATATAAATGAAAATCACCAACACCACCAGAGAAGGCTCCAAGGCTACTGTCGAGCTCGAGCTCAGCTACGAAACTATTGAGAAGGGTAAGTCCGTTGCCTACAATAAGGCAAAGAAGGACATTCTCCTGCCCGGCTTCCGCAAGGGCCATGCACCCAGAAAAATGGTTGAATCCATCTACGGCGCAGATGTATTTCTGGAAGATGCCATCAATGAGATTTTCCCGAACATTCTGGACTGCCTCACCGAAAGCGGCCTGAAGGTGGTTGGTATGCCCTCTGTTACCAAGCTGGACAAGCTTGAGGGCGGCAGCTACGCTATGACGCTGGAAGCACCCCTCTATCCTGAGGTCACCCTCGGCCAGTACAAGGGCCTTGAGGTTCCCAAGACCAGCGCAGAGGTTCCCGAAACTGATATCGACAAGGAAATTGAGCGCATGGCAGAGTCCGTCTCCCGTCTGGAGAGCGTAGAGCGCGAAGCCCGTTTTGGCGATACTGCCAACATTGACTTTGTCGGCTTCATTGACGGCGTCGTGTTTGATGGCGGCTCCGGTGAAAACTTCGACCTGCAGCTCGGCTCCGGCCAGTTTATTCCCGGCTTTGAGGATCAGGTCATTGGCATGAACATCGGCGAAGAGAAGGACATCGATGTGACCTTCCCCGAGGATTATCATGCAGATATGGCCGGCAAGGCCGCTGTATTCCATGTCGTACTCAACGGCATCAAGGAAAAGATCATGCCTGAGCTCGATGACGAGTTTGTAAAGGATGTATCCGAATTCGACACCATGGAAGAGCTCCGCAGCGATATCCGCGCCCGCTTCGAGAAGGAAAAGGCTGAGGCTGTAGAAGGCGCATTCAAGTCTGCTGCCATTGAAATGGCTCTGAGCAACATGGAAGCCGATGTCCCTGCCTGCATGATTGATGAAGAAGTCGAATATCAGATGAAGCAGACTGCTTATCAGCTCCAGATGAACGGCATGACCATGGAGCAGTACACCCAGATGTTCGGCGGCGAGCAGAAGATGCGCGAGATCATGCGCCCCAATGCAGAGCGCCAGGTGAAGACCCAGGTGATGCTTGCCAAGATCGCCGAAGTGGAAGCTTTTGAGATCAGCGATGAAGAAATCGATAAAGAATATGACCGCATGTCCGAAATCTACGGCATGCCGGCTGCCGACATCAAGGCTCGCATGAGCGCCGAAGACGTCAAGACCGACCTCCTTGCCCGCAAGGCTGCTGAGCTGGTTGCTGAGAACGCTGTTGCTGTTGCTCCCGCTGCTGCTGAAGAAGCTGCCGAGTAATATACGAATATTTTCTTTGGAATCCGGTTAGAATGTTACACCAACGAAAGGAGATTCCAACATGAGTTTAGTTCCCTATGTAGTTGAGCAGACCAGCCGCGGCGAGCGGAGTTATGATATTTTCTCCCGCCTGCTCAATGATCGTATCATTTTCCTCTCTGAGGAAGTCAACGATGTCACCGCTTCTCTGGTGGTAGCACAGATGCTTTATCTTGAAGCACAGGATCCGGATAAGGACATTCAGTTCTACATCAATTCTCCCGGTGGGAGCGTTACCTCCGGCCTTGCGATCTACGATACCATGCAGTATATCAAGTGCGATGTTTCCACCATCTGCATCGGTCTTGCCGCCTCCATGGGTGCATTTCTGCTCTCGAGCGGCACCAAGGGCAAGCGCATTGCACTGCCCAATGCCGAGATCATGATTCATCAGCCCTCCGGCGGTGCACAGGGTCAGGCTACCGATATTGAGATCCATGCCGAGCAAATTATTGCAATGAAGAAGCGGCTCAACACGATTCTTGCTGAGAATACCGGCAAGGACTATGAAACCATTTGCCATGACTGCGAGCGCGACAATTTTATGACCGCCGAGCAGGCAAAGGAGTATGGCCTGGTAGATCAGGTTATTTATAAGCGATAAAAAAGGAGTGAACAGGATTGGCAAAGAATGACGACCGTTCGCCACGCTGCTCATTCTGCGGAAAGCGGCAGGGACAGGTGAAGCGTATCATGTCCGGCCCCAACAATGTTTATATCTGTGACGAGTGCGTAGAGCTTTGCAGCACCCTTCTGCGGGAGGATATGTATGAATCCACGGCCGACACTTCTTTAGAGATTCCCGATCGGCTGCCTACTCCCAGAGAGATCAAGCAGTATATGGATGGCTATATCGTCGGACAGACGGAGGCCAAAATTGCCCTGTCCGTTGCGGTATATAATCACTATAAGCGCATTTTCTACGGAGATTCCTCCGATGTGGAGCTGCAGAAGAGCAATATTCTTCTCATCGGCCCTACCGGCTGCGGCAAGACCCTGTTTGCCCAGACGCTGGCAAAGATTCTTGATGTACCCTTTGCCATTGCCGATGCTACCACCCTGACCGAAGCCGGTTATGTGGGCGAGGACGTGGAAAACATCCTGCTCCGCCTGCTTCAGGCAGCGGATTTTGATGTAAAGCTTGCCGAGCGCGGCATCATCTATATTGATGAAATGGATAAGATCGCCCGCAAGAGCGAGAATACCTCGATTACCAGAGACGTTTCCGGCGAGGGTGTTCAGCAGGCACTTCTGAAAATCGTGGAAGGCACTGTGGCCAATGTCCCCCCCCAGGGCGGCCGCAAGCACCCCCAGCAGGAATTCATCCAGATCGACACCTCCCGCATTCTCTTTATCTGCGGCGGTGCTTTCGACGGACTGGATAAAATTATTGAAGCGCGTGTTGACCGCAGCTCCATCGGCTTCGGAAGTGAGCTTGAAAGCCGGAAAAACCGGGATGTTGGCAAGCTGTTCCGTCAGGTTCAGCCCCACGATCTGCTCAAATTCGGCATTATTCCCGAGCTTGTGGGCAGACTGCCGGTCATTACCAGTCTGGAAAACCTTGGCAAGGAGGATCTTGTCAAAATCCTGACTGAGCCGAAAAACGCGCTTTGCAAGCAGTATCAGAAGATGCTTTCCTTCGACAATGTAGAGCTGGAATTTGAGCAGGGCGCTCTGGAAGCAATTGCGCAGAAAGCCATTGACCGCCAGATCGGCGCAAGAGGCCTGCGTGCTGTGCTTGAACAGCTGATGATTCCCGTGATGTATGATATTCCCTCTGATAAAACCATCACCAAGGTGATTATGACGGAAAAGTGCATCAATGGGGAAGAGACCCCCATCATTTCCCGGGGGCTTGAGAAGGCAGGCGCATAAACTTATAAGCATCAAGGGGGGCTTTGCCTCCCTTTTTGTGTTTCCATAATTACGCACTTGCTCAATTTGATGATTTATGATATGCTGAGACCAACAAAACGTAGATAGGAGTACACCCATGAATGAAACTCTCAATTCTCAGCGGCTTCCCGTATTACCGCTGCGAGGTCTGACGGTTTTTCCCCAGATGCTGATCCATTTTGATGTCGGCAGGGACAAGTCCGTTGCGGCTGTTGAAAAGGCCATGGGTCACGATCAGCTGCTGTTCCTTGTGACACAAAAGGACATTCTTGTGGATGAACCGGAAAAGGCTGATTTATATGAGATGGGCACCATTGCCCGCATTAAGCAGATTCTGAAAATCCCCGGAGATACCATGCGGATTCTCGTAGAGGGACAGGAACGTGCGCTCCTTCGTGAGCTGGATACCGCAGAAAGCTGCCTGATGGGAATCGTGGCAGCGGTTTCTGCGCCTGAGGTTACCGGCGCAGCCAATCGCGTGGAGGCACTGCGCCGTCAGAGCTTCCAGCTTTATGACGAGCTCTCTGCTCTCACGCAGAAAACACCGCCGGATTCTCTCATCCCGCTTTTCACAGGCGGTAACCCCGGTGCGATTGCAGATGTGATCGGACAGAACGGTACATTTGGCTACCACGAAAAAATGAAAATTCTGGAAACGCTCCATCCCATTCGCCGTCTGGAAATTGCCAACCGACTGCTTGCGCATGAGCTGCAGATCCTTCGCATTGAGGATGATATCAACGAAAAGGTGCAGGACTCCATGAACAAGGGGCAGCGGGACTATTATCTGCGCGAGCAAATGAAGGTCATCCGCACCGAGCTTGGGGAGGACGAGGAGGAGGAGCTTGCCCGCTATGAGGACACGATTCGCGCCCTTGCCCTTCCTGAAAGCGTTGAGGAAAAGCTCTTAAAGGAGGTTTCCCGCCTCGAAAAGCAGCCTGTCGGCTCCTCTGAGGCAGCGGTGATCCGCAACTATCTCGATACCTGCCTGGAGCTTCCATGGAATAAAACCACAAAAGAAACCATTGATATGAATAAGGCCAGAAGGATTCTGGATGCAGACCATTTCGGCCTTGAGCAGGTGAAGGAACGCATTCTGGAATTCCTTGCCGTGAAGAAGCTGATGCCGGATTATGCAGGCCAGATTCTTTGTCTGGTCGGCCCTCCCGGTGTGGGTAAGACATCGATCGCTTTTTCCATCGGTCGCTGCCTGAACCGGAAGATTTCCCGAATTGCCCTTGGCGGTGTCCATGATGAAGCGGAGATTCGAGGCCATCGGAAGACCTATATCGGCGCCATGCCCGGCAGAATTCTTGCAGGTATTCAGCAGGCCGGTGTGAAAAACCCGCTGCTGCTGCTTGATGAAATTGACAAGATGGGCACGGACTACCGCGGCGACCCTGCTTCGGCACTTTTGGAGGTGCTGGACAGCGAGCAGAATGCCACATTCCGTGACCACTATCTTGAGCTGCCCTTCGATCTTTCGCAGTGCATGTTTATCACCACGGCCAATACCACCGATACCATCCCCCGCGCACTTCTCGACCGTATGGAGGTCATTGAGCTCGGCTCCTATACCGATGAAGAGAAGCTGATGATCGTAAAAAACCATCTGCTTCCCAAGCAGCTTGAGAACCATGGCCTGAAAAAGACCCAGCTTCGCATGAACGATGAGGCCATCCGGGATACAGTCGCCTGCTATACCAGAGAGTCCGGTGTTCGAAATCTCGAACGCTGCCTCGGAAAAATCTGCCGCAAGGCTGCCATGCGCTTTGCCGCTGAGGAGCCGCCTAGGCGCATTACCGTTACGGCAAAGAATCTGGAAGAATACCTCGGCGTCCGCAAATTCCTGCCTGAAAAGCTTCCGCAGACCAACAGCATCGGTCTGGTGACCGGTCTTGCCTGGACTTCTGTCGGCGGTGAGACGCTGGAAGTGGAAGTAAATGTCGTTGAGGGCAGCGGAAAACTGGTGCTTACCGGCAATCTCGGCGATGTGATGAAGGAATCCGCACAGGCGGCGATGAGCTATATCCGTTCCAGATGCGATAAGCTTCATATTGCGCCTGATTTCTATAAAACAAAGGACATCCATGTGCATTTCCCCGAAGGCGCTGTACCGAAGGACGGCCCCTCGGCAGGCATCACGGTCTGCACGGCGATGGTGTCCGCCCTGACCAATATTCCGGTTCGCGCAGATATTGCCATGACCGGCGAAATTTCTATTCGCGGCCGGGTGCTTGCCATCGGCGGCCTGCGTGAGAAAACCATGGCAGCACTGCGCCACGGCATTCATACGGTGATCATCCCCAGGGATAATGAAAAGGATCTGACGGAGATCGATCAGACGGTTCGCCGTGCACTGAACTTCATTCCTGTGGAGCATGTGGATGAGGTGCTTCAGGCTGCTCTGGAGCTGCGCTTATCCGATGCAGCACAGTCGGGTGCGACCGGAACGGATGCCCTGTCTATCCCCATTTCCGAGGCTCCCAAGAAGCCCCAGCGCGGGATCCGGCAGTGAGGTGGACTGATGAATCTTCATAATGTAGAATTCATTCTCTCAGCGGCTCGCTCTGATGATTTCCGGCGGGACGGCCTTCCGCAAATTGTTTTTGCCGGAAAATCGAATGTAGGCAAAAGCTCGGTGATCAACCGGGTGCTTCTGCGGAAAAACTTTGCCAGAGTCGGCGAATCGCCGGGAAAAACGGTGCACATCAATTATTTCCTGCTTGATAAGAAAGCTTATCTTGTAGACCTTCCCGGTTACGGCTATGCCAAGGTACCGATGTCGGAAAAACAGCGCTGGGCAAAGCTCATGGAGCGCTATTTTGCCGAGGACGGTCTCATTACGTTGGGCATTCTGATTGTGGATGCCCGACATAAGCCGACGGAAAACGATGTGACCATGGCAAACTGGTTCATCAATTCCGGCTGCCGTTTTGTTGTCGTGGCAAATAAGCTCGATAAGCTGAAGAAAAGCGAAATTGAGCCCAATATGGCCTGCATTCGCCAGACGCTTAGCCTGCCTGAGGATGTAGAAATCATTCCTTTTTCTGCCGAAAAGGGAGACGGACGGGATGTTCTTGTAAAGCGAATTCTCTCCGTATGCGAATAAACACACTTCCGGCCTATGCACGCATAAGCCGGAAGTTTTTACCCATAAAGCCATTACCGTATTTTTCCTTGTCAAAACGGGAATGATTTGATATAATTACATGATAAATGAGATTGGAGGCGAGAAGATGAGTTTTTCGCAGTGGGTCAGTCAGCTTGATTTTACCTATGTTATCCAGTTGGGCTTATCCGCGCTGGCTTCCATTTTGTGTATCACGGTTCATGAAAGTGCACACGGTCTGGTCGCTCTGTGGATGGGCGATCCGACGGCAAAGCGCATGGGGCGGATCAGCCTGAATCCTTTCAAGCATGTCGATCTTGTGGGTCTTGTCATGCTTGCGGTCGCCCATGTCGGTTGGGCAAAGCCGGTGCCTGTCGATTCCAGACACTTTAAGAAGCCGAAGCTCGGCATGGTACTTACTGCACTGGCAGGGCCGCTTTCCAATTTTCTGCTGGCGTTTATCACCGGCTTTGCTTTTGTGCTGTTTTATTTTTTGAGCGGCTTCGGCAACGGAAATGTTTTTCTCAACAATTTATGCCTCTTTTTCCTGCTTTGCACGCAGATCACCTGCGGCCTTGGCGTGTTTAACCTGATTCCCATTCCTCCGCTCGATGGCTCAAAGGTGCTTTATGCCATTTTGCCTGAAAAGCTATATTTTAAACTTCTGCGCTATGAGCGTTATGGAATGCTTCTTCTGATCGCGCTGGTTGCTTTTGGTGCGTTTCAGGGCTTCCTTTCTCAGGCTGTTGGCGCAGTCAGCAGTTTTGTGATCAATGCAGTTTTTCCGCTTGCTGTTAAGATCAGTCAGATTTTTCATTAGGAGTATATTATGATCGAACCCCGTTACCACCTGACCGGTGTGGTACGCACAAGGGAAGAGCTTCTGGAGGACTTTGAAGGGCCTCTGGATGTGATTCTTCTGCTGCTGGGAAAAAATAAAATAGAGATTGCCGATATCTCGATCACCTCCATTTTGGAGCAGTATATTGCATATCTTGACGAGATGAAGCGGATTGATATGGAAATTGCCTCTGAGTTTATCATTATGGCAAGCCATCTGATGCAAATTAAGACAAAAATGCTTCTGAGCTATTCTGAGCGCACACAGGCGCAATCGGAAATGGAAGAACTCATGGAATCTCTGCGTATGCGCCAGAGAGCCAGTGCAAAAGAGCAACTTTCGGGTGCAATGGCACAGCTGGAGACCAGAAATGAGATGGGTCTTGGCCTGTTTGTCAAGCAGCCCGAGCCCTATGTGCCGGATGGAACCTATCGCTATCAGCATGCCCCGGAGGATTTGATTCGTGCCATGCAGGCTATATCTGAGCGAACAGAGCGCAGAATGCCCCCGCCTGTTTCCGCTTTTTCCGCGGTCGTAACACGTCAGCCCTATCAGGTTGGAAAGAAAGCGGCGCAGATCATGCGGCTTCTGGTGATGCAGGGCTACAGCAAGCTGAAAGCGCTCTTCAAGGGATGCCTTTCCAGAAGTGAGGTCGTTGCCACCTTCCTTGCAGTTCTTGATCTTGTCAGAAACAACTGCGTTTCCTTGCAGGAGGATCAGCAGGAAACCCTCATTCAGTTTGAAAAGCTGCCGGATGCTCAGGTGACGACAGAATTTGATTGATACAGGAGGCTGTGCAAAAATGGAGTATACCGATTTATCCCGCGCCATTGAGGCCATCCTCTTTGCCTCCGGTGAGCCGGTCAGCATTGAGCGGCTGGCCTTTGCAACTGCAACCTCCAGCCGGGATGCGGAGGATGCAGCCAAAGCGCTGATGGATGATTACGCATTCAATCGCCGCGGCATTCGCATTGTGCGTCTGGCTGACAGCTTCCAGATGTGCTCAGACAGCGAACAGGCGAGATTTGTTACCACCGCTCTTGAGACCAGAAAGCCGCCGAAGCTTTCTTCCTCACAGCTTGAGGCGCTGACCATCATCGCCTACTATCAGCCCACCACGAAAGCCTATGTAGAGAGCATTCGCGGGGTGGACAGCAGCTACTGCGTCAGTGCCCTTCTGAACAAGAAGCTGATCGAGGAATGCGGGCGCCTGAATGTGCCGGGCAGACCCTTCCTTTACCGTACTACGGCAGACTTCCTGCGCACCTTTGCGCTGGAATCCTTAGACGAGCTGCCTCCAATTGAAAAAATCGAGCTGACATCTCAGAGCGTCCCTGCTGAAGAGGAGGGACAGCAGGAGATGGTGCTATGAAAGCTCTTCTGATCGTCCTTGGCATTATTGCGCTGTTGGCGCTTGTGCCGCTGGGCGCGCATATGCGCTATGATCATACCGGGCCCCGGTTCTGGCTTGTGATCGGCCCTTTGCGGGTGCAGATTTATCCTAAAAAGGAAAAGAAAACGCGCAAGCCAAAGCAGGAAAAGCACAAAAAAACAAAGCCCAAAAAAGAGAAAGAACCGAAGGAAAAAGAAAAACAGCCGATCGGCGGCCTGATAAGGGACTTCTATCCGTTTTTGCAGCTGGGCTATGATTTCCTCGGCTGCTTCTTCCGAAAGCTTCAGGTACGCATTTTGACCCTGCATGTCAGCTTTGGCGGACTTGACGACCCCGCAGCTGCTGCAATCAACTATGGCAGAGCGTGGGCGGCCATCGGCAATATCATGCCACAGCTGCGCAGGAGACTTCGGATCAAAAAAGAAAATGTATCTGCTTCCTGCGATTTTACCAGAGGCGATATGCGCATTTTTGCGGAGCTGAAACAGGTATTCTTTCTTGGTGACCTGGTTGTAATGGTGATTCGATATGGTTTCCGGGTTTTGAAGCCGTATCTTTCCATGATAAAGCGAAAAAAAGAACAAAATCTTTCAGATAAGGCGGTGCAAAATAATGAATCATCCTCTTCCTGATATGATGAGCGGAACCATGAACAAAATCCGCGATATGATCGGCGCCAATGCCATTGTGGGTGATCCCATCGTGACGGCGGACAATGTAACCATCATTCCCATCTCCAAGGTCAGCTTCGGCTTTGCAGGCGGCGGCAGTGATTATGTTCCCAAGACAAGAAATGGTGAAGAGCTTCCCTTTGGCGGCGGCACCGGTGCCGGTGTCAACATTACACCCATTGCATTTTTGGTTTGCAAGGGGGAAAATGTGCGGATGATGCCCATCTCTTCCGGCGCACTTTCGCCGCTTGACCGCTTTGTTGAGCAGGCACCGGACATCATTGAGCGGGTGATGAACCTGATTGATGAGAGGAAAGCTGCGCAGGAGAAGAAGGACGCAGAGGAATAATTGTTCGCATACTGCACATCCTTTAAACGGTGATGCAGTTGAAAAGAATGATTTATCAGGTGGCGGTATTCCTGACCGTGTCCATGCTATTATGTGCGCCTGCTTCGGCGCTGTCTGCAAGAAATGCCATTGTGATGGATGCGGCAACAGGAAAGACCCTCTATGAAAAGGATGCAGATCGCCAATGCCTGATCGCCAGTACCACAAAAATCATGACCGGGCTTCTCATATGTGAGGATTGCGACTTATCCCGTGAGGTGGAGATTCCGCCGGAAGCGCAGGGAATTGAAGGCTCCAGCCTGTATCTCAAAGCAGGAGAAACAATGAGCGTTGAGGCGCTGCTCTACGGCCTGATGCTGTCCTCCGGTAATGATGCGGCAGTCGCTCTTGCGATTGCCCACAGTGGCAGCGTAGAGGCTTTTGTGGAGAGAATGAACCGGCGGGCTGAGGAATTGGGGCTGGAGAATACCCATTATGCCAATCCCAATGGATTGGATGCGGAAGGGAACTATTCCAATTGCAGAGATCTGGCTAAGCTGGGTGCTTATGCCATGGAAAATCCGGTTTTTGCCCGGGTGGTTTCTACAAAATCCTATCAGTACGGCAGCCGCACCATGGTCAATCATAATAAGCTTCTCCGCTTCTGTGACGGTGCTGAGGGCATTAAGACCGGTTTTACCAAGGCCGCAGGCCGCATTCTGGTATCGAGCATTCAGCGCCATGGCAGACGTCTTGTGCTGGTTACGATTTGCGCGCCCGATGACTGGAATGACCACTGTGCACTGGCAGATCGCTGCTTTTCACAATACAAAATCTGTACCCTCTGCAGGGAGGGAGATATCTTCGGCAACGGTTTTTGTGCAGCTGAAACAGTAGAGGCTGCCCTTTTGCCGGAGGAAACCATAGATGCCGTCCGTATTCGTATGGAGCAGGACGGCGGCACGGCAGAGTTTTACGCTGGACAGACCATGCTTGGTCAATGCGCCCTGAAACCGATGGAGGCAGTTCATTATGCGGCTACAAAAAATAATAGCATCCCGGGGGGTGTGCTCCCGCAGAAAAGCGGAGGAGCTGATCCTTGCCGGACGGGTGCGGCTGAACGGTAATACGGCAGTCATCGGAGATACCGCCGATCCAACGGAGGATGTCATACAGATCGATGGCAAGGTGCTTCCCAAACAGCCGAAGAATATCTATCTCATGCTCCACAAGCCCAGAGGCTATGTGACCACCATGCAGGATGAGCAGGGGAGAAAGACGGCGTTTGATCTGGTGGCCGACTGCGGCCAGCGGGTTTATCCTGTCGGCAGACTGGACTTAAATTCTGAGGGCCTGCTGCTGTTTACCAATGACGGCGAATTTGCAAACCATCTGATGCACCCCAGCCATGAGGTGGAGAAGACTTATCTTGCATGGGTCAGCCATTTTTCTGCGGATAAGATAGATAAGCTCGCGCAGATGACCCTACTGGAGGGGGAACCGATTTCCCCGGCAAAAGTTCGGCTTGTTTGGGCAAAAGGGGAGATCGCCCTCATAGAGATGACCATCCACGAGGGCAAGAATCGGCAGGTCAGAAGAATGTGCAGGCAGGCAGAGCTGACCGTGACCCGCCTTCGCAGAGTTTCCGAAGGTGCGCTGACGCTCGGAGAACTCCCGGTCGGCTCCTGGCGGTACTTAACAGAGGATGAAGTGTATGCCCTGCTTGGAGAGTAAGCGGGATATATGAATTAAAAATTGCAGAAAAAATGCAAGACTTCATATTAGGTCTTGCATTTTTGATTTATATTGGTTAAAATAATATTCAGATAGAAGAACAAACGGAAATTGACAGGATATTTTTCATTGAAAAAGAAAGGATTGCCATGAATTCCGATATTTTAAATATTATTCAAACCAATATGTCCGGCTTCTCCAAGGGACAGAAGCTGATTGCAAAATATATTCTGGAATCCTATGACAAGGCTGCATTTATGACGGCAAGCCGGTTGGGCAAAACCGTAGGGGTATCGGAATCCACGGTGGTTCGTTTTGCTGTGGAGCTGGGCTTCGAAGGCTATCCCTCCATGCAGAAGTCGCTGCAGGCCATGATCCTCAACCGCTTGACCTCCGTGCAGCGCATTGAGGTGACCAACGACCGTATTGGCAATCAGGATGTAGTGGCGATGGTTTTGCAGGCGGATATTGACAAAATCCGCATGACCAACGAAATTACCGACCGTGCCTCCTTTGATGCTGCGGTGAATGCCATCATCAAGGCGGAGAATATCTATATTCTTGGTGTCCGTTCTTCGGCTTCTCTTGCCAATTTCCTTGGTTTTTATTTCAATTATATGTTTGATAATGTGCGCCTGGTCACCAATTCCGGTACCGGCAGCATGTTTGAGCAGATCGTCCGGGTCAATCCCAGAGATGTGGTCATCGGCATTTCCTTCCCGCGCTATTCCTCCAGCACCATCAAGGGCATTCAGTTCTGCCATGATGTCGGTGCGACCATCATCGGCCTGACCGATGCCATGGACTCTCCTGTGGGGAAATGCTCGGATTATGTACTGGTTGCCAAGAGTGACATGGTTTCTCTTGTGGACTCTCTGGTCGCTCCGCTGAGCCTGATCAATGCCCTTGTAGTGGCTACGGCGCAGCGCAGAGAGAAGGAGCTTGCCCGTACACTGAACAATCTCGAACGCATCTGGGACGAATACGACGTTTACGAAAAGGTACCTCTTTGATATGGCTGCTGAAATTCTTGTGGTAGGCGGCGGTGCTGCCGGTATGTTCGCGGCTTTAACGGCGGCTGAATGCGGCTGCCGGGTGCGGCTGCTGGAAAAGAATGACCGCCTTGGAAAAAAACTGAATATCACCGGCAAAGGTCGCTGTAATGTGACCAATAACTGCACTGCTGAGGAGGTCTTGCAGCAGATTCCGCGAAATCCGAAGTTCCTTTACTCCTCCATGCGTGCATTCCCGCCGGAGAAAGTCATGGAATTCTTTGAAAGCCATGATTGCCCGCTGAAAACCGAACGCGGTCAGCGGGTCTTCCCGCAATCCGATCAGGCATCGAGCATCGTGCAGACTCTCAAGCACGCCCTGCGCCGTTCCGGTGTTCGGGTGGAGCAGGCCGAGGTCACGGATTTACTGATGAACGATGGTCGGTGCTGCGGTGTTATGACCGGCAGCAGGGAAAGGAAGGCCGATGCGGTGATCCTTGCCACCGGCGGATGCAGTTATCCGCTGACAGGCTCTACCGGCGATGGCTATCGCCTTGCCGAAAAGGTCGGACATACCATTATCGCGCCGCGCGGCAGTCTGGTCCCTCTGGAGGAGGAAGGCCGCTGGTGCGCAATGGCGCAGGGCTTGTCCCTTCGCAATGTGCAGCTTCGCCTTCTGGGGCCAAAGAGCAGACAGTTATATAGCGAGTTTGGAGAGCTGCTGTTTACGCACTTCGGGCTCTCCGGCCCCATTGTGCTTTCAGCTTCCGCGCATATGAAGCCGAATGAAAAGTATCGGATTTTTCTTGATCTGAAGCCTGCACTTGATGAAGCGGCTCTGGATCAGAGAATCCTCCGTGATTTTGAAAAATACAAGAACCGCAACTTTGAAAATGCCCTTTGCGATTTATTCCCCGCAAAGCTGATTCCGGTGATGATCGCAAGAAGCGGCATTGATCCCGCTCTCAAGGTCAATTCCATTACAAAGGTACAGCGGAAAAAGCTCTGCGAGCTTACCAAGGCCTTTGAGATTCACATCAAGGGCATGCGCCCGGTGGAGGAAGCCATCATCACGGCTGGCGGTGTCAGAACGGCAGAAATCGACCCGGCCACGATGGAAAGCAAATGCGCTCCCGGCTTATTCTTTGCCGGAGAGCTGATCGACTGCGATGCCTACACCGGCGGTTTCAATCTGCAAATTGCATGGGCCACCGGCAGAGCCGCCGGATTCGGCGCTGCAAAACGATTGGGAAAGGAAAGAAAATCATGACGCATCATTCCATTGCCATTGACGGCCCCGCAGGCGCGGGGAAATCCACCATGGCCAAGGCACTTGCAAAGGCGCTGGGCTATGTCTATGTGGATACCGGGGCGATTTATCGCACGGTAGGTTATCATATGAATCTCATGGGCATTGGCCCCAAAGATATTGACGGCATTACCCGCCTCATTGATGATGTGAATCTGGAGATTCAATACGATGAAGAGGGTACGCAGCATATGATCCTCAATGGGGACGATGTCAGCGGTGAAATCCGCACACCGGAAATGAGCATGATCGCATCCACCATTTCTGCCCATAAGATCGTGAGAGATTTCCTGCTTGATACGCAGAGAGATATTGCCAGAAATTATGATACTGTCATGGACGGCCGCGATATCGGCACTGTGGTACTGCCGAAGGCAGAGGTTAAGATTTTCCTCACCGCTTCCCCCGAGGTTCGTGCCCAGCGGCGCTGCGAGCAGCTGAAAGCTGCCGGTAAAAAGGTGGATGAAAAGAAGATTCTTCAGGAGATTATCCAGCGCGATCAGCAGGATATGAACCGTCCCATTGCGCCGCTGAAGCAGGCGGAGGATGCTGTTCTGGTAGACAGCTCTGCCATGAGCGTTGATGAGGTCGTAAACAAACTCCTCGAAATCGTGGCGCAGAAACTGGCATGAAAAAGGAAATTCGTCTTGCACAAACAGCCGGATATTGCTTCGGCGTGAACCGAGCAGTCCAGATTGTTGAGAAGGCTGCCAGAGACGGGAAAAGGGCGGTCACCCTTGGCCCCATCATTCACAACAGCCATGCGGTCGGGCACTTTTCTCAGCTGGGGATTCATGCCATCAATTCGCTCGATGAGTTAAATGACGAGCATGCTGTTGTTATCATCCGCAGCCATGGCGTATCCCGTGCGGTCTATGAGGAATTATCGCGCCGGGGCGTGGAGATCCTTGACGCAACCTGCCCCTTTGTCAAGAGGATCCACAATATTGTTGCAAAAGCGGATGAGCAATCGCGGCAGGTCATCATTATCGGCTCCCGTTCTCACCCGGAGGTTGAGGCCATCGCAGGCTGGTGCACCAACGCTTTGGTGTTCGAGAACCCCGAGGAATTGGAAAATTGGCTGGAAGAAGATGGAAAACGCAAGGATTTGCCCATCTCAATGGTGATGCAAACCACTTCCACAAAAAATTTTTGGAAAAAATGCTCGGAAATCATAAAAAAAATATGTACAAATTACGTTTTATTTGATACAATATGCGAAGCAACTGAACGAAGACAGGCCGAGGCATCACAGCTTTCGCAGCAATGTGATGCAATGATCGTTGTTGGCGATGTGACAAGTGCTAACACCGGCCGCCTTGCGATGATCTGCCGCCAGAACTGTGCGCAGGTCTATATGGTAGATAACGCGAAAGAGCTGTCTGCCTATGATTTTCAGGATGCTGCTATCATTGGCATCACTGCCGGAGCATCGACTCCCGCGTGGATTATAAAGGAGGTCAATAAGACTATGAGCGAAATTACCAATGTTGAGACTGTAGCGGAGGAAAGCTTTGAAATGCTTTTGGAGCAGTCCATCAAAACTTTAAACACGGGGGATAAGGTACTTGGTACAGTCGTAGCTATCGGCTCTACCGAGGTTCAGGTCGATCTGGGCACCAAGCATGCCGGCTATATCCCTGCTGACGAAGTCAGCACCGATCCCAACGAGAAGCCTGAAGACGTACTGAAGATCGGCGATGAAATCGAAGTATTCGTTGTTCGTGTTAACGATGCAGAAGGCGTTGTTCAGCTCTCCAAGAAGAAGCTCGACGGCCTGAAGGTATGGGACGAGATCGAAACCCTCAATGAGACCAAGGATCCCGTCGAAGGCGTTATCACCGAAGAGAACAAGGGCGGCGTTGTTGCCAGCATCCGCGGCATCCGCGTATTTATCCCCGCTTCCCAGACCGGTATCCCCAAGGGCGGCGAACTGTCCAGCCTCAAGGGTCAGACCGTTAAGATGAGAATTACCGAAGTCAACCGTGCCCGCCGCAGAGTTGTCGGCTCCATCCGTGCTGTCACCTCTGAGCTGCGTCGTGCCGCTGTTGAGAAGATCTGGTCCGAAATCGAAGTCGGCAAGAAGTATCATGGCGTTGTCAAGTCCCTGACTTCCTATGGTGCATTCGTAGACATCGGTGGTGTGGACGGCATGGTTCATGTTTCCGAACTGTCCTGGCGCCGCATCAAGAACCCCGCCGAAGTCGTCAAGGTTGGCGATGAGATCGACGTATTCGTTATCTCCTTCGATCCCGAGAAGAAGAAGATTTCCCTGGGCTACAAGACCCCCGAGATGAACCCCTGGAACCAGTTCATGTCCAAGTATGCTGTTGGCGACGTTGCCAATGTCAAGGTCGTGAAGCTGATGACCTTCGGCGCCTTCGCAGAAATCCTTCCCGGTGTTGATGGCCTGATCCATATCTCTCAGATCGCTGATCGCCGCATCGGCAAGCCCGAAGACGTTCTGTCCGAAGGTCAGGAAGTGGAAGCTAAGATCATCGATGTAGATACCGAGAACAAGCGTATCTCTCTCTCCATCCGTGCACTTCTCACCGGCGAAGAGCCCGCTGCAGAAGCTGAAGAGGCTGTAGAGGAATAATTCCTACATAAATATCAGAGTCCTATGATTGCAATCCCGCAATCATAGGACTTTTTTTGACGGTCAAAGAAAATCGCAGCTGTCATGTAGCGGACAGCTGCGATAGGCGTATTAATTGAGGAAACCCATACCTCTGATGATGGGCGCATCAATTGCTTTTCCCTTGATGGTACTGAAGAAGCAGATGAGAGAAACGATCTCCAGAATGAACAGACACACGCCTGCTGCAATGGGGGCCAGGAAGGTGATGGCCAGAAGTGCAGCAAAAATGGCCAGAAGCGCGCCGCAAATACTGATTTTCAGGCTCTGACGGATATGGAATTTCACAAAGGGGGAATCCTTGGCGATGAGCACCGCAAGGATGATGCCCAGAAAGCTGAGAAGATAGGTGCAGGAAGCATAGAGCTTGTTTTCTGCGATGTCTTCAGGATCATAATCTGCCGTATGATCGAAGGGATTCACAGGCATATAGGGCGGGGCAGAAACGGTAGCGTTGGGGATGAACTGCGTTCCGCAATTGGGGCAGAAGGAAGCGGAGTCTTCCAGCTGCATATTGCATTTTGGACAAAGCTTCATAGATTTGACCTCCTAATAGATATGTTTCGGCAAAAAGAAAGCTTATAAGTGCATTATAGCAAAAATAATACAAAATACAAGAGGGTTCAGGGATTGTTTTGCTTATATTCCAGATAATCGTCATAGGTGCCGATCCGGTCACAGATCGTACCGTCAGGCAAAAACTCGATAATACGCTCTGCCGTAGACTGGAGCATTTCGTGGTCATGGCTGGCAAGAAAGACATTGCCGGGAAAAGCGCAGATGCCTTTATTCACCGCCTGAATGGATTCCATATCCAGATGGTTGGTGGGCTGATCGAGCAGGATGCAGTTAGCGCCGGAGAGCATCATTTTTGAGAGCATGCAGCGCACCTTTTCACCGCCGGACAGTACGGAGACAGATTTGAAAACATCCTCGCCGGAGAAGAGCATACGCCCAAGGAAGCCTCTGAGATAGACATCATCCTTCTTTGCAGAGAAGGGGCGCATCCAGTCTACCAGTGATTCCTCATGGCCTTCAAAGAATTCGGTGTTGTCTTTGGGGAAATAGCTCTGGGAGGTCGATACACCCCATTTGATGCTGCCCTCATCCGGTTCCAGCTCACCCATGAGGATTTTGAACATGGTGGTCTGAGCCAGCTCATTTTCGCCGACAAAGGCGATTTTTTCATTGCGGTTGGCAGTGAAGCTGACGTTATTCAGCAGCTTCACGCCGTCAACGGTCTTGGAGACCTCCTTGACAAAAAGGACATCCTTGCCGACCTCGCGCTCCCGGGAAAAGCCTACGAAGGGATACCGGCGGGTGGAGCAGGGGATTTCTTCCACGCTGAGCTTATCAAGCAGCTTCCTTCTGGCGGTAGCCTGCTTGGATTTGGATTTGTTGGCGGAGAATCGGGAAATAAAAGCCTGCAATTCCGCAATTTTTTCTTCATTGCGCTTATTCTTGTTTCGCAGCAGAGCCTGCACCAGCTGGGAGGATTCATACCAGAAATCGTAGTTGCCGACATACATTTTGATTTTACCGTAGTCGATATCTACGATATGGGTGCAGACCGTATTGAGGAAATGGCGGTCATGGGAAACGGTGATGACCGTGCCTTCATAGTCGAGAAGGAAGTCTTCGAGCCAGTTGATGGATTCAATATCGAGGTTGTTGGTTGGCTCGTCAAGCATAATGATGTCGGGATTGCCGAACAGTGCTTGCGCCAGAAGTACCTTGACCTTGAGTCTGCCGTCGGTATCCGCCATCAGATTCCCGTGAAGGTCTACGGGTACACCGAGACCCTGCAAAATACGGCTGGCGTCGGATTCTGCTTCCCAGCCGCCCAGCTCGGCAAATTCTGCCTCCAGCTCAGAGGCACGTAGGCCGTCTTCATCGGAGAAGTCCTCCTTCATATAGAGCGCATCCTTTTCCTTCATGATATCATAAAGATGACGATTGCCCATGATGACGGTGTCAAGGACGGTATAGGCATCGTATTGGAACTGATCCTGCTTGAGGACAGACATTCTTACACCCGGCTTGATGGCGACATAGCCCTTGGTAGAGTCCAGCTCCCCGGATAGAATTTTCAGGAAAGAAGATTTACCGGCGCCATTGGCACCGATCACACCGTAGCAGTTGCCTGCGGTAAATTGCAGGTCAACCTGATGGAACAGGACAGTACCGGCGTATTGCATGGCAAGATTGGAAACTGTAATCAAAGAAATCGCCTCCTTTATTATAGTGTATCATAGTTTTTTCTCCTTGCAAAGAAAAAAACGAAAAGGGGCTTGCATTTTTGAAAAAAAGGGGTATAATGAATTAGCACTCAAATATTGCGAGTGCTAATTTGTGATTTGGAGTGACAAGCATGGCCAAAAAGCAGTTTAAGGCGGAATCGAAACGCCTGCTGGATCTGATGATCAATTCGATTTATACCCACAAGGAGATTTTCCTGCGTGAGCTGATTTCCAATGCCTCCGATGCAATTGATAAGCTGGCATATCTCAGCCTGACTGATGACAAGGTCGGACTGAACCGCAGTGATTTTGAGATTGTGCTCAAGCCGGATAAAAAATATCGTGTGCTCACCGTTTCCGATAACGGCATCGGTATGAGCAGGGAAGAGCTGGAGCAGAATCTTGGTACCATCTGCAAGTCCGGCAGCCTGCAATTCAAGCAGCAGATGGAAAAGGTGGAGGATGTTGACCTGATCGGCCAGTTTGGCGTGGGCTTCTATTCCGCCTTCATGGTTGCTGACCATATTACAGTCGTAACAAAGAAGTATGGCGAGGAGCAGGCCTATATGTGGCAGTCCTCCGGCGCAGATGGCTATACCATCACCGAATGTGAGCGCGAAGCGCCCGGCACGGATGTGGTTCTCAAGCTCAAGGACGATGGAGAAGAGGAGAATTTCGGCCGTTTCCTCGATCAATACGAGCTTTCTTCTCTTGTGAAAAAGTATTCTGACTATATCCGCTATCCCATCCGCATGGATATGGAGACCAGCAAGATGAAGGTGGGTACGGAAGAGAGCGAAAAGCCCGAATGGGAGACCGTGATCGAATGCAAAACCCTCAATTCCATGGTGCCCCTGTGGCAGAGAGCCAAGAAGGATGTTACCGAGGAAGAATATCAGGAGTTCTACAAAAAGCAGTTCAATGACTTTGAAAAGCCTGCTGCAACGATTCACACCAGTGTTGAAGGTGCGCTGACCTATAAGGCGCTGCTGTTTATCCCGAAGAAGGCACCCTTTGATTTCTATTCCATGGATTATAAGAAGGGGCTTCAGCTTTATTCTTCCGGTGTCATGATCGTAGAGAATTGCGCCGATTTGCTGCCGGATCATTTCCGCTTTGTAAAGGGTGTTGTTGATTCTCAGGACCTGAGCCTGAACATCTCCCGCGAGATGCTTCAGCATGACCGCCAGCTCAAGCTGATTGCAGGCAATCTGGAAAAGAAGGTCAAGAATGAGCTGACCCGACTGATGAAGGATGACCGGGAAGCCTATGAAGAATTCTTCGCCGCCTTCGGCCGCCAGCTGAAAATCGGTATTGCCTCAGAGTACGGCAAGAATAAGGCGCTCCTGCAGGATCTGATGCTGTTCCGATCCGGCAAGCTGGAAAAGCTTGTGAGTCTCAAGGAATATCTGGAGGCTATGCCCGAGGGGCAGGAGAAGATTTACTATGCGACCGGCGAAGATAGCAGCCGTATTGGCCACATGCCGCAGGTTGAGCTGCTGCTCAATCACGGCTATGATGTGCTGTTCTTCACCGATGAGGTAGATGAATTTGTAGCACGCACCATCGACAGCTATGAAGAGAAGTCCCTCTGCAATGCGCTGACCGATGATCTTGGTCTTCAGAGCGAGGAAGAGAAGAAGAGCGCAGAGGAAAAATCTCAGGCACTGAAGGGCTTCACAGACTATGTTGCATCTGTCCTTGGTGAAAAGGTGAAAAAGGTACGGCTCTCCACCGATCTCGGCCGCCATGCAGTCGGTCTTCGCTCAGATTCAGGCATGAGCTTTGAAATGGAGCGGTATTTCCGCCGCATGAACCCCGAAATGACGGAGGGATTCGGCAAAGTACTGGAAATGAATGCAGAGCACAGCGCGGTGCAGGCCTTGCAGGCTGCCATGGAAAAAGAGACCGAAAAAGCAGAAAAATATGCAAAGCTGCTTTATGACCAGGCACTGATCATGGCAGGTCTTCCGCTGGACGATCCTTCTGAATACTGCGAGCTGGTTTGCAGCCTGATGTAATACTTTTCTCCCCCACGGAAGTATTCCGTGGGGGAGATTTATGCTCTGCATAAGGAAATGATCACTTTGGTTATGAAAATGTCCGCCACTGGTGAAATAATGCTTGCAATACAAGGAATTATATGCTAATATATAATAGATTCAATAAAATATGCGCGAGTTGATACCTACTGAATCGCCTGTGCTTTTGGCTGTCGTATTACAAAATGCACTGCTGCGGAACTGTAGATGGATTGCACTCTGGAGAAGCTCACACCAGCTGTGAGTGCCGAAGGGGCAAGGCAGTTATGCCAAATCTCTCAGGCAAAAGGACAGGGCAAACGATTACCGCCGGGATTCCGGAGGTTAGTTTTGTTATGCTGCGGGCTTCTTTTGATGATGCCCGTATTTCTTTTTGTGCAGGATGATTATTGAACATCAGGAAAGAAAATGGAGGATTGTTTTTTATGTCTATCAGTGAAATCATCACCAAAGTCGATGACTTTGCTTGGGGTCCGTGGCTGCTGATCCTTCTGGTCGGCACCGGTATTTATCTGAGCATCCGCGTTGGCTTCATTCAGTTCAGCAAGTTTGGCTATGCAATGAAGAACACCCTCGGCAAGATTTTCAAGAAGCAGGAAGCCGGTAAGGGTGAAATTACCCCCTTCCAGGCAGTTACCACAGCACTGGCTGCAACTGTCGGCACCGGCAATATCGCAGGCGTCACCGGCGCTATCGCTGTCGGCGGCCCCGGCGCTGTCTTCTGGATGTGGATTTCCGCATTGTTCGGCATGGTCACCAAGTATTCCGAAGTTACTCTGGCTGTCAAATACCGTGAGCGTAACAGCCATGGCGACTGGGTCGGCGGCCCCATGTATTACATCAAGAATGGTCTTGGCAAAAACTGGAAATGGCTGGGCGCTATTTTCTGCGTTCTCGGCGCTCTGGCTTCCTTTGGCATCGGCAACATGACGCAGGTCAATACCATTGCCTCTTCCATCAATACGGCCATTACTTCCTTCGGCGGCAGCACCGGCCATGTGATTACGGTTCTCGGTCAGGCAGTTCCTGTCAGCAGCATTGTGATCGGTCTGGTCGTTGCTTTCATTACTGCTCTGGTTCTGATCGGCGGCATCAAGCGTATCGGCGCTGTTACCGAAAAGCTGGTTCCCTTCATGGCTGCGGTTTATATCGTTGCTGCTCTTTGTGTTATCTTTGCTAATATCACCTCTATCGGTAAGGTCTTCGCCATGATCTTCAAGGGCGCCTTCAGTGCAAAGGCTGCTCTCGGCGGCGCATTCGGCATTACCATTATGCAGACCATCAAGAAGGGCGTTGGCCGCGGCGTATTCTCCAACGAAGCCGGTCTCGGCTCCGCTCCTATGGCTCATGCAGCTTCCTCTGAAAGCGATCCTGTCAAGCAGGGTCTGTACGGCATCTTCGAAGTTTTCATGGATACCATCGTGATCTGCACCCTGACCTCTCTGGCTGTTCTGTGTGGCAGCTTCGCAGGTGTTGACATTGCCTGGGGCGAGAGCGCCGGTACGGAGCTGACCGCTGCTGCCTTTGGCACCGTTTTCGGCAACCAGGTCGGTTCCTCGATCATTGCAGTCGGCATTACGCTGTTTGCTCTGTCCACCATCCTCAGCTGGAGCCTTTATGGTACCCGCTGCTTTGAGTACCTGTTCGGCACCAAGGCCGGTATCATTTACAAGGTGATTTTCATTGTTGTCATCGTGATCGGTGCAACGCTCAGCCTGAACGATGTCTGGAACATTGCCGATGCACTCAATGCTTTCATGGCAATTCCCAACCTGATCGCTCTGCTTCTCCTGTCCCCGGTTGTTATTAAGCTCACGAAGGAATTCTTCGGAGGTCTTAAGAAATAAACCCATGGCACTTTATCATTGCCGATACTCTTTACGGGTATCGGCAATGTTGTTTATTTGGTCGTTCACAGGTCAGTCATGGCAAGAACAATACGGCGGCATACTGTGAATGGAAGCTTGCCTCAGCTCGCTAAGATAGTCATAAAAAAGGAGCCGCCCGCGTGGACGGCTCCAATGTTTATTTCGTTCAGGAAATTAGACCCAATGTAAGCTTCGCTGCAAGGATTCTTGTAACGCTTTCGTTGATTCGCTCTTCGCTGATGGTGTTGTCTTCCACCGCATTAAGAAGAGCTTCAATGCTTTTATCCAAATCACTCGGACACAGAAGCATATCACAGCCGGCTTTGACTGCATTGAGTGCAGCTTCTTCGGGGGTATAATGATCGGTAATGGCGGGTATGTCCAGTGTGTCGGTAACAATCACGCCATGATAGCCCATCTCGCTGCGGAGCATCTCAATGACACTCGGAGAGAGGCTGGCAGGCCGCTGATCATCAACTGCGGAGAAAACTGCATGGGATACTACAATAAATCCGGCTTTTGCAGAAATGGCAGATTGGAAGGGGAGAAGCTCTTCCTGTTCCATCTGCTCCAGCGTACGATCAATTGTGCTGCGATCGATATGCGCCACATCCTCAAGGCTTCCCAGCCCGGGGAAATGGCTGACCGCACACAGAACGCCGTTATCCTGAGAGCCAAGCACCATAGCTGAAACCATAGAGGAAACCACCTCAGGATTCAGACCAAAGGAGCGGGTCCCAATGACATCATTATGGGTTGCATCTGCCAGATCGGCAAGGGGGGCAAGGTTTACGTTGAAGCCAAGCTCCTTAATATCCTGCGCTATGGTTTTTCCCATATCCTTGACAGCGTCGGTTTTACCGGCGGTGCCCAATTCTGCCATAGTTTCAAAAGCGGTGGTTTTCAGTGCTTGTGCTACAGGAGCAACATCGCCGCCTTCTTCATCAATTGCAAGGAAGGCCGGGAAGAACTGACCCTCTTTCAGGTAGTTCTGGGTGCCTTCCAGCAGCTTTTTGACCTGATCTGCATTCTCAAGATTCTTGTCGCTGTAGAGAATTCCGCCAACGGGATTGGCTTGCAGTGCTTCTTTGGTTTTGCTGCCGGCCTGCGTAGCTGCTTCAACATTGGTTATGGATTCGGGGGTAATGAAGAACATCTGATAAATCTTCTGTTCCAGCGTCATATCCTGCAAAAGCTCCTGTGCTCTTAACTCTTCTGCACTGGGTTCCTCAGGCACGGGATCGGGTTCCGGCTGGGGTTCAGGTTCTTCGGGTTTTGTTTCGGGAACATCGGTTGTAGTGGTTGTATCGGGCTTTTGCAGCTGCGAGGGGAGTGTAGGTTCAACATGGCGGAAATAGAGCTCATAACCTATAACAGAAAAAATGCCGATCGCGATAATAAAGCAGGCAATTACGGATAATATTCCACGAACGACCTTCATTGGCATCACCTTTCTTATTTCTTTCTAATGCTGTATCTGATGCTTTTTGCATAGACCTGTTTATTATACTATATTTTCGTGTGTTTTTCCATGCTTATTTCAAAAAAAGCAAAAATCTTTTTATCTGTTTGCCTCCTGAGAAGCAATTTGTGAATTTTTTCTTAATGATGGGCGGTTTTCTTGACGAAACCATCTGGAACGTGATAAGATATGCATGAAAAAAAGGGGAGGAGGCGCAGCCGGAATGAAGCGTAATAAGATTTATTTTAAGCTTGGCCTGACACTGCTGCTTGTTGTGATTGCAAGTGCGGCATTCAATGTTGTATTCTCCAATCTCCCCGGTTTCTTTAATGTTATTAATGAGTTTTTCTCTATCCTGATGCCCGTATTCTTCGGCGTTCTGTTTGCCTATCTGATGAACCCGGTCATGCAGTTCGTGGAAAACGGACTTATGAATCTGATTCCCAGACTGCGCAGGAATGACCATCCGGATCGCAGCCAGCTGGCATCAAGAAAAAATGTCTGCCATATCATCGGTGTGATTTCGGCACTTGCGGTATTGCTGCTGTTCTTTTATCTGGCATTCTCTCTGGTCGTCCCTACGCTCATCGAGAACATTTCCTCAATTGCCAATACAGAAACCATCATTGGCTATTATAACCGTGTAACGGACTGGCTGAATAAGCTTTTCTCCGACAGCCCGGATCTTCAAATGTGGCTTAAGGAACGGCTTGACGGATTATTCCCATCGGTCGAAAACTTTATTTCCAACTTGAATATTGCCGATGCACTGCGCAGCGTATCCGCACGCCTGTTTGGCGTGTTAAAGGGCACCATGAATTTCCTTTTGGGTCTGGTCATTGCCGTTTACATGCTCTTCTCTAAGGAGAAGTTCCTGGCTCAGGCAAAGAAAATTGTTGTGGCGATGTTCACTGAAAAAAGAGCCAATCGTCTTCTGGAAGTCGGCAGACGCACGAACAAGATTTTCAGCGGCTTTGTGCTCGGAAAAATTATCGACTCGCTGATTATCGGAATCATTTGCTATATCGTTATGAGCCTGATCGGTCTGCCGTACCCGATGCTGATTTCTGTCATCATCGGTGTTACGAATGTCATTCCTTTCTTTGGCCCGCTCATCGGTGCGATTCCATCCGCCTTCCTGATTTTGTTGCAGAGCCCCCTCCAGTGCTTCATTTTTATCATTTTCATCGTCATTCTTCAGCAGTTTGACGGCAACATCCTTGGCCCCCGTATTCTCGGGGAATCTGTCGGCCTGTCCAGCTTCTGGATTCTGATTTCCATCACGGTTTTTTCAGGCATTTTCGGCTTTGCAGGAATGATTTTGGGCGTTCCGGTGTTTGCTGTGATTTATATGCTTGTCAGCGATTCGGTAAAGCGCCGTCTGGAAAAGAAAGGTTATCCGCAGGTTACTTCGATCTATTCCAAAATTCAGTCTACCGATGATATTGCTCTGGCGCAAAAAATGGCTGAATTTGCAGCTGAACACACGGTCTACTATGAGGATGCTTCCGATTCTTATGAGGAGGAGCCGGAAATCATTGATTTTGATGATTTAAGTGATGAAACAATTGAGAGTTATCTCGCTCATTTGGAGGACAATGATTCTTGATTCACTGCATCCATAGAATGAATAATCTCCCATGGGACGGCGCGCTCATTGGGAGATTTTCATCTGTTGTTTTTGCAGAAGGGAGACAACAATGTTTTTGTTATTATCTCCGGGATATGACCCTTCATCGGTTATAACCGGATTGAATAAGCTCGGTGTGGACGCCATTTTAGAAGGCGATGGCCTTCGGCTTACGGGCGCAATCCACCGAATTGACAGTGCATGGCTCAGAGCGCAGTCGGGGATTCAGGCTGTGATCCGATTGACCGACCCCGCACCGCTTGCTTCCCGGCAGGGAAGGGAAGATACGGTCGTAAGGGTGGGCAACATCGGCTTTGGCGGCGGTAATTTCTCCGTGATTGCAGGCCCCTGTGCAGTGGAGAGCGAGCAGGTCATCTCGGATTGCGCAGCAATGGTAAAGGAACACGGTGCGCATATTCTTCGCGGCGGTGCATTCAAGCCCAGAACCTCTCCCTATCATTATCAGGGACTCGGTATGGAAGGGCTGCTGCTTCTCAGGCAGGCAGGCGAGCAATATCATCTTCCTGTTGTTACAGAGCTGATGTGCGCTGAGGACTGCGAGACACTCTCTCCGCTTGTCGATCTTGTCCAGATCGGTGCTCGGAATATGCAGAATTATCCGCTGCTTCGCGCAGTGGGTGAGCTGAAAAAGCCGGTCTTGCTCAAGCGCGGCTTTTGCTCGAACGAGGATGAATGGCTGATGTCCGCAGAATACATATTAAATGCAGGCAACCCCAATGTCATTCTGTGTGAACGCGGTATCCGCACATTCGAAGCTGCGCAGCGCTTTACGCTGGATCTGGGTGCTGTTGCAGCGATGAAGCGCAGAACCCACCTTCCGGTGATCGTTGACCCCAGTCATGCTGCCGGTTGTGCAGAATTGATACCGTCCCTGGCTCTTGCGGCGGTTTGTGCGGGAGCGGATGGATTGATGCTTGAGATTCATCCTGATCCGGCGCAGGCACTGTGCGACGGTATGCAGGCACTGTCCCCAGAACAATTTGGAGATTTGATGACGAAGCTCCTTTCGCTTCGCCGTCACCTCTCCGGAAGGGAATAAGCATGGAAGCAATCACTGAATTTTTCTCCGCATTTTCTGAACGTCTTGGCGGTTTTACGCAGACGGCAGAATTTTCACAGATTTATACCTCCATCATGCGCTATGTATTTCCCATTCTGGCGCTGATGATCGTACTGCGGTGCATCAAATCGCTGCTCTCTTTTCATCGTGAGCCGGAAATCTGGGCATGGCTATGCCTTCCGGACGGTACCCGGCTGCCGGTGACCCATTGGGAGAACATCATCGGCAGGAGCAAGCGCAGTGATCTTGTGATCGATGTGCCGACCATTTCCCGTTCTCATGCGGTTTTGACCCGATACGATGACGGCAGCTGGACAGTATCCGATGTCGGCTCCCGCGGCGGCGTCTTTGTCAATGGACGCAAAACCAATATGGCGGCCATCACGATCAATGATGTGATCTCTCTGGGCGGCATTGAAATGTACCTCGAACCGATCACCCATCGGCAGGAGGTCCTTCAGGCCTCTAGCCGCACAAAGGCCGGTCGTGACTATGCGCCCGGTGCAACGCTTCTGCTGCTGACGGTTTTTCAGACCTTGACACTTTTACAGCTCTTCATGAGTTTGGACACAGAATATATCCGGCCTGTGACGGTCTCCTTTGCAGGTCTGATCGGGATCGAATGGCTGCTGCTTTTCCTGACAAGAGTTCTTAAGCGCAGCGGCTTTGAAGTGGAAACCATGGCATTTTTCCTCACCACAATCGGCCTGAGCGTGGTGACCTCCTCTGCGCCCGGTGCTGTGTTTAAGCAGTTTGCCGCATTGGTGCTCGGTATCATTCTCTATATCGTGCTTCTCTGGTCCATGCGTGATCTGGAGCGTGCAAAAAAGATCCGCTACGTCGCTGCCGCAATCGGTATTCTCTTATTGGCGGTCAATTTGGTGTTCGGCGTATCAAAATTCGGCGCGAAAAACTGGATTTCCATCGGCGGATTCTCCTTCCAGCCTTCGGAGCTGGTAAAGGTATGCTTCATTTTTGCCGGTGCATCCACGATGGATCGAATCGTGGCCAAGCGAAACCTGATTTTGTTCATCGGCTATTCTGCTTTTATCTGCGGCTGCCTTGCGCTGCTCTCCGACTTCGGTACAGCGCTCATCTTCTTTGTGGCCTTCCTTGTGATCGCCTACCTTCGTTCCGGCAGCTTCGCAGGTATCGCACTGATCTGTGCAGGTACCGGATTTGCAGGGGTATTGGCAGTCAAGTTTAAACCCTACATTCTTGACCGCTTTTCCACATGGGGACACATCTGGGAAGACCCGCTGGATCGCGGCTTCCAGCAGACCAGAGCCCTCATGTGCATTGCTTCCGGCGGCCTGATTGGTCTTGGCGCGGGCAATGGCTGGCTCAAATATGTAGCGGCATCCAATACAGACCTGGTCTTTGCTTTTGTTACGGAGGAATGGGGACTTCTGATTGCCCTCATGCTTGTGGCAGTACTGGTCGCGCTTGGCGTATTTGTTGTAAAGGCCGGCGCGATGGGACGCAGCGCCTTTTATACCATCGGCGCCTGTGCAGCGATGAGCATCCTCATTACCCAAACGATTTTGAATGTTTTCGGTACGGTGGATTTTCTGCCGCTGACCGGTGTGACATTCCCCTTTGTTTCCAACGGCGGTTCGAGCATGATGTCCTCCTGGGGACTTCTGGCCTTTATCAAGGCGGCAGATACCCGGCAGAACGCCAGCATTGCTGTAAAGCTGCCTTCGAGAAAGGAGGCACTGGATGAACAGGATTTCTAAACGCGCATGGTTTGCGCTTGCCCTTGCAATTGTGCTGGGGCTTGGTATGTGTGTATTTTCTGTGCGCTACTTTGCAGAGGCCGGACGGTGGGCAACCTTTCAGGGCAGCCCCCATGTGTATTCCGGCGGCAATCTGAACAGCGGTGTGGTGACAGACCGCACCGGAACCGTCCTGCTGGATGCGTCCGATGGGCGGGAATATGCCGACAGCTCGCTTCTTCGCAAGGCGACCATGCATATTCTGGGTGACCGTCACGGTTACATTCCTTCCCGCGTGCTGGAAAAATACGCCGATGAGTTGATTGGCTACAGCTTGTTTAGCGGGACATGGAATGCCGCCGGTAACGGAAAAATGAACCTGACCATCAGCGCACAGGTTCAGGCCGCTGCATTGGAAGCGCTGGACGGACGCAAAGGTACGGTAGGTGTATACAACTATAAAACCGGTGAAATATACTGCGCGGTAACTTCACCGACCTATGACCCGGATCATGTGCCGGATATTGATGAGGATGACGATGACTTCGACGGCATCTATGTCCATCGCTTTTTCAATTCCACCTATACGCCCGGTTCGATCTTCAAGCTGGTTACGGCGATGGCTGCTATTGAAACGATTCCCGATATCGAAGAGCAAACCTTCGAATGCGACGGCAGCTATGAAACAGGCGGCGAGGTCATTACCTGCAACGGTGTCCACGGAGAAATTAACTTTGAGCAGGCGCTTGCCCACTCTTGCAACTGCGCCTTCGGCCAGATCGCAGAGCAGTTGGGAGGCGAGACGCTGGAGCGCTATGCAAAGAAGCTGGGCATTGATCAGTCTCTGGAGTTTGACGGCATCGGTACCGCTTCCGGGCATATTGATCTCAGCAATGCCTCCGATGCCGATCTGGCATGGAGCGGCATCGGACAGTCTACCGATCTCATTAATGCCTGCCAGTTCATGACCGTGATGGGCGCCATCGCCGGCGGCGGAAAAGCGGCACTGCCCTGCATCGTTCAGAAGGCAGGCAGCGGCTTCATGGCGCACCGTATGTCCACCAAGCTGATGGATCGCGTCATAGAAGCAGAAACTGCCGAAAAGCTCACGGAAATGATGCGCAACAATGTCGTATCGATGTACGGCACAGGGAACTTCCCGGATCTTTATGTATGCGCCAAATCCGGCACCGCAGAGGTTGGCACGAACGACCCCAATGCTACCTTTGCCGGATTTATCAAGGACAATGATTATCCGCTTGCCTTTATCGTTGTTGTGGAAGGCGGCGGCAGCGGCAGCGGTGTCGCAGGTCCCATTGCCGGGCGGGTGCTCAAGGCCTGCGTGGCAGCAATGGATGAAGAATAAGAATTTCAGCCGATGGCGCATCCCGTCATCGGCTGTTTCTTACAAAAATAGAAAGGCGGCTGCGGTAATGAGGATGGTTTGCATATCCTCTTCGCTGTCAAGGAGCAAAAGCAGAGCGATCAGAACCACCAGCACGTCCCCAAGCTCCAGCCCTTTGGGAAGCAGCTCCCGGATACGCTGCTTCAGGCTTAGCTGCTCCTGCTTTGGCTGAATGATTGCCTGGGGCGGGGGAGATGCCGCTTTTGCGGTAGGGATTTGCTTCCTCTGATAGACACCGTTCGGACCGGGGGTAAATCTTGAGTACATTTGCTCTCCCTCCTTTAACGCGAATCCTGTTCTGACTGCCTCAATGCAAGCGAAGCAAGGCTGGACATCTTGGCAAGCTGCATCGCCCGCTCCAGCTTTTCCTGCCGCTTCGGTGACAGGAAGGGGAGAAGCGCCTGAAATAATGCCGTGCTGCGATTTCCCCGTGGTACCGGCTGCTCGTTCTGCTCCGGCGGCGTGCTGTCTGTAATGGACTGCACGACCTGCATCATCTGTGACATGGCGTTGGGATCGCTGAGCAGCTTTCCCAGGGCGTCATTGAGCTGATCCATGGACTATTTTCCCAGCCTTCCCAATAGAGCTTGTGCCTCCGGATTTTGCAGCATCGGCTCGAGCACCGTTTTTGCCCCGTCATAGTCGCCCTGCTTTACCGATTTTGCAGCCTGCTTTAATGCCTCTCCTCCATCGGCGCGGAGAAGCGTGAGCAGCTTTTGCCCCTCCGGGGAGGTAAGCACCCGCCGAAGCTCCTCAGGGGATACCGGAATTCCTGAATTATTTGCAGCATTTGAAAACATTTCATTGCCTCCTGACCGTTCTCTTGCTATAATAATCAAAGTCGCTGCTCTATTCTATGCGAGGAAAGGCAAAAGGTGAACTACATGAGGCTGCTGGTATTATCAGATTCCCATAAGACGATGGATTATATGATTCGCGCCGTAGAAGCCGAAAAGCCGGATCGCATCATTCATCTGGGCGACCATATTACCGATGCACATCGGCTTGCGGAGCGTTATCCGGAAATCCCGGTCTGGTGCGTCGGCGGCAATTGTGATTTTAGTGCATCCCCGCTTGTTATCACCGAACAGGTGGAGGGTGTTCGGCTCTATATGACGCATGGACACACGCTGAATGTAAAGTACGGTCTTCTTCGCGCAGAGCTTACCGCCAAAGAAGAGGGTGCCAATGTGTTTTTGTTCGGACATACCCACCAGAGCTTATGCGATTGGCATAACGGCCTCTGGATGATCAACCCCGGAAGCTGCTCCGGCAGAGGGCCTGTGACGTATGCTGTCCTTGAGATTGAGAAGGGCGCGGTTCAGGCAAAGATTTGCAGCATAGAAAACAGAACGGAGGAATAACGATGATTCTTGCAATTGATATCGGCAATACCAATATTGTTCTGGGCGGTATTGAAAAGGGAGAGATCCTCTTTGAGGCCCGGATGCAGACCAATTCAACGAAGACCTCGGATGAATACCATATTTCACTGAAAAATATGCTTTCACTCTATAATGTAGAACCGGAAATGCTCGAAGGGATCATTATTTCCTCTGTTGTACCCCCAGTGCTCAATTCCATCCATACCGCAGTGGTAAAAATGACCGGGAAAGAACCGCTTATTGTGGGGCCCGGAATCAAAACCGGCCTGAATGTGAAGGTGGATAATCCGAAGCAGGTGGGTACCGATCTGATCGTTGGCGCTGTAGCAGGTGTCAAGCTTTATGGAGCACCGCTGATGATCGTTGATATGGGAACGGCAACTACCATTTCTGTTATCGACGAGAATCGTTCCTTCCGCGGCGGCTGTATTTGCCCCGGCGTTCGTATTTCTCTTGAGGCGCTCACCAGCCGTACCGCGCAGCTTCCCGGCATTTCTCTGGATGCGCCTAAATGCGCCATCGGCAAAAATACCGTGGAATGTATGCGCAGCGGCGTGATGCTCGGTGCAGCTGCCATGCTTGATGGCCTGCTGGATCGCATGGAGGAGGAAATGGGAACAAAGATGCCTGTGGTGGCGACCGGTGGTATCTCCCAGTTTGTTATTTCTCTATGTAAGCGCAGCATTATCTACGATAAGAATCTGCTTCTCAAAGGTCTGGATATTTTGTATCAGAATAATACTCGCTCCTGAGGTGAAGTGCTATGCCATATGGCAACACATATCGGCCGGATCGGCTGTTTCTCCCGCAGGAAAAGCTGCTGACCTTTGCATCCAATGTGTCAACTCCCTTTTTTCTGTATGATGAAACAGGAATTCGAAAATCCGCCCGAACGGTTCTGGGCAGCTTTTGCCGCCTTCCGAAGCATCGTGCGTTTTTCCCTCTGCGGGCGAATGATGCGCCTGCCGTTGTACGTATCCTGCATGAGGAGGGCTTCGGCATCTTAGCCCGGAGTGTGCCGGAGCTGCTCATGGCCGAAGCATGGGGAATACCGGGAGCGGATATCCTTTTTCATACGCCTGCGCTGACAGACGAAGCAGCAGCACACATCCGCAGGATCGGCTGCGGCGTCATCTTTGATGCGCCCGGACAGATCGAGAAGCTTGCAGATGCTCTGCCATCGGTCTGCCTTCTGCGATATCATCCCGAAAAACCTTATACGCACGCTTCCTTTACAGCCAACTCGGAACGGATCAAATCGGGCATGTCAAGAGAGCAGATCATAACCTCGGCAGCGCGCCTTGCCGAACTCGGGAGAAAAGAGATTGGTCTGCATTGCCATCTTTCCGGCAATGCTATGGAGGAGCAATACTATCCTGCCGCAGCAAGGCTCTTATTGGAGCTGGCGCAGGAGATCGAGGAAAAAACGGCCTGCCGTATTCGCATTATTGATGTCGGCGGCGGTATTGGCATTCCCATGAGGCCAAAGGAGCCTTCTGTCAACCTGCCGAAGGTTGGTGCCTTGCTTCGTGAGGAATACGAGTTTTCAACCTGCAAGCCGACGCTCTATACAGAACTCGGCCGCTGGGTGGTCGGCAGGCATGGACTTCTCCTGTCCCGTGTGGTGGAGCTGCGTGAGCGCAGCCGCCGCTATATGGTGCTGGATGCTACAGCAGCGTGCAATCCCAGGCTGCTGCTCCATCGGCATCATCAGAGCATTTCCCGTGTTGGAAGCTGTGCCAAAAGCGGCAGAGTTGTCTATTCTGTTCAGGGATGTACTGCCGATGCCATAGACCGATTCAACGATTGCGCCATCCTGCCGCCCTGTGCGCCGGGTGATTTGCTTGCGCTCCATGATGTTGGCGCTTATTGCCGATATCAGGGTGGAGCCCTGCTCATGCCCGAAGTCTATCAAGGCTACCTGTACACAATAGATGGCCGCTTTGTGCCGGTCGATCATGATGAATTACATCATCAGCAGAAGGGCAGCTACACCAATGAGAACGCTGACTCCGATGATCAATGAGATCAGTGCTTCCAGTGCAAGGAGCAGGGAAGCGGCGCTTCTGCGCTGTCTGCGGCGAATGCGCGGGGAAACTGACTGAGCGGGAAGATACGGACAAAGATTGATTGGCTGATTCATAAGCTCATCTCCTTTTCTGCCGTTATTATAATCCTTATACTGTCCAATAAAACGGACACAAAGGATATAATCTGCGCAACTGTGCAGAAAATGCTGAGCATCGGACCTTACTACCCGCCTCGGGCTGCGCCTTCATTTATCGCTGTCTTCACTGCGAAAGCAGCGGAACCCGCGTTCCTTTTTGTCGAGAAAAAAGTTCACCTGTCAGCTGTTCAGGAATGCCTGAATAAAAATATAAAATCCAAAAGAAATATATCAGGAGATGATTAAGATGATTATTGATTTTCATACTCACACTTTTCCGGAAAAAATAGCAGCTCGGACAATGGCTTATCTTTCCGAAAAAGCGAATGTTAAGCCGCAAAGAGATGGAACGATGCAATCACTCAAGGAATCCATGAAAAAAAGCGGTATTGATTTCAGTGTCGTTTTGCCTATTGCAACATCTCCGAAACAGGTTCATTCCATTAATACACTCTCTGCTGAGCTGAACGGAAAAGACGGTTTGATTTACGCAGGTTCTGTTCACCCGGATACAGAAAATGTGGAAGAGGTTCTCGATTATATTAAAGAGAGCGGTCTTTTTGGCATCAAAGTCCATCCTGATTATCAGGGCATATACTTCGATGATCCGAGATATATAAAAATTATCGGCGAGGCTGCGAAAAGAGATTTGATCGTTGTGACCCATGCGGGAAATGATGCCGGCTTCCCTGATGATATTCATTGCACTCCGGATATGGTTTTGCATGTACTGGACGAGCTCGAAGGGATCATTGACAATAAACTCGTACTTGCCCACATGGGCGGCTGTGATCTGCCTGACGAGGTGCTTGCAAAGCTCGTTGGGAAGCCTGTTTATTTTGACACATCCTTTGTGCTTGACCGTTATCATGAAAAATGCAAAAAAATTATAGAAGCGCACGGCTTTGATAAAATCCTTTTTGCAACCGATTCACCTTGGAGCGGCCAAAAAGAATTCGTTGCGTGCATGAAGGAATTCGGCTTCTCAGAAGAACAAGAAGAAATGATTTTCTATAAAAATGCAGAAAAACTGGTAAAGAATTCTATCAAATAAAATTCAATGAATAAATGCTCTGATTTTTTTGAAATACAATCTCAAAAGTTTTGCAAACAATTGACTTTTTCATCAAAATGATTACAATATATGCGTTGATAAAACCATTGAATTCATCCTGAAGTGGGGAAGTTGAAAATGAAAATTAAAATCACTGCAGACAGCACCTGCGACCTTACGCAGGCCATTGCTGAGCAATATGGCATAGAGATCATTCCGCTCTATGTGAATAAAGATGGAACGTTTTACCGTGACGGTCTGGAAATCAATACCGAAGATATTTTCCGCCATGTCAGCGAAGGCGGAGAGCTTTGCTCTACGGCAGCTGTCAATTTAGACGATTATCTCAAGCGCTTTGAAGAACTGCGATCAGAGTATGATGCAATCATTCACTTTACGATCAGCGCTTCCATGTCCTCCTGCTACCAGAATGCCAGAATTGCGGCAACGGAGCTGGGCGGCATTTATGTGATTGACTCTCAGAATCTTTCTACCGGCATTGCACAGCTGGCCATTGAGGCTTCGATCATGGCAGCAGAAGGAAAGCAGCCGGAGGAGATCGTTTCTGTGCTGGAGTCTCTTCGTGCCCGGCTGGATGTCAGCTTTGTGCTCGACACGCTGGATTATCTCCGCAAGGGCGGCAGATGCAGTGCGCTTGCTGCGCTTGGCGCAAATCTTCTCAGCCTCAAGCCCTGCATTGAGGTGCATGACGGCGCAATGAGGGTTGGAAAGAAGTATCGCGGCAGTCTGGATAAGTGCCTGGATAAGTATATTCGGGAGCGCCTTGCAGATGTGAACACGCTTGACCTCCGGCGAATTTTTATCACTTACTCCGCCGGACTGGAGCAAAGCCAGCTGGATGCAGTGGAAGCTGCTGTGCGGCAATGCGCACCCTTTGCCGAGGTTCTGATCACCACGGCAGGCTGCACCATTGCCAGCCATTGCGGCCCGAAATGCCTTGGCGTCCTGTTTTTCCGCAAGGATGCCATGTAATTTACTATTCGTTTGAACGATTTCTTGGAGGCTCCATCGTATGACGCTTCGTTACATTCTGGCAGGACTTGCCGGTTATCTTCTCGGTTCTGCCAGTATCTCCGTAATTCTCACAAGAATCTTCCTGCACGAGGATGTGCGCGAGCATGGCAGCGGAAATGCCGGTGCGACCAATGTTGCAAGAGTATTCGGTATGCTGGCCGGATTGCTTACGCTGGCCGGGGATATGCTCAAGACCGCAGCTGCCGGTTTTTTGGGGAAATATCTTGCTGGTGACCTTGGCCTTGTGATTGGCTGTGCGCTGTGCCTGATCGGGCATTGCTGGCCGGTCTATTTCAAATTCCGCGGCGGCAAAGGTGTATCCGTATCGGCTTGCATCGGACTTCTGCTGGATTGGCGGCTGTTTCTGATCCTTCTCGTGACATTTTTCCTCATGTTCCTGCTGACGCGGAAGGTTTCCGCCTGCTCCATTGCAGCGGCGCTGGTCTTCCCGATTGCCTATTGGTTCCTGCATCCCGTTTTCAGCCCGGAGCACTGTCTTTGTCTGCTGATTTGTATTTTGGTGATTTTTCTCCATCGAAGCAATATTCGCCGTCTGGCTCGCGGAGAGGAAGCAGACTTTAAGCCGAAAACCAAAGAACAGGAGCATCCATCGGAGGATTCTGCATCATGACACAGCTGTTTTCCCAATTTGATGCCTTGGTGGTCTTTGATACGGAAACCACAGGGTTTAATCCAAAATATGAAGAGATTATCGAGATCGGTGCGATCCGCTTACGTCGGGAAGGCATGGAATTCGTGCCTGAGCAGGAGCTGAGCTGTCTTATTCAGCTTCCCGCCGGAAGATGTGTCCCGGAAAAGATCGTGGAGCTGACCGGGATCACGCAGGATATGCTCGATCATGAGGGAATCGAAAGGCGTGAAGCCGCGCAGAAGCTGCATGATCTGCTGTCAGGCGAGAAGGTTCTGTGTGCTGCCTATAATGCGCAGTTTGACCTGAACTTTGTTTATTATTTTCTTGCCCGCTTTGGTTTTGCAGACTGCCTGAAAACTCTTCGCTTTTTTGATGCCTTGACGGTCTACCGCGATCGCAGGCCTTATCCGCACCGTCTGTGCAACGCCATTGAAGCTTATCAGCTGGGCGATGAAGCAGTCAACAGCCACCGTGCGGTGGATGATGCAAAGGCCACCCTTCTTCTGATGCAGGCAATGGCCGAAGAGCGCGACGACCTTTCGGCCTATGTCAATCTTTTCGGCTACCATCCCAAATACGGGGTCAGCGGCCAGAAGATTTCCTCGATTCAATATCTTCCGCAGAGTCTGTATGAGCATCCGCCGCTTTATGAAATGGCAAAGCAGCAGGCATAAACAGCATCAAGCCTACATACGATGAAACGCCGCTGAAAAGCGGCGTTTTTGAATGGGGGCTGATGCTGTTTTGCGGCTTATACGGGTATTCATACTCTTTCTTTTCCTATCCGGCTGCACGGTACGAAGCACCGAAGTTCATGAGTATGTTCGGGATGTGCAGCCGACTGTAACAGCTGAGGATGCGCCGTATGAGATTTTCATTGACCCGCCGGATGACAGTGAGCTGCTGTCTTCAAACAGCGGCAGGACAGATTATCGGGGGCCCCATGGAGATTATTACATTGAAACAAGATGCTTTGTCACCGACAGCATGGATGCGGCATTATATGCTGTGTCCGGCAGTACAAATTCCGGAATCTTCATGAAAGTGGATGAAGGTGAAGAATGCCGCCTTGCGTGGTGCTGCTCGGATGGGGAGTGTCATATGATTTGCCGCGCAAAGATTATATTGCAGGGAGAATTCTGCTACAGCCTCTGCTTTCAGGTCAGAGAAGGCTTGGGAAAGCAATATAACGACTGCATCAATGCGGTGTTCTCGTCCTTTACTCTTCAGGCGCGCAGCTCAGATAAAGCGCAGGTATTCTCCGAGGACATAGCCGTATAAATTATTGTATTCGACAACATACCAACCGTTGTATTCATTGAGCACCGATACCTGTGCGCCGTTTGGGATCCTTGTAACGATTCTCGAATTAACAGATGGGCCGCCGCGAAGATTCAGGCGGCCGGAACTGGTTTGAACCACGGCGTTCCTTGAAATCTGCGGAGAGAGGAAGGGAAGACCGAAATACTCTGTTACCGACAGTGCAAGACTTCTTGCGATGGCGTTCAGATTATTCTCCAGCCACAGTGCGTCTGACATATTGTCGTGATAACCGATTTCTGCCAGAACAGCCGGAATTCTGGTGTTTCTCAGCTCATACAAATCATAGGTCGCAGCCGTTCGCACAAGCCGTGGGTTCGGATATACGGAGCGAAGATTATCTGCAATAAGATTTGCCATACGCAGCGCTCCGGTACTGCCCGGATAATAATAGACGATCACGCCCCGCAGCATACCGCTGAGATTGGGAGGAGCAGCATTGCTGTGCAGTGCAAGATGGAAATCGTAATTCCCGCGATTGGAAGCACGCACAGAATCCCCCACCGTTCCGGCAGGGTCGTTGCGGTCTACATTCACGCCGCTGGCATGTAAGTATGGGATCATCTCATCCGCAAGGCGATTCATCCAGTATTCCTCATTGCCGTAGGTCACATATGGATTGTACTCCTGTGTGGATGGGCTTAAAAAAAGAGATGCCATTGCATTGCCGCCTTTCTTCCTTTTGTCCAGTCTATGTATTTGAGCGTAGAAAGTTGCATTAAAATGGAAACTCTGATTGCATAAAGGGCGAATGTATGATATGATAAGCACTGTTATGAAATTCTCGTATAGAGAAGCAGATGGAAAGGCATTTCTATGCAGTATATCGTTCTCGATTTAGAGTGGAACCAGCCCTGGCCCGGCTCACCGTCCTCTCAGAAGGTGCTGCCGGTTCCCATACATGGAGAAATCATTCAAATTGGTGCAGTCAGACTGTTCAGCGATCAGACCATTGCCGATGAATTCACTACGCTGGTAAGACCCAAATACTATCGAAAACTGAATAAGCGTGTCAGCAGCCTGACCGGGATCAAGGAAGCCCGACTGAAAGAAGAAGGGATCCCTTTCCCGGAGGCCATATCCAGATTTCTTGCCTGGTGCGGTGAGGAAGAGAGCACATTCCTTGCCTGGGGCTTTGATGACCTGACGCTGATGCGGGACAACCTTCAGCTATTTGGATTGGACACCAGCTGGATGTCCAGATGGTTCAATCTTCAAATGATTTTCAACGCACAAACCGATGGAAGCACATCGCAGAAAGCAATTTCAACCGCCATGCAGATGAGCGGCATTGAGCCGACCCGTCCGGCCCATGATGCACTCGGCGATGCTTTCCACACGGCGCAGGTAGCAGCAAAGCTGGAGCTTGAGCGCGGCTGTGCGGAATACGGTCAGGCGCTTAAAAGCCATGAAAACGGCTTCCATGGGGCCAAGCCGGAGGGCTGCATTGACCGAAAGGTTTTTCACGGCTATAAGGATAAGGACAGCGTGTTAAAGATCATGGGCGGAAAAGAAAACCTTTGCCCCCAATGCGGAAAGAGCATGAAGGCAGGGAAGTGGTATCCTCAGCCCGGCAAGCGGTATATGACCATGTCCAATTGCCCCGAGCATGGAAATTTCCTGATTCGTGTCCGCATCAGTGAAGATGCGGATGAGCTGCTTCGTGTCAGCCGTCTCATATATGAGGGCGATTCTGAGGCCGCAAAATCCTATGAGAATATCGCAAAAAAGAAGCATCCTCCTTTTCGTCCAACACGACGAAATTCAGCAAAAAAGCTGGATAAGAAAATTACACAAGCGAAATAATTAGGCATATCTACCAAATCTCGGCAGATATGCCTTTTGTTTTTGTGTAATTGATTGACAGGAATATACTATATTTGTATAATGAAAATGCTATAGAATCTTTGGATTCTTAGAAAAATTAATAAAAAGAAAGGAAAAACAAAATGAAGAAAGTAATCAGTCTGTTTCTCGTGCTTACCGTCCTGCTGAGCCTTTTCAGCTTCGGCAGCATCTCAGTCCACGCTGAGGACGAGCGCGAGGTCGTTTCACTGAAGGAGGTCTATAAGGACTACTTCATGATCGGCTCCGTTATGAATCCCCGCGACAATACTGCAAAGTATGACTTCCTGAAGTTCCACTTTAATGCACTTACGCCGGAAAACGATACCAAGCCCGATAACATCTGGAATCGCCCCACCGGCAATCCCAACTACCGCAATGTGGATACCATGGTCGCCAAGGTGAAGGCAGATGACTTCTATACCATCGGCCATGCCCTTGCCTGGCATAACCAGTCCACCAACTGGCCGTCTCCCGGTCTGACCTACGAAGAAGCCAAGGCACAGCTGGAAACCTACATTTCCACCATTGCAGGCCATTTCTATGAGAATGAAGCCATCCGCTTCGATGCCTGGGACGTTGTCAATGAGGCTATGCGCGACAACCCCGAGAATCCCACCGACTGGAGAAATGCCCTTCGTCACGGCGATCTGCCCATTGAGCGTCCCGCAAAGTGGTATGCTGCCTATGCCAACGGCGGCAACGGCTGGGACTATGTTTATGATGCATTCGTTCTTGCCAGAAAGTATGCACCCAACGCTACGCTGAACTATAATGACTTCAACGATGAAGAGGTTCCCAATAAGGCCATTGCCATTGCATCCATGGTTACGGAACTGAATGAACGCTATGCTCAGGAGCATCCTGAGGATCCCAGAATGCTGATCGAAAGCATCGGCATCCAGGCGCACTACAGCACCCGCCTGAATCTTGCCAATCTGGAAGAAAACCTGAAAATCTATGCCGCTACCGGCTGCCGCATCTGCCTGACGGAGCTGGATGTTCAGTATAATGGCACCGTTGGCAGAACGCTGACGGCAGAACAGCAGAAGGTTCAGGCTGATTTCTATGCCAGACTCTTCATGCTGCTGAAAAAATACGCTGCCTTTATCGACCGCGTTACCTTCTGGGGTGTGGACGATTCCAGCAACTGGCGCAGCGCTCAGCGCCCGATGCTCTTTGACACGAGCCGCCAGCCCAAGGAAGCTTACTGGGCAGTTGTTGATCCTGAGGGTTATCTGGGTCTTACCAAGGAAGCACCGAAGCTTGATTCCTTTACCTTCAATGGCGAAACAGTCGAGACGCTTGGCTACGATTTTGATGTCAATGTGCCCGATGATACCACCAAGATCGCATTCACTGCTGATGATGTTGCCTACAGCTATGACAAGGACGATGTAACCGTTACTGTAGAGCTTTCCGATGACGGCGCTGTTGCATTCCGCAAGCCCTGCACGGCTACGGTAAAAATTGCCTGGGCAGATGCCCCCGAATCCTATAACGAATATCGCATCAACTTCGGCAAAATGAGCGCTGAGTGGGTCGCAGATGTGAATCATCCCGATACCGGCTACCGTGTTACCGCACGTGTACGTTTCAGCGACGGTGTCACACCTGTTCAGCTGAAGCTTGCCTTTGATGATTCCGATGAACTCACGAAGGTTTGTGAACCTCTGCCGAAGAATGCAGGCGGCCTTGTGTATTTTGGCGCAGAATGCGATGAAGCCGAATATGTGTCTAAGGGCATCTATGCTGTCCGTGAGGACGGCCTTGATGCACTGGCAGGTGCCGAGAGCTGCTATCCGATCGATCAGCCCCGCAGCTATTATAAGCTGGCTACTGAAATCGTTCCGGGCAAGACCTACATCATTGTATCCTCCGAAACAGGAAAGGCCTTTACCCATAAGGCACTGCAGCCTGTTCCCACCGAAGAAGGCGATGGCATTACCCTCACCGGCAAGGCCGGTTATGAGGCAACGCCTGTCACTGTAGAAAACGATATCATTGTTGCACCTGAACTGATTCAGGACAACATCCGCTTCATCCTCCTGCCGCGCGAAAGCCCCGATGCCGGCGAATACACCAATGGCGTGAACCTTCTGAGCCTTGTCCATGGCGGCCTGATTCAGCCGTTCATCATCTGGCGCGAGAATGTGGATACCGCAACTGCCGGCCTGTATTCCAATGCCACCATCGGTGATGCCGACCTGGATCGTGCCGTATGGTACAATACCGGCCTCGATCCGGAAACTCATGAGACGATTTTCTTCCTGCATTCCGCTTCTACTGATCTCACCTATGTGCTGATGGGCAATGAATCCGGCTTTGTTGCCGAGGGCGGCAAGGGCGTTGTTCCTGAGACCATGACCCGCGCAAAGGTAAAGCTTTATGAGCTTGTAGAAGAAGCAAATCCCCAGTATAGTGTCCGTATCCATGCATCCGAAGGCGGCACCGTTGCGGTAAGTGATGAGATGGCCAATCCCGGCGAAGAGATTTCTGCTTCTGTCGTACCCGACTCTGGCTACGTTGTTTCCGGTTCTCTGGTTGTGAAGTCTCACGGTGATGTGATTGACGCGGTTCAGGGCGATGACGGCAAATATTCCTTTGCTATGCCGGAAGGCGATGTTGATCTCTATGTTGACTTTGCAAAACAGGCAATTGAGAATCCCTTCACTGATATTGCTCCTGAAAGATTCTATTATGCTCCCGTACTTTGGGCTTATGGCGCCGGAATCACCACTGGTGCTACCGCAACGACCTTTGCCCCCGAGCAGCCCTGCACCAGAGCACAGATGGCAACCTTCCTGTGGAGAGCAGCCGGCTGCCCGAAGCCGGAGTCCGATCCTGCCGACTTCTCCGATGTGAAGAAAGATGCCTATTATTATGACGCAGTGCAGTATGCAAGAGCTGCCGGTATTACCAACGGCATCGGCAAAAATGCCTTTGGCCCCAACCTGCCCTGCACCAGAGGACAGATGGTAACCTTCCTCTATCGCTTCAAGGGCTGTCCCGCAGTCACGGGAACGGTTTCCTTTGAAGATGTATCTGCGGATGCTTATTACTACAATGCAGTCCTCTGGGCTGTTCAGAACGGCATTACCGACGGTGTGAGCGAAGCTTCCTTCAATCCCGACAGAGCCTGTACCCGCGGTGAAATGGCAACCTTCCTGTATCGCTGCCTGAACTAATTCATTTTTACCGGGACGCTGCAAAGGCGTCCCGGTTTTTTATGTTGTGCATTTGGAGCAGAGAGACAGAGGTCAAACGCTGCTGTCTTTAGTCTCTTTTGGCACGCAGAAATGCCCCCTGACCGTTTTTTAAGAGGTCAGGGGGCATTCAATATCTTATTTAGTATTCAATTGCCGGTGTCCAGTAGTGGTTGCCGTAGATATCGGTGAGACGCCAGGAGGCCTGGCAGTTGCTGAAGCCGGAGAGCTTCATATTGGTCAGGCGCAGCCCGTTGCTGCCGACAGTGAACGGATCACCCAGCGTATAGGAGCCGACATACGCATCATTATAAGTATAATAGTCACACAGGAGCTGGATTTCATCGCCGGGTTTTACGGCAATACCGCCCTTGGCAACGGCATTGGTTTCGCCTTCGCTGTAATAGGGCGTGGCGCCGGTGATGATGCCGGATTCGTTCTCGTCATCAAAGACCACCTGGAGGTTAACAAATTCGCCGTTGAGCTTAGCGGGAATGCGGCCTACGGTTGTCCAGGAGCCGTCATCGTTTTCGGTGTCGGATTCCAGATAGTATGCAGCTGCATGGCCGTCTACCGTGAGCCAGGTGCCGTCGTATTCCAGAAGCAGATCGTTGTCATCCGTCCACTCGAAGGTGTTGTCACGGCCAAGGTCAATAAAGCCGCTGCCGTCATCAACAAAGATATTCAGCTCTACAGTCTGAATCTTTGCCCATTCTTCCTCCGTGAGAGAGAGAACATTTTTGCCGTCTTTTTGTGTGACGGTAATACGACCCGGGTCAATATAGTTGCCGGAAATCTTTTCTGCATTCTGAGCAATCAGCTCGGTATCCATCCAGCCCAATTCCTCCGGCATGGCTCTTCCGCTGAAAGCGGAAAGGAGACTCAGCACCGTTGCAGCATCCAGAGAGCTGCCTGCACTGGAAGAGCCGGAGCTGTTGGCGAAAGCGCCCAGCAGGGAACCGATCGGAGAACCGGTAGAAGAAGCGCCGCCGCTGAGCAGAGAACCGAGCAGATCACCGCCGTAGGAGGAGGTCTGGGAGGAGCTAGCAGAAATCTGACCGGCAGATTCCAGGCTTGCGAAGCTCTTGATGCACGCGGTATACTCGGAATCCATGCCTAAGTTGTTGTAGACAGAGATAGCGCTGTTCATTGAGCGCAGGTCCTCATACGGGAAGTAGATGCTCACGCCGTTGGCCTTGGAAATCGTGGAGCCGTTGTATTTCACGCAGCTTTGCAGCGCTTTGGAAAGTGCCTTGGCTTCGGGGGTATCAATGCGGTTTGCAAAGTCGATCAGGTCGATCTGGTTAAGCTTGTTGGCAGCGGAGAACTGGCGTACATTTGCACGGGCATCGGAAATCTGCTGATAGTCATCCCCTCTGAGCAGCTTGCCGGTAGAGGAAGCAAAGCTCTTAAAGCTATCGGGAACCGTACCCTGCAGCTCAGCCAGATCAATCACGGACAGGGTAACCTGTGCTCTGGAGCTGGAGCGCTTGCATACGCCGACATAATCATCAATGAGAGTCTTTGTCAGCTGGAGGGTAGAGATCGAAGGATCCTTGGAAAGGGAGTTGAGCCAGTTGGTGTAATACCAGCCGGTGCCCGGCTCGGTTTCTTCGGATGCTACCATGTAGTCTGCGTATTCGTTGCACACCAGTGCAGTTTCGAGTGTAGCCATCAGGCAGGCATCGAAGCCGATCCAGTCAAAGATGCAATCGGCATTTTTCAGGGCATCATTGAACTTGCTCAGATTCATGGAACCTGCGTTCCGGTTCTTTTCATCGTAGCCATAGCCGGTTACGGAGCCTCCGCCGTGATCCCACATGATGAGGATATTTCGATTGGCAGGGAATTCATCCTTGCAGTACTTGATGAAGGCAGTCAGGTTCGAGGGATCGACCATGGCCTTGGTGCCGAAGTCGTCCTCCAGACGGCGCAGCTTACCGTTGTTCACCTGATAAATCTGATTTACGGACTCGGAGACGATATTATTCTGCCAGTTTTTGCAGCCGCCGGTGCAAACCAGCAGGTTGACATTCTTGGACAGGGAGGCGTTGGCCATTTCCTGCAGGTCAGCCGTTGCCATCGCGTGCTGGGATTCGAGGTCGGTGCCGCACATGTAAACCATGATGGTCGTCTTGTCTTCACCGCCGCCGAGGGGAATGACGCGCTTTTCTCTTGCCTGCGGGGCAACACTCTGGTTGGCGGCTTCGGAGGTGTCCTCGGCTACTTCGGACTCCTGTGCAGCATAGCCGGCGTCTTCTGCCACAAAGTCGGCATTGTCCGACATTTCCTGCAGCGTATAAGCATTGCCGCCGGAGAAGGTCTTCAGAAGGAAGAGTGCAAGCACAACAAGGATGATCAGGGTAAGGATTTTCTTGTTGCCGAGTAGGCCAAGAAGTCCGATGCCCGATGAGCGCTGGGCATTCGTGTAGTTGGCTGCATTTTGAGAACCGAAGCTTCCTTGCGGTCTGTTGGAGTATCCGGCAGGTCTTCTGGGGCTGGCGCCGGGACGGTTTCCCATAGCACCGCCGGAAGAACCGGGTAGGTTGACCTTCTGACCTTTCCCGACCTGCGCCGTGCCGGAGGAGACAGTCTTTTTTCGACTGTGCGGTCTGTTATTCTGATCCATGATGAATCCCCCACATTCTTTATTTAATCACTTATTTATAATCGTTTTTCGTAAAAAAATCAAGTCCCATTCCTGTTTTTCGTTCCGGAAAATGAAACAAAACCTAAATCTCTTTTTGCGCACAAAAAGAGCAGCCTCCCTGAGGGCTGCCGCTCTTTAAACTCTCTTTTCGGTTAATCAAGGTCATAGCTTACCCTGAGCTGTCCGCCTGCAAAGTCGGAAAGATGGACTTTGTATCGGCCTTTATGCAGCTTCAGAAGTGCGTTATTAACCTCCAGATTGCTGCCTGTTTTCTGATAGACGATCTTTTCATTTTCATCCATAAACGTGACGGTTACAGGATTGGCGCTGTCGATTTCAAGGTCAAGAGAAAAATAATCTGTATAACGGATCTTGAATTCGTTCCACACCGTATTGCTTGACAGTGCAGCCTGGATAGGATTTCGCTCTGCCGCTTCCTGGGTACAGCTGCTGTCTGTTCTGAAACACATCAGAGTTACGGAGCTGACAAGGCTGAGAACAAAAACAATCAGAAGGGCACTGATGATCGCACCGTCACCTTTGGTGCTTTTCCGCTTTCTCGGGTTCTTCATGATGATATACCCATATCCCAAAATGATCAGCTCAAGGAGCAGCATCCCATTCAGAATCAGGCTGTGCAGACGCGGTGCGTTGATATTCATGTACAACTCTAAAGCAGATAACAGGAACAGAAGGATACACAATCTGCCGGCGATCCTTGCCCAGCGGCTCTGCATCTCTTGAAGGGATGCAGTATCGGTGAAAATCTCATATTCCTCTGCGGGAAGGGAGGGGTCATAGACCTTACGGAAATAGCTCCAGCCGTTTCCAGTGGAATTGACGTATTCCCAGCCCTGTTCGCGGAACGTATCGAGATAGCGCGCAAAATTATCAATTCTCTGCTCATAATCGAGCTGGTAGATATACCGAACAGAGTCATCTTTACGGAAGGTGGAGGAAAACAGGCCGCCGTGCACCAGCTGCCAGCCCTCCTGAGAACGCCGGTTCAGGTCATCGGCTTCTCTCTGATAATTCCATGCGGAATAAAATCGAATGATACGCTTAGTATTCTTACCCATTTTCTACCTCCTGCGCGATATCAAGCATTTTTTTCAGTCGATCAATTTCATGCTCCAGCGCTTCGCGTCCGGCTGCTGTCAGCTGATAGAGTCTTCGTCTCTCAATTCCCGGGGCAGGGGAAAGGAGCTCGGTAATCCAACCCTTTTTAATCATGTTGCTTGTGGCACCGTACATGGTGCCCGAGCCGATGGTTACGCTGCCGCCGGAGAGCTCTTTGGTCATTTGCATGATCCCATAGCCATGATTGGCGCCTCGGGCAAGGCAGATCAGAATATAATAGTAGCTTTCCGACATTGGCTCCGCATTTTTCACGTTGTCACGTCCCTTCATATGTCGTACATCGTTATGTCATCTAACGACATATATCGTAGCACGACATATGTCGTATGTCAACATATTTTTTCCAAAATGCGCCTGAGCTTTTTTCCGCAGGTGCAGCGTAGATGTCTTTTTCAACTTATAGGCGAGAAAGGGAAGTCCAAATCGTTCATTTATTTCATGAAAAAAATCGACTCTTTGTTGCGAAACAGAAATGGATATGTTAAAATCAATAATTGAGTAAGAACATTGCAGGCTGATGCAGTCGGGGAGGTGTCCGGATGAAAAAAAAGAAAAAATGGACAAGATTCCGACATACGGTTTTTACTGCGCTGATAAGACCTTTTGTCGCTCTGATCGCAAAGCTGAAATACCATGTTTCCATTGAAAAGTTTTCACAGGAGGACAACCGGAACTGGCTGGTTCTTTCCAATCACCAGACGGAATTTGATCAGTTCTTTGTCGGCCTCGCTTTTAAACGGCCTGTTTATTATGTAGCGCTGGAGGATCTGTTTTCCAATGGCTGGGTATCTAAGCTGATCCAGTGGTTGGTGGCGCCGATCCCCATTTTGAAAGCGACTTCTGATGTGCGCGCTGTAATGACCTGCATTCGGGTTGCCAAAGAGGGCGGCAATATCGCCCTGTTCCCGGAGGGAAACCGTACCTACAGCGGCAGAACCTGCTATATTAAGCCCTCCGTAGCTGCTCTTGCCAAGAAGCTCTCTCTTCCGATCGCACTTTTCCGCATCGAAGGCGGCTACGGCGTCAAGCCCCGTTGGGCAAGACAATCCCGGAAGGGCCGCATGAGAGCCTATGTCCGTAAGGTGATCGAACCGGAAGAATACCAGGATCTGTCCAAAGAAGCGCTTTATGACCTCATCTGCCGAGAGCTGTGGGTGGACGAATCCATCGCGGACGGCAGCTTTCAAAGTAAGTCCGGCGCCGAAAATCTGGAGCAGGTTCTCTATATCTGCCCGGAATGCGGCATATCCGAATTTGAATCAAAGGGGGAGCTGCTGACGTGCACACACTGTGGAAAGCAGCATCGCTACACCCCTGAAAAGCGGCTCGAAGCACTGGAAGGGGAGACCCGGTTCCCGTATATTGCCCAGTGGTATGATTATCAGGAGAGTTTTATCCGTTCTCTTGATCTGACGCCGTTTCAGACAAATCCGATGTATCGTGATACTGCGGATGTTTCCGAGGTCATTGTTTTTGACAGAAAGCGTCCCTTGTTAAAAAAATCACAGGTCTCCATTTTCGGAGATCGGCTGGAAATTGTATGCAATCAGGATACCATGGTTCTGCATTATGCAGATATCCAGGCCATGGCCTGTGTCGTCGGGCATAAGCTGAATGTTTTCTACAAGGGTAAGATTTATCAGTTTAAGGGTGATCACAGCTTCAACGCTCTGAAATACTGCAATATTTATTACCATGCAAAATTTTTAAAGGGAGAACACCATGATGGAGAGTTTCAGTTTTTGGGATTATGAAGTATGGGGAACCTTTTCACTGGTTACGGTTCTTCTCGGCAGCCTCCTACTGGCAAATTCGCTTAAAAAGCTGATTCCTGCATTGAAGAAATCCCTGATCCCGTCCTCGGTTCTCGGCGGTATCATGCTTCTGCTTGCATCAGGAATTTTTGAATCTTTCACAGGGAAAAACCTCTTTAATACCGCCTTCTTCGGCGGCAACGGAACAGGCGTACTGGAAATCCTTACCTATCACTGCCTTGCGCTGGGCTTTATTGCCACCACCTTAAAGCCTGCCAATGAGAAATTCAATAAGCAGCGCAGTGCAGAAATATTTAATACCGGTGTGACCACCGTCTCGACCTATCTCATGCAGGGCGTTCTGGGTCTTGCCATTACGATTCCTGCTGCCATGATCTCCTCCAAGCTCTTTGCTGCATCCGGTATCATTCTGCCCTTTGGCTTTGGACAGGGAACCGGTCAGGCACTGAATTATGGCAACATTTACGAACTGGAGCATGGCTTTGTCGGCGGCAGAAGCTTCGGCCTGACCATCGCCGCGATGGGCTTTTTAAGTGCCAGCATCGGCGGTGTCATTCACCTGAACATCCTTCGAAAGAAGGGGCTGAAATATAATTTCGGTCATGGTGACGAGGAAGCCGAATCCCTGATCCTTCAGGATATTCAGGGAAAGCATGAAATCCCGATGAATGGCAGCATTGATAAGCTGACGATGCAGGTCGTGCTTATCTGCCTGACCTATTTTATTGCCTATGGAATCATGTCGGCGCTCGGCGCACTGGTCGGCGGGCTGAAATCCATTCTCTTTGGCTTTAACTTCCTGCTGGGCGTGGTCTCTGCGGCCCTTGTAAAAGCCATCAACAATCTTCTGATGAAAAAGGGGATTGTCAGAAGGCAGCATATCAGCCCGTTCCTGATGACCAGATTGAGCGGCTTCTTCTTTGATGTAATGATCGTTGCCGGAGTTGCGGCCATTCGTCTCAATGCACTCAAGGATTACCTGCCTCTGATTCTCATCCTGAGCCTCGTAGGCGCCTTCGCAACCTATTTTTACAATCTGTTTATCGCCAAAAAGCTGTTCTCGGAATATGCAGAAGAGCAGTTTATGGTGATGTACGGTATGCTTACCGGCACAGCCAGTACCGGCATTGTCCTTCTGCGTGAGCTTGATCCGGAATTTAATACCAACGCGGCGGAAAATCTGGTTTATCAGAATTTCCCGGCTATCGTCTTTGGCTTCCCGCTGATGATTCTTGCAACGCTGGCACCGGAGAAGCCTGTACTGACGCTCCTTATTTTGGTGGGCTTCTTCGCCGTTATGAACCTCATTCTGTTCCGCCGTCAATTATTCGGCAAAAACAAAATAAAATAGCATACAGATCACGCAGCTTTGCTGATTTCAAAGACCTCCTCAACTTTTTCACTGGGGAGGTCTTTTTTAGCTGATTATGAGAAAAAAGCCCGATTTTGGGAGCTAAACGATCTGCTGATGGCCGTGCAGTCGCGCAAAATATGGTTGAGCGCCTGCGCAATTGCGCTGCTATATATTTCCAATAGAAAAGCACGGACAATCGTGATAGAATAAACTCAAAATCATCTTACAAAGATTTTACAATTTCATGCTATAACATTTGATGTAGCTGCTTTACGATAAATCCGTACAACGAAGAAAGGTTGATTTGTATGGATTTATTTCATGTGCTCACCATGCTGGGTGGGCTGAGTCTGTTCCTGTTCGGCATGAACATGATGGGGCAGTCGTTGGAGCGCAGAGCCGGTGGAAGGCTCCGCAGTTTACTTGGAAAGATGACCACAGGCAAGCTGGCGGGACTCATTACGGGTCTTGGCGTTACCGCTGTGATTCAGAGCTCCTCTGCTACCACTGTTATGGTCGTTGGTTTTGTGAATTCCGGGCTTATGACCCTCCGGCAGGCAATCAATGTCATTATGGGTGCCAATGTGGGCACCACGGTCACGGCCTGGATCTTAAGTCTCGCCGGAATTGACAGCGGCAATATGCTCGTGCGGCTTCTGAAGCCCTCGTCTTTTGTGCCGATTCTTTCTCTTTGGGGCATTATCCTGTATATGTTCGTGAAGGATTCCAAAAAGAAGGACACCGGCATGATCCTGCTGGGTTTTGCAACCTTGATGTTCGGCATGGAGACCATGAGCGGCGCTGTTTCCGGGCTGAAAAATGTACCGGGCTTTACGAACCTGTTTATCCTGTTCCGGAACCCGATTCTGGGTGTGCTGGTGGGTGCCGTGCTGACAGCCATCATTCAGTCCAGCTCGGCTTCGGTGGGTATTCTGCAGGCTCTGGCAGTAACCGGGCAGGTTAGCTACGGTGCGGCCATTCCCATCATCATGGGGCAGAATATCGGCACCTGCATTACGGCCATGCTGTCCTCTGTGGGGGCGAACAAGAATGCCAAGCGTGCCGCCATGGTGCATCTGAGCTTTAATGTGATCGGTACAGCCATCTGCCTTGTCGGTTTCTGCCTTGTTAAATGGCTGCTTTCCCCGGTTCTTTTATTAGAATCGGCAAACCTTCTGGGCATCGCCCTTGCGCACACCGCATTTAATGTCATCTGCACGTTGCTGATGCTGCCCCTGTCCGGTTGGCTGGAAAGACTGGTTTGCCGCCTGATTCCGGATAATAAAAATGTGGATGAGCAGACGGAACTGGATGAGAGACTTCTGGCAACACCGCCTATTGCGCTTCAGCGCTGCCAGGAGGTTGCCATGGAGATGGCAGACTGTGCCGGTCTCGCACTTCGGGACGCTCTGACACTCCTTACGCAATATTCTGAGGAAATGGAAGAGAAGGTGCGCGAGGCGGAGGATCGGTGCGATCACTACGAAGATATTTTGGGTACATACCTTGTAAAGCTCAGCACCCGTCAAATCAGCAGTGAGGACAGTAACGAAGCTGCCCGGCTCCTGCGGATGATCGGAGATTTTGAGCGGATTTCGGATCATGCGGTAAATCTGGCTGAATCGGCCTATGAGCTGCATAATAAGAACATGGAGTTCTCGAAGGATGCCATGCAGGAGCTTGCCACCCTGTTGGGTGCCGTGAAAGAAATCATGGAGCTTGCAATGAAATCCTTCTCTGAGGATGATGTTTCAGCTGCTGCCATGGTGGAGCCGCTGGAGCAGGTAATTGATGCGCTCAAAGAGCAGCTTCGCAGTCATCATATTCTGCGCTTACAGCAGGAAAAATGCAGTATCGAGGCAGGCTTTGTGTGGTCTGACCTGCTCACCAATCTGGAACGGGTGGCTGACCATTGCTCTAACATTGCCGGCTGTGTGATGGATATGCGATTAGGTAATCTGAATCTGCACGAATCGCTCCGGGCTGTGAAGAACATGAACAGCGAGTATGCCCTGCGTTTTGCAGAATTTGAAAAGAAATATGCGCTGAAATAATGCGCGGAGGTGCGAATTATGATCTTTTGCGTAGAAGACGATACCGCTGTGCGGGAGTTGATGCTCTACACCATGAAAAGTCAGGGCTTTCAGGCGGTTGGTTTTTCCGATGCGGCTTCCTTCTGGGAGGGGATGCGTGGAGAGGAAAAGCCGGAGCTGATTCTGCTGGACATTATGCTGCCGGACGAGGATGGGATTGAAATTCTCAAAAAACTACGTTCCTATGCGGTCACGCAGGATATTCCTGTCATCATGGCAACCGCCAAAGGAACGGAATACGATAAGGTCATTGGGCTGGATCTGGGCGCGGATGATTATCTTGCTAAGCCCTTCGGCATGATGGAAATGATTTCCCGTATTCGGGCGGTGCTTCGCAGGGCAAAGCCGTCTGCCGCTCCCAAGGTGTTCCGCAGCGGGCAGCTGGAGCTGAACGAAACCAGCCACGAGGTACGCATACAGGGTGTCGGCATTGATCTGACGCGCAAGGAATACGAGCTTCTGCGCCTGTTTCTGCAAAATCCCGGAACAGTATTTACCCGGGATATCCTGCTCTCTGCGGTCTGGGACAGCGATTTCACCGGAGAGACCCGGACGGTGGATGTTCATATCGCTTCTCTGCGTACCAAGATTGGTGACACCGGAAACTGTATCAAGACGGTGCGCGGTGTGGGGTATCGATGGGAGGACAGCCAATGACAAAAAGAATTTTTCGGGCTGTCTGTGCCGCAGCGCTGGCAGTTTTTGTGGTAACCCTTCTGCTGATTCTCGGTGTGCTGTTTGAATATTTTTCCTCTGTGCAGCAGAATCAGTTGAAAGTGGAAACTGCCCTTGCAGCGCAAGGTGTAATTCAATCCGGGGAAGACTATTTTGAGGGACTGGACAGCAAAGAATACCGTATTACATGGATTGCACCGGACGGAAACGTGCTGTATGATTCCTCATCGGATTCGCTCAGCATGGAAAACCACCTGCAGCGTGAGGAGATCCGGGAAGCGTTAAGTACCGGCTACGGCGAAAGCACCCGTTATTCTTCCACACTGATGCAGCGCTCGCTCTACTGTGCCCAGCGCCTGAATGACGGAAGCGTGATTCGTCTGTCTGTTTCACACGGGACGGTTTTACTCCTGCTCATCGGCATGATTCAGCCGATTCTGCTAATCATTCTGGTTGCTGCCATTCTGGCCTTCATTCTCGCCAGCAGGCTTTCCAAGCGAATTGTTGAGCCTCTGAACCGACTGGATTTGGAGGAGCCCTTGAAAAACAAGGAATATGATGAGCTTTCCCCCCTTCTTCATCGGCTCAGCAGTCAGCAGGGACAGCTCAAACAGCAGGCGGCTATCCTGCGGCAGAAGCAAAATGAGCTGGATACCATTGTTGGCAATATGCGCGAGGGCATGGTACTTCTGGATAAGGAAGGCCGGGTCATATCCATGAACAACGCTGCAAAGCAGCTTTTGGACGCAGCATATGCAGGCTTCCGGGATACGCTTCTGACCGTCAGCCCCAATCCCGAGCTGCATAGTGCCGTGGAGCAGGCTCTCGCAGGTGAAAATGCCAGTGTTCGAGCTGAGCTTCACGGAAAAGTCATTCAGATCAGCGCCGCACCGATTCTGTCTGAAAATGCCGTTTCCGGTACTGCCGTGGTGCTCTTCGATATAACCCAGCAGGAAAAGGCAGAGCAGCAGCGCAGAGAGTTTACCGCCAATGTGTCCCATGAACTAAAAACACCGCTGCACAGCATTTCCGGTTATTCCGAGCTGCTCAAATGCGGACTTACCGCCCCGGAGGATGTGCAGCCCTTTGCGGATAAGATTTACGGCGAGACCCATCGGCTCATTGCTTTGGTGGAAGATATTATCAGCCTGAGCCATCTGGACGAGGGAGGAAAGGATTTGACCTTCACCGAGGTTGATCTTTATGAAAAAGCGGAAACCGTGGCAGAAAGTCTTCGTGATATGGCTGCAAGCAGCGAAGTCAGTATAACGGTACATGGTGAAAAGGCACTGATTTCCGGTGTGCCGGAGCTGATTCGGGGAATTGTGTATAATCTCTGCGACAATGCCATCAAGTACAACCGCCCCGGCGGCTCAGTTGAAGTTGTGGTTCGGGGAACATCTCTCATTGTGAAGGACACCGGCATCGGTATCCCGCAGGAGCATTTAGACCGTATTTTTGAGCGCTTCTATCGGGTGGACAAGAGCCATTCCAAAGAAGTTGGCGGTACAGGACTGGGCCTGTCCATCGTGAAGCACGCGGCTTACATCCATAATGCAGAAATCGCGGTAGAAAGCACCGTGGGAGTAGGAACAACGATCACCGTCACTTTTCCGAAAAGAGGCTAAATGCTGTTCTCCCAACCTGTACCCGGGTCAACGACTCTGCCTTGAAATCGGAGCTGAAATCAAGGAACAGAAGCTGATATCGTAATCTCTCTAAAAACCGATGGTTTGTGTTTTCACAGAGCATCGGTTTTTTCGTGCGCCCGGAAAATGCAAGCAGGAAAAGAAATTCCGATTTTGAATGAACCGATAAAAACCTGCCATACTATAAAAAAAGACAGGAGGCGGAGCTATGGATACAGAACTGTTGCAGACAGAGAAGGATAAAGCAGACCCTTTGGAGGAATACGGTGCCGTGCACATGACCGGTCGGGATGGGAATATTTGCACTCTGACGATTATCGGGCAGATCGAAGGTCACCAGATTCTTCCTGAAACGACAAAAACAACCAAATATGAGCATATTTTGCCTCTCCTGGCAGCCATTGAGCAGAGTGACCAGATCGAGGGATTGCTGCTGCTTCTCAATACCGTGGGCGGCGACATTGAAGCAGGGCTTGCGATTGCCGAGCTGATCGCAGGGATGCGTAAACCGACCGTATCTCTGGTGCTCGGCGGCGGACACTCCATCGGTGTGCCTCTGGCGGTGTGCACAAAAAAGAGCTTCATTGCCCGAACGGCCAGCATGACCATCCACCCGGTACGCATCAGCGGTACGGTGATCGGTGCACCCCAGACCTATCAGTATATGCAGCAGGTACGCGAACAGATCGTTGATTTTGTCACATCCAACTCCCATGTCAGCCGTGAGGACTTTCTCAGCTATATGATGGCCACCGGAGAAATTGCCTCCGATGTCGGCACGGTCATTTACGGCGAGGAGGCTGTACGCTGTGGACTGATGGATCAGGTTGGCACCCTTTCCGATGCGCTGAGTGCTCTTCATGAGATGGTGGAGCAGGAGAGAAACCGTGAAAATGTGCACGATGGGGATACAGCGCAGCAATAAAATAACCCAGGAATTCCCAATTCCTAAAAAACAGTGGAATTATTCACGAAAGTATGCTATGATAAGATGAAAAATTTTGTAGCATTCTTGGAGGCGTTCTATGTCTTATCTTCAGGCCATTATTCTTGGTTTGGTTCAGGGTATTGCGGAGTTTCTTCCGATCTCCAGTTCCGGTCACCTAAAGCTGTTTGAAAAGCTTCTTGGGCTTCCGAATGTGGAGACCGATTACTTATTATTTGATCTTCTGCTTCATTTAGGTACCCTCATTGCTGTGTTTATCGTCTATCGTAGGGTCATTGGCGACATTTTGAGTGAGCTTCTCGCCATGCTGCATCTGCGCAGCGGAAAGTCGGAGCCCGATATTCCCAAGCGTCGTCTGATCGTGATGCTGATCGTATCTCTTCTTCCGCTTTTTGTGATTTTCCCCTTTAAGGATTCTCTGGAAAAGCTGGGCTCCAATTATCTGGTCATCGGCATTATGCTGATCCTGACCGGTCTTGCACTTTACATATGCGACCATCTTCCCAAGGGGAAGAAGACAGAAAAGGATATGGGCATAGGCGATGCGCTGATCATCGGCGCATCGCAGGCACTTGCCGTGATGCCCGGTCTCAGCCGTTCGGGTATGACCATTTCCGCAGGCTCTTCAAGAGGCCTTGACAGAAGCTATGCGGTGCAGTTTTCCTTCCTGATGTCCATCCCCACGATTCTGGCTGCGGTACTTCTGGAGCTTATTGATGCAATTCAGATTGGTGTGGATAGCGCACTTCTGCCCAAATATCTGCTTGGCGTGGTCATTGCAGCAGCATCCGGTATCGCCGCAATGAAGTTTTTACAGTTTATTGCGCAGAAGAAGAAGTTCGGCGGTTTTGCTTACTACTGCTGGGGTGTCGGCATTTTATCCATGTTCCTCTTTTTAATCTCATGAGGAGGTAGCTATGGCTTCCACAAAAAAGTCTAAACCAAAAACGAATTCCAAATCCAAATCTAAAAAGAATTCCGGCGTGAAGGAGCCTCCCCGCCGCTGGATCGGTGCGCTCATCTGCCTGTGCTTACTCTTTATCAGTGCGCTTGCCAGCTTTAGCGTGAAGAGCATCTTTACCAATCTCTGGTCAACGCTGATCAATGGCCTGTTCGGCAGTACCGTTCGGTTTGTTGTGCCTTTCTCTCTGCTTGTCATGACAGGCATCCTGACCTTCCATGATAACCGTCCGATTACGGCTCGGCTGATTAGTGCAGGGATGATGGTCATCTGCATCGGTGCACTGGCACATCTTCTTTCTGAGTTCACCTACAGTAAGGATGTCCCCCTGCTTTCCGCTCTGTGGAAGGGTGGCAGCGAGGGCGTTACCGGCGGTGTCATTTGCGGACTTGTTGCTATGGCTTTGGAAGCCTGTATTGCCAAAATCGGCGCAGCTGTGATCCTTGCGGCTGGCTTGATCGTCTGCATTCTCTATGCGCTCAATATGACGATCCCCAGCATTTACCGTGCCATTCAGAATCGCCCCCGACTGGAAAAGCGGGAGAAAGAGGAAGAAGAGGAGAAGCCTGATGTTGCTGCTGTCATCGTCAACCGCGTTGCCCAGCATCGCATAGACCGCATTCAGCAGAAGCGTGAGCCGAAAAATATCTCTGAATATGACCTGCCGGTAGATGAACCTCCCACGCCGATCAAAACCAGCGAAAAAGTGATGTCTCCCGATGAGCTGATCACCATGCGAAGGGAAGAGGCCAAAAAGGCCAGACAGAAGGCAAAGCCGGAGCCTCCGAAGGAAGAAAGCCCCAAGGAAGAAAAGACCGTGGTAGAAAAGCCGGTGGAGCCCAGTCCTGAAACCAAAGCCATGGTGCAGGACTTCGTGGAGCACATGCCCAAGAAGGTCGCGCCGGAGGAAGCAAAGGCCTCTGCAATCGAAATTGCCCAGCAGATCAGCAGTCAGGAAGGGGAGAGCGCCCCGCGCTATATCTATCCTCCGCTGGATCTTCTGTCCCCGCCGGCCTCCTCGTCACTTGACGGAACAGGGGAAATGCGCGAAAATGCCAAGCGGCTGGACGATACATTAAAGAGCTTCAATATTGATGCACATATTGTCAATGTTACCCGCGGCCCATCCATCACCCGGTATGAGCTGGAGCTTGATAAGGGTGTCAAGCTCAGCAAGATCACAGGTCTTGCCGATGATATTGCGCTGAGTCTGGGTGCATCCGGCGTCAGAATTTCCGCAATTCCCGACAAAATCTCTGTTGTCGGCATTGAGGTGCCCAACCGTCTGGTCTCCACCGTATATGCCCGCGAGGTTGTTGGCTCCGATGTATTCCACCGTGCAAAATCCAGGCTCTCCTTTGCTGTGGGCAAGGATATCGGCGGCGTGAGCATCGTGGGCGATATCGGAAAGCTGCCGCATTTGCTGATCGCTGGCACCACCGGCTCCGGCAAATCGGTATGTATGAACAGCCTGATTATTTCGCTTCTCTACAAGGCCTCCCCCGATGAGGTCAAGCTGATTATGATCGACCCCAAAATGGTCGAGCTTGGAATCTATAACGGCATTCCGCATCTGCTCATACCGGTTGTCACCGATCCGAAAAAGGCGGCCGGATCTCTTCAGTGGGCAGTGACCGAAATGATGCGCCGCTATCGGATGATGGCAGACGCAGGCGTCCGCAATCTGGAGGAATACAATAAACTGGCAGCAGTATCCGATGAATACGATACGATGCCCCAGATCGTTGTCATCATCGATGAGCTGGCAGACCTCATGCTGGTTGCAGCCAAGGACGTAGAAGAAGCCATCTGCCGTGTCGCGCAGATGGGCAGAGCTTCCGGTATTCATCTGATCGTTGCGACCCAGAGACCTTCTGCGGATGTCATCACCGGCCTCATGAAGGCCAACATTCCCTCCCGCATTGCATTTGCCGTTGCTTCCGCGATGGAATCCCGCATCATTCTTGACACCGTCGGTGCTGAAAAGCTGGTCGGCAAGGGCGATATGCTTTATGCCCCGCTCGGGGAGGGGAAACCCAAGCGTGTACAGGGCTGCTTCATTACAGATGATGAGGTGCAGCGTGTTGTCGCCTTTATCAAGTCTCAGCAGCTGGGCGTCAGCATTCAGGAGCAGGAAAAGATTCTTGAGCAGATCTCCAGTAAAGCGGATCACCGTGATTCCGATGGCGGGGAAGGCACAAGCGCCGAATCAGAAGGGGATGAGTTGCTTCCCGCTGCGGTCGAGGTCATTTTGGAATCCGGCATGGCCTCGGTTTCCATGCTTCAGCGAAGATTAAAGCTGGGCTATGCCAGAGCTGCAAGAATTGTGGACGAAATGGAAGAAAAAGGAATCGTCGGTCCGTTCGAAGGCTCCAAACCAAGGCAGCTTCTGATCACAAGAGAGCAGTGGGATGCCATGCAGAGCGGCGCACAGTTATCTATTCCGGAGCCTGAGCCGGATGAAATGGGCGAAGTTAGCAATATGGAATAAATTTTTCAGCAATTTATGCAGATTATAGTTTACAAAATGAAAAAAATGTGGTAAAGTAACGAGGTTGCATTGCACCTGCGAAGCAGGGCGAGAGCATAAAGAAAGGATGCATTACCATGAAACAAAATAATATGAGCGTTCGCAACACCAGATTCCTTACGGAACTGGCAGTTCTCACAGCAATTGAGCTGATCCTGGAGCTTTCCGGCCTTGGTTACATCCATACCAAGTTCTTGGAGTTTACGATTATGCAGATTCCTGTCATCGTAGGCGCCATTGTACTCGGCCCCATCGGGGGATTGGTATTGGGCAGTGTATTCGGCCTGACAAGCTTCTGGCAGTGCTTTGGAAAAAGCCCGTTCGGTGCCACTCTGCTGTCCATCAATCCTTTGGGTACTTTCGCAACCTGCGTCATACCCAGAGTCGCAATGGGCCTTGTGTGTGCTTATCTGTTCCGACTGCTTTACGGTAAGCGGGATAAACTCTTTTCCAAACTCTCCGACAGGGCTGGCTCCCTTGTATGCTGCGGCATCGTGGGACTGAGCGGTGCACTGCTCAATACGGTTTTGTTTATGGGATTCCTTGTCGCTATTTTCGGAAAATCTGAATTTCTGCTCAGCTTTGGCAGCGATAAGATTTTCGCGTTTGTGGTCGGCATGGTCGGCGTTCAGGGACTGATCGAAGCAGTCATTTGCTGCGTTGTCAGTGCCAGTATCTCGCACGCGCTTCTAAGAGCAAGAAAATAACCTGCAAGGTTTGCAGGAAATGGAGGCAAAAGTAAAAATGAAAAGAAGTGTGATCACGCTTGTGATCGTTGTCGCATTAACGGCAGCGCTCCTATTCACCGCTTTCTGCGGTATCGGTAAGTTTATCCAGCCGACGGAAGAAGGCATCGTTCTGGGTCTCGACCTGGTCGGCGGCTCTGAGATTACTTATGAAGCCGTTGTTCCCGCTGGCGCTCAGGATGTTGAGGAAGGCATGAACAGTGCAATTTCCATGCTCCGTCAGCGTCTCGATGCTCTGGGCTACACCGAAGCCAACGCTTATAAGTCCGGCGACCGTCAGATCGTTGTGGAAATTCCCGCAGTCAGCGATCCTGAGGATGCTGTGCAGAAGCTCGGCTCCACCGCTGTTGTCACTTTCAAGGATGCCGACGATAAGGTCTGGATCGATGGCAGTGACATTGAAAAGGCTTATTACGAATACTCCGCTACGGACGAGTCCGGTGTTCCGCATCACCATGTCGTTCTTACCTTCACCTCCTCCGGCCGCAGCAAGTTTATTGAAGCGACCAAGAGCGTGGCTTCCCGTACCGGCGGCGATAACTATCTGTCCATTTATCTGGATGAAGATGAAATCTCCACTCCTATGGTCGGCAAAGAATATGCCTCCACCGGTATTAACTCCGAATCTGCTATCATCACCCTTGGCGATAATGCTAAGGCTGAAGATGCTACCTATCTTGCTAACCTGATTTCTGCCGGTCAGATGCCCTTCAGCCTGGAATGTGTCAAGCTGCAGGGTGTGGGCGCTTCCCTTGGTGAGCGTTCCCTGCAGACCAGCCTTCTGGCCGGTCTGATCGGTCTGATCATCGTTATCCTGTTCATGATCATTATGTATCGTGTTATGGGCGTGATCTCCTGCATCGCTCTGACGCTCTACGGTGCACTGATGGCTGTTCTGCTGTCCGTGTTCCACCTGAACCTGAGCCTTCCCGGAATTGCAGGTATCATCCTCACAATTGGTATGGCCGTTGATGCCAACGTCATCATTTACGAGCGCATTAAGGAAGAGCTGAGAACCGGCAAGACCCTGCGCTATGCAATCGACAGCGGCTACAAGGGCGCTCTGATTGCCATCATTGACTCCAACATCACCACCATTCTTGCTGGTGTTGTCCTGTGGATCTTCGGTACCGGTACCATCATCGGCTTCGCTCAGACGCTGCTGATCGGTGTTATCCTGTCCATGATCATTATGCTGGTTGTTACCAAGCAGCTGCTTCATGCTGCCGTCGGTCTGGGTATTCGCAGCCCGAAGGCCTACTGTGTTTAATAGGAGGTGCCCGAAATGAAATCTTTTAGCTTCACCAAAAATTTCAAGGTGCTGTCCATTATTGCAGCTATCTTCGTATGTGTCGGCCTGGTCGGCCTGATTCTCCTTCCCTTCGGCGTACAGCTGTTCAAGTTTGATATTGACTTCGTTGGCGGCACCACCATGCAGTTCGAAATGCATCAGGCCATCACCACCGATATCACCAACGACGTTGCTGCCATTCTGAAGGACGTCAGCGGTTACGATGCTTCCTCCGTTACCAAGGCAGGTGACTCCGGTACGCAGGTTGTTGTCAAGTGCCGTGAGATCGACTCTGAGACCCGCGATGCCGTCTTTACCGCTGTTGCCGAAAAGTACGGCCTTGCTCAGGAAGACTACCTCAAGAGCGACTATGTTTCCGCTTCTGTCGGTTCCGATCTTCGCAATAAGGCAATCAAGGCTTCTCTGATTGCTATTTTCCTGATCCTTGTTTATATCACCATCCGCTTTGAGTTCCGCTCCGGTATTGCGGCTATCATTGCTCTGGTTCATGACCTGCTGGTGATGCTGTCTATGTACATCATCTTCCGCATCCCCTTCAACATGAACTTCATCGCTGCTGCTCTGACGATTCTCGGTTATTCGATCAATGCTACCATCGTTGTATTTGACCGTATCCGTGAAAACAGAAAGAAGGAATCCGGTAAGAAGAATGTCAATTTTGCCGATATTGTCGACAAGTCCATTCATCAGACCCTTTCCCGCTCTATCAACACCACCATCACCACCCTCGTGGTTATGGTCATGCTGCTCATCCTCGGTGTCAGCTCCATCCGTAACTTCGCTGCTCCCATCTGCTGCGGTGTTATCGCTGGCTTCTTCTCCTCTGTCTGCATCTCCGGTCCCGTGTGGAACCTGATGATGCCCAAGGCAAACAAGAAGGCTTAATCATTGTTTTTCATCTACGGCGCAGTCCTTCATTGGACTGCGCCATTTTTTGTCCACATATTTGCTCTCACAGCTTCATACTCTTTTTCTGGGAGGGAGTATATGGACAAAAGCTATCTATCTATTCTTCCGGCAGCAATTTCCGAAAGTCTTGACAGGCTTTCGGCATGTGAGCAGGAAAAATTACAGGAAATCCGTCTTCGCTGCGGCCATGCTGCTGCCTGCCTGCTGGATGGACAGGAACGCGTGATTCCCTGGGGGCTCTCCGGATATCTGGTTGATCGGAAATGCCTTCAGGATATCGTCAATCGTGCCACAGGCTACAGCGCTTATGCAGTCAACCATCAGCTCAGTCGGGGCTACCTGACGCTTCCCGGTGGGCACCGGCTTGGCATATGCGGTCAGGCTGTGATGGGATCAGAGGGGATTCGCACATTAAAGGAGATATCTTCTTTAAATCTTCGCATTGCAAAAAAAATAGCGGGCAGCTACACGGAAGCAAAAGCATATTTCCATAAGCACCCGGCTTCAACCCTGATCGCCGGGCCACCCGGCTGCGGAAAAACGACCCTTTTGCGCCAGCTTATTTCGCATTGCAGCGATACCATGCGTCAGCGCGTCGGCGTCGTGGACGAGCGGATGGAGCTTGCAGCCTGTTCGGCTGGCGGTATGGGCTTTCCGCTTGGAGCCATGACAGATGTATTGTCCGGCGCACCGAAAGCCGAGGGAATCTACCTGCTTCTTCGTACCATGAATCCGGACTGGATCGCTGTAGATGAAATCACCGATGAAAAGGATTTGGATGCGCTTTTGCGTTCCTCCTTCTGCGGTGTACATATTCTGGCAACTGCGCATATGTTTTGCCGAGACGATTTGTACGCCCGTCCTCTTTATGCAAAAATGTGTGAATTAAACTTATTTGATAACCTGATTCTTATGGACAAGAATCATGGAATCCGTACGGAAAGGATGAAAACAAATGCTCAAGCTTCTGGGAGCTGCAATCATTGTCATTGCGGCGGCGTCTGTGGGGATCCGCATGGCAAGAGCCGTCAGGATCGAGGAACGATACCTGTCTCAATTGGCAAAAGCGCTGGAAATGATGGCCTGGGAGATCGAAAGCCGATTGACTGCTGCTGCTCCGCTTTGTGATTTGGCGGCGCTCCAATGCTCCGGTGCACTTTCTGATGTCTTTTCTGCTCTGGCAAAGTGCTTCGGTGAGCAAGATGCTGCCGATGCCGGGCATATGATGGATGCGGTTCTGCTGCGCTTCGGCAGCAGCCTTCCTGCATCATGTCATTACCGCCTCAGGGAGCTTGGAAGCATACTGGGTGCATATGAGGCAGACGAGCAGGTACAGGCGCTCAACAGCCTTCGCAGCAGAATTGAGCGCTCCCTGGAGGAATTGCGGGAGGGGAGAACACAGCGTTGCCGCAGCTATGAGGTTATGGGTGTGTGCGCAGGCTGTGCTCTGGCAATTTTGCTTCTGTAATGTATGGAAATTGATCTTATTTTTAAGATTGCCGCCATTGGCATCATCATCTCTATTCTCAATCAGGTTCTCGTCCGATCCGGTCGGGAGGAGCAGGCAACGATGACAACGCTTGCCGGACTGGTTGTGGTGCTGATGATGGTTGTACAGCGTATCGCGGAACTATTTGATCTGGTAAAGGAATTATTTCATTTTTGATGAGTGATTTTTTAAAGCTTTCGGCAGTGGCACTGTTGGCTGCATTGTTGGGCAGTGTTTTAAATAAGCGTGATCATGCGCTTGCTATGGGACTTGGACTGCTTGCGTGTGCAGTCGTTCTGTATGGATGTATCAGGAGTCTGGTGCCGGTCGCCAATGTGATGGAGGAGCTGTCCGAATTCAGCGGCCTTGGGGAAGGCTTTCTGGAACCGCTGGTGAAAACCGCCGGGATCGGCGTTGTGACGCAGATTGCCTGCGGGGTATGTACGGATTGCGGACAGAATGCTCTTGCAAAGGCGGCAGAGCTTTGCGGTACAGTGGCGGCGATCTGTATGACCATGCCGCTGTTGTCTACCGTTCTGGAGCTTTTGCAGCAAATGATGGAGGCTTAAATGCGGCGGTGGATTCTTTTCCTTGTGTTCTTTATTTTCCTTAGTAGTCCGGTCTATGCGCTCGGAGAGGATGAGCTTCGGGACGCTCTGCCGTCAGAAGCATACTCCTATATTCGCGATATCCCGCATGGTGCAGGGTTTTCCGAAGGAATTGCCGCAATTGCGGAAAAAGTCTTCCCAAGCGTATTGCCGGGAGTCTTTCGCGCGCTCCGAAGCGTTAGCGTGATGCTTGTGGCGCTTATTCTCTGTGCGTTAGCCCAAAACGAGGGGACCGTGACCCCTGCTGCAATTGCCGGGGTATTTGCCATCGCATCGGCCGGAATGCTTGAGGTGCAGTCTCTGTCCAAAAGCGGACAGGAGGCATTATATCAAATGCAAAGCTTTGGCGATCTCCTCCTGCCTGCTATGGCGGCCTCCACAGCGGCATCGGGCGGGATTACTGCTTCCTCAGCGATCTATGCAGGAACCGCTTTCTTCACAGATGTATTGATGCATGGCTTTAGCGGTGTTTTCCTTCCCATGACCTATGCCTATGTGGCCGTAAGTGCTGCCCATGCGCTGTGCGGAAATGATCTGCTCTTACGTATCGCCAGCCTGATCAAATGGGCGATCCAATCGGGGCTCAAGCTCTGTTTATTTCTTTTTCTTTCCTATATGGGCTTGACCGGGCTGTTTTCCGGCTCGGCAGATGCTACCGCAGTGAAGGCGGCAAAGCTGACTTTATCCGGGGTCGTTCCTGTGGTCGGCAGTATGATTTCCGATGCCTCCGAAACGGTGATCCTCGGCGCCTTATCCCTGAAAAATGCCATGGGCGTTTTCGGTATGCTTGCAGTTGTGTCCATCTGTATTGGCCCGTTTCTCAGGACGGGCGCATCCTATCTGATCATGAAGCTTTCCACAGCTGCCGGAAGTGCGCTGGGAACAAAGCCGCTGCTCTCTCTCATGGACGCTATCACCGATGCTTTGGGGTTTCTTCTTGCCATGACGGCAACCGGCGGGGTGCTGCTGCTGATTTCCTGTGTATGCTATTTGAAGGTGACAACCGCATGAAGAGCTATCTCTTTTCTGTCATCGCAGCAGCGATTTTGGTCAGCCTGTTTTCCGCACTGCCGCAGAAAAAAGGAATTTCAAGGATTCTCCGCCTGTGCTGTGCGCTTTTCCTCTTTGCGGCCTTGCTTACACCCTTAATGCATCTTGAATTGGAGCATCCGAAGCAGTGGTTTTCCCAATATATACCTGACGAAGATATCATTAATCAAGCCGTCGAAGACAGTGAAAACGAAACCGCAGTGCTCATAACCCGGCAGACCGAGGAATATATATTGGACAAAGCCGAGGAGCTTGGACTTTCGCTTTCCGCAGAAATTACGCTTGCCTCGCTCTCAGAGCATTACCAATATCCCTATAGCGTAATGCTGCACGGAAAATGGACGCAAGCCCAGAAGGAAGCGCTATCTCAATACATTACCCAAACCCTGGGTATCCCGGAGGAACGTCAGATATGGAGCGACCCGGATTCCTGAAACAGATTGTCAAATTCCTGAATCACAACAAATATCCGCTGCTTGTGCTTCTGTTGGGGGCAGCCTTCATTCTCTGGCCCTCGCAAAAAAACGAAGCGCCAGAGCCGGAAACGGCAGCAGCGGAGCCTGTCGCCCTTACGGCGGAGGAGCAAATGGAGGATATCTTATCCCGCATGGATGGTGCAGGGCAGGTGCGGGTGATGCTGACAAAAAAGACAGAGGATGAAACGATCTACCAAACAGATACGATTTCCCGAAGCAATGGAGAAGGGAATCTGGATCAGGAGGTGCAGACGGTTCTGGCATCCGCCGCAGGCGGTGGGGAAGCGCCGCTGATTCGGCAAAAAATTCGCGGGGAATATCAGGGCGCGCTGATCGTATGCCAGGGAGCGGACAGTGCAAGGGTTCGGCTGGAATTGGTGAATGCCGTGGCAGACCTGACCGGGCTTTCCACGGATCGTATCACAGTAATCAAAATGAAATCATAATGGGAGGACGCATGATGAAGAACTGGAAACGGAGTGCTGTTGTGGCAGCGGTATTTGTATTTGTGTGTGCAGGAATCTATCTGAACTGGTACTACACCCAGCAGGAGGAGATCCCGCCGCTCACCGATGTGCTGAATGAAGAGCAGGTGCTGGGGGAGGATACCCTGGTGATGTCTGAACAGGAGGATGTCCTGCTTGAAGCCTCTGCAGAAGGTCTGGAAGCCCCTGCGGAGCTGAGCGGTGATTCCTTTGCTTCCATCCGTCTGAGCCGTCAGGGGGCAAGAGATGCCGCAATCGAGACCCTACAGGAGACTATCGCCTATGCCGGTGGGGAGGATGATTCCACAACCACATCCAAGCAGCTTGAGGGCATTGTTGAGGCCTCTCTGAGTGAAGCGCAGATCGAGAGTCTGGTAGTTGCCAAGGGTTATGCCGACTGCGTTGCCTACATGACAGATGACGGTATCTCGGTTGCCGTTGCCGCTCCGGAGGAGGGCTTGCAGGATACGGATGTTGCGCTGATCAGCGACATTGTCACAGGACAGACAGATTATGAGCTGTCGGATATTCGGATCATTGAGGTGCAGTAACAGGCATTCACAGAGAATTGGAACAGTTTAGGAAAATGCTATTGTTTTTTCTATAAAATGTGATACAATAAGATGAACAAACAAAGGAGGACTGCTGTCATGAATGAAAACAAAGAGTTTATCACGCAGTCAGAGGAAAATGGTGTCATCCATATTTCTCAGGACGTTATTGCTACCATTGCCGCCGTTGCAGCCAGTGAAGTGGAGGGCGTTGCGGCGCTGGCAACGCAGAACGCAGAATTTTCTGAGCGCTTCACCAAGAAGAGCATTGCAAAGGGAATCCGTCTTTGCCTTACGGACAATGATGAGGTCTGCATTGAGTGCTGTGTGATTGCCCAGTTTGGCAACAGTGTTGTGGAGCTGGCAAAAAATGTGCAGGAGAGCATCTACTCTGCCATCGAATCGATGACTGCTCTGAAAATCGCATCCGTAGATGTCAATGTCTGCGGCATCGCAATGAAAAAGTAATACGGAGAATACGTTATGACAAGGTCAACTGCCAGAGAAATCGCTGTCCATCTGGTATTCGGGATGGATTATACCCATGCAAATGCCGACGAAGCCATTGATACTCTGCTGGAGACCGGCTACTATGCCGGGCTTTCCGGAGAACATCCCCTCTATGAGGAGCGGCCCAACAAAAAGCAGCTGGAATATATCCGCGCTGTTGCACAGGGCTGCACAGACAAAGCGCAGGAGCTGGATGAGATTATTTCCCGCTATGCCATCGGCTGGCCGGTATCCCGCATTTCCCGCCTTGTAAAGGCCATTCTTCATGTGTCCATCTATGAGGTGCTCTATGTGGAGGATGTTCCCACCGGTGTTGCCATCAATGAGGCAATTCGTCTTACCCGCTGCTATGAGGATGAAGAAGTGGTTGCCTTTGTCAACGGCATTCTCGGCGCTTTCTCCCGTGTACATCAGGCGGAGTCAGAAGCATGATGACGCTTGGCTTTGATACCAGCAACTATACCACCTCGATTGCTGCCTTCGATGGGCAGAGCGGTAAAAACTGCTCCCGCCTTCTGGAGGTGAAACCGGGACAACTGGGGCTTCGCCAAAGCGATGCCCTTTTTTCCCATGTAAAACAGCTGCCGGAGCTGGCCGAAGCGCTGTTTTCCCAATATCCAGTGGAGAAAATTACTGCCATTGGCGTCAGCTCCAGACCGAGAGCCGTGGAGGGCTCCTATATGCCCTGCTTCCTTGCAGGTGTCAGTCAGGCCTCCGTATTGGCGCAGGCTTTGCAGGTACCGCTCTATCAGTTTTCCCACCAGCAGGGGCATATCTGTGCCTCTCTCTGGTCGGCAGGCAGAATGGAGCTTTTAAATACGCCCCATCTGGCCTGGCATCTATCCGGCGGTACAACAGAATTATTGCTGGTTGAGCCTGAAAACGGGCTTCCTCGCGCTACCATAATCGGCGGCACATCAGATATTTCGGCCGGTCAGCTCATTGACCGCACCGGACAGATGCTCGGCTGCCGTTTTCCGGCAGGGAAGGAGCTGGATCGTCTGTCTCAGGAATCTGACAGTGCAGACTATTTCCGCGTGAAGGTAGCCGGCAGTGTCTTCTCCTTCTCCGGTGTCCAGAATAAGCTGCTGGAGTATTATAATAAAACCAATGACCCTGCCGCCACGGCAGGATACTGCCTTCGCTCGGTCATTCATGCCGTTGAGAAGGCTACAAAACAGGCGCTGGAGGATTATCCGGGCTACAGCGTGGTATTCTCCGGCGGCGTAGCATCCAACGCAATGCTGCGCGCACATGCTCCTGCAAAGGACAGCGTGTTCTGTCCGCCGGAGTATTCCACAGATAACGCCATGGGCATTGCCGTGCTAACCTGGCTGCAAGGGGGTGCAGTATGGAACGAACCATCCTAGCGGTTTCCCAGATCAATGAATATATCAAGGGGCTTTTGGATGGCGATGCACTCCTGAAGTCGCTTTGCATCCGCGGAGAGATTTCCAACTATAAGCTCTATCCCTCCGGTCATCATTATTTCACGCTGAAGGATGCAGGCGGTGCTCTTCGCTGTGTCATGTTTCGCTCCAGTGCGGCGCGGCTTCGTTTTCGTCCGGAAAACGGTATGCGGGTGCTGGCATTCGGAAGCATTTCCGTATTTCCACGCGACGGTGCATATCAGCTCTATTGCACAGCATTAAACCCGGATGGGGTAGGGGACCTGCATATCGCCTTTGAACAGCTCAAGGAAAAGCTGTTCCAAGAGGGCTTGTTTGATCCTGCCCACAAAAAGCCTTTGCCCGTCTATCCGCATACCATTGCCATCATTACCTCTGGGGCTGGTGCAGCGATCCATGATATGCTGCGGATCTTATCTGCAAGATACCCCCTTTGCAAGGTCGTGATCCTTCCGGTTCGGGTACAGGGCGTGGAGGCACCGCCGGAAATCTGCGGGGCCATCCGTTATGTGAATCAACATCAGCTGGCCGATCTAATCATTACAGGCCGGGGCGGCGGCTCTATTGAAGATCTCTGGGCCTTTAACGATGAAAGGGTAGCCAGAGAGATTTATCGCTCGCAGATTCCGGTGATCTCAGCCGTAGGCCATGAGCCGGATGTGACGATTTCCGATTTCGTTGCCGATTTGCGTGCAGCGACGCCCAGCAACGCCGCAGAGCTTGCTGTTCCCGATCAGGCCGAGCTGCGCGAACGTCTGCGCAATGCGGAGTCTGCCATGATGCAGCAGATGCAGCGCCAGACAAGGCTCTATCGCCAGAGGCTGGAAAGCGCCGCCCGTTCGAGAGTCCTGCAAAGCCCTGTTGCCTATGTACAGGATCGGCGGATGCTTCTTGATTACCTGACAAAATCTCTTGCTGCCAGCGCGCAGAGAATTACTGGCCGCTGCCGCCAGCGTCAGGCTGCTTTGGCTGCCGGACTGGATGCTATGAGCCCGTTAAAGGTATTGGCCAGAGGCTACAGCGTCACATTAAACGAAGATCAGACCATTGTGAAAAGCGTGAAAGAGCTGTCTGTCGGTACGCAGCTGACCCTGCGGCTTTGTGACGGCAGTGCAAAAACAATTGTTGCATCTGTGGAGGAAAATATTGATGGATAACTCGAAAACCTTTGAGGCTTCCATGCAGCGTCTTGAGGAAATCGTCCGCACGATGGAGCGCGGGGAGCTGCCTCTTGAGCAGTCGCTAAAGCTGTTTGAAGAGGGGACCGCCCTTGTCCGCACCTGCGGAACGATGCTGGATGAAGCAGAAATGAAGATTGTAAAACTGATGAAAGGGCCTGACGGCGCGCCCGTTGAGCAGGAGTTTAACGATGAGTCTTGATTTTTCACAGCAGCTGGAGCAGGATCTTGCGCAGATCGAAGCCTATCTTGCGCAGTGCTTCATTTATCCCGTTGAACCGCAGCAGACCCTGTTCGATGCCATGCGATACAGTCTGCTTGCAGGAGGAAAGCGTCTTCGCCCTGTGATGACGCTGGAGTTTTGCCGCGCCTGCGGCGGAGATGTGGAAGCAGCCCTGCCCTTTGCGGCAGCTATGGAGATGGTGCATACCTACAGCCTGATCCATGACGATCTGCCTTGCATGGACGATGATGACTACCGCCGCGGCCGCCTGACGAATCATAAGGTCTATGGGGAAGCCACTGCGGTTTTAGCCGGCGATGCTCTTCTGACAGCCGCTTTCACGCGGCTGGCTATGGCAAAGCTTCCTCCTGAGCGCATTTGTCAGGCGCTTGAGATGCTTGGCGAATGTGCCGGTGAGCTTGGCATGGTCGGTGGACAGATGCTCGATCTGGAGGCCGAGGAAAAGGAATGCAATGAGGATGAAATCGGTGCCATCCATACCAGAAAAACCGGCGCTCTCATCTCTGCCGCCTGTACCCTTGGTGTCATTGCCGCCGGCGGCACAGATGCGCAGCTGGATGCTGCCGCCCAATATGCCGCAGGCCTTGGACTGGCATTCCAGATTCGGGATGATATGCTTGATGTCATCGGTGATGCAGGCAAGCTTGGAAAGCAGACCGGCAAGGATACTGTGAAGAACACCTATCCCCGGCTGTTTTCTCTGGACGAGTGCCAGAGAAAGGTGGACAAGCTCACAAATTTTGCTCTCGATGCGCTTAAAATCTTCCCGGAGCACAGCTTCCTTCGCAGCCTTGCGCTGTCTTTAGTAGAGCGCGATCACTGAATAATTTGATAAAGCAGTTCGGATTTCCGGGCTGCTTTATTTATTTTTTTGAATGTGCATTCACAAATAGTTAACATTTATTTAGAATCTAACGAAAAACAAAAATTTTACTGATAAAATTCGTGAATATTTTTCTTGTATATTCATTCATATTATGATAAAATACAAAAGGTGGCGCAGTATCCTAGTCGGATCTGCCGGTTCTGAAGAAGGGCCTAAAAATCCTTTAAAGGGCATATGGTTGAAGTCCCTGGTGCCTGCTTGTTACGCCCAGTTTCGGGTGGGTGCTGGGGGT
>JAZQOW010000100.1:0-4038 GCA_045628065.1 Faecousia sp.
GAATATTGGAGCAGTATCAAGCGCAAATGCGGAAATCTGCCGTCAGTCAAGTACAACTGGTGTCCCGCAACGGTTTCGGATATACTGTCCAAGCAGGAATATTGCGGTGATACGGTAAATTTCCGTTCTACCACCAAGTCTTTCAAGAATAAGACGAAGATTGAAAGACCGCCCGAAGAATGGAAAGTGTTTGAGAACACGCACCCCGCTATCATTGACCGTGAGACTTTTGCACTTGTCAAAGAACTGCGGCAGCATCGCCGCAGACCCACAAGAACGGGAATCATCAGTATGTTCTCCGGCATTCTCTACTGTGCGGATTGCAAAGAAAAACTGTATTACAGCGTAACAGGCAACTATCGGCGGGAGCAGGCTTATTTTTTCTGCTCCTCCTACCGCAAAAACTCAGATGTTTGTTCAGCACACTATATCCGTGAAAAGGTCGTTTACGATATGGTTTATGAAGCCTTACAGCGTATCTTCCGAATGATCAATATCTTTGAGGAAGAATTTGCAGAGAAGCAGATGGCACATTACGGAATGGTGAAGAAGCAGGAACTTGCGGCAAAGAAAAAGCAACTGACGAAAGCAAAGAAGCGTATCGAGGAAATCGACGGCTTGATTCTCAAGCTATACGAGGACAACGCCAAAGGGAAGTTGTCGGACGAGCGATACGCCACGATGACGGAATCCCTTGAACGTGAGCAGTCGGAACTGAAATCGGAAGTGCCGCAAATGGAAGCTTTCCTTTCGGGTGAAACGGATAAATCTGTTGGCTTGCAGAAATTCATTGAGAAGGTAAAACGGCTCACTGAGTTTACCGAGCTTACGCCGGAGATCGTACACGAATATGTCGAAAAGATCGAGGTACACGCACCGAGATATGTTGACGGCAAACGGGTACAGCTTCTTGACATCTATTTCAGCGGTGTCGGCATTGTGCGTGAAATGACGCCGGAGGAAATGGAAGAAGCATTCCAAAAACGCTTAAAAGCATAACAAACAAAAACGGCATAACCGATAAGGTTACACCGTCTCAACAAAACAATATTTAATTTAGATACAAAGACCACCTTGGGGCACCTTCCTTACGGAGGGTGCCCCAAGGCAGCTCTTTTTAAACTGAATTAACTAAATAAATTAGTCAGCAGTCAGCTCGGTGATGCCGTCGATCTTCATTGCGAAGTAAGGAGCAGCACGCAGGGTGGACTCGGAGAAAGCACCGTCAACGATAGCTTCCACGGTGTCACCGTGATAGATCTCGGTGAAGCCGTCAGCACCCCAGGAACCGAAGGACAGGTCGATGGGAGCAGTGGTAACAGCCTTGCCGTCCACAGTAAAGGTAGCGGTATCGAAGATCTTCAGGGAACCGTCCTTGATAGCAGCCTCGACCTCAGCGACCTTCTCAGCAGTACCTGCAGCGCAGGACTCGCCCAGAGCGGAGATCATGTTGGCGCCTTCAGCATAACCCTTGCACCAGTTGGTGTCGATCTTCTCGCCATTCATGACCTGGCCCAGAGCATACTCATAGTAAACTTCCCAGTTGTTCTGAGCGGAGGTCAGAGCAGCCTTGGGAGCGACGGACAGCATGTCGATGTTGTAACCGACGGAGTAAGCAACCTTGCCTTCAGCCAGAGCAGCCTCAACAGCAGAGGGAGCACCGGTGGAGTCAGCGTGCTGGCCAATGATGACGCAGCCGCGTGCCATCAAAGCGTTGGCAGCTTCAGCTTCCTTGGTCAGATCGAACCAGGACTGGGTGTACTGAACATCCATGTGAGCGTCAGCAACGATGCTCTTGATGCCCAGGAAGAATGCGGTGTAACCGGAAATAACTTCGGCATAGGGGAATGCACCAACGTAGCCGATGTAAGGATCGGTAACGGTACCAGCATCCATGAGCTCCTTCAGCTTCATACCGGCAACAACACCGGAAACGTAACGGGACTCATAAGTGTTGCAGAATGCATTGGAGACATTGTCAACGCCGCAGATAGCAGCCATATCGCCGGTCATAGCAACGAACTGAACATCAGGATACTCCTTGGCAGCCTGGACGCAGTAGGTCTGATGACCATAGCTGTTGGTGAAGATCACGTTGCAGCCGGCCTCAGCCAGGTCAACGCACTTGTCGTAGCAAGTCTCATCCTCGGGGATAGCAGTGTACTCAATGATAGCATCAGCGGGGATACCCAGCTTTTCCATAGCGGCATGGATGCCATCCATATGAGCGGCAGTATAGCCTTCGTTTTCGTCGCCAACGTAGACGTAGCCGATCTTGATGGAAGCATCGCCTTCGCCGTCAGCGGGGGTCTTCTCACCGCAGGCCACCAGGCTCAGAGCCATAACCAGAGCGAGAATCAGTGCAAGAAACTTTTTCATGCTTGTTTGTTCCTCCTTTAATATTTTGATATCCGGCGAAAGAAGAAAGAATTTCCGGATACCTGAAAAACGGACGCAAGTCCGAAATTCACACACAGAAATACATGATGGGTGTATTATACAATACCGTTAACAGGATTTCAACTGAAAATGGAGAAAGTGACCATTTTTTTCATGCTTGCACAAAAATAATTTAGAATATTTGGATATTATTAGTATTGCAAATATGAAATTATTCGTCCTCAAACAGAAAAATAACCTTTTTTATAAGCGATATTAAATAAATTGAATCGCATACTGGCTGATAGAGTAATGCAGTATATATTGAAAATAGAAAAGAGAGACCGAAGTCTCTCCTTTCAAAAAAATATCATTACTGATGGATACGGGTACCGGTCTTACCGGCGATACCGTCCTTGGCCTTCTCCAGCAGGGTGATCAGAGCGGTGCGGCCGGGCTTGGACTCAGCAAACTTGACAGCAGCTTGAACCTTGGGCAACATGGAGCCCTTGGCGAACTGGTTGTCAGCAATGTACTGAGCAGCCTCAGCGGGAGTCAGCTCATCCAGCCCCTTCTGATCGGGCTTATTGAAGTTGATAGCGACTTTCTCCACAGCGGTCAGAATGATCAGCATATCAGCGTCCAGCAACTCAGCCAGCATCTCAGAACCGAAGTCCTTATCGATAACGGCGCCGACACCACGCAGGTGATTGCCTTCTTGTGCAACGGGGATACCGCCGCCACCGCAGGCGATGACAACAGCACCGGCATCGGACAGAGACTTGATGCAAGGCCATTCTACGATAGAAACGGGCTTGGGGGAAGCTACGTAACGGCGCCAACCGCGGCCGGCATCTTCCTTCATGATATAACCGGTCTTGGCAGCCACTTCCTTGGCCACTTCCTCGCTCAGGAACTTGCCGATGGGCTTGGTGGGATTCTCGAAAGCGGGATCATTAGCGTCCACTTCGGTCTGAGTGACGATGGTGCATACGGGTTTATTCATGCCGCGATTGAGCAGCTCTTCGCGCAGAGCGTTCTGCAGATCGTAACCAATGTATGCCTGGCTCATTGCGCCGCAGACGGACAGGGGAGTAAAGCCCTGAGTATTGTCCTCGTGCATCAGAGCGGACATGGCGTTATTAATTATGCCAACCTGAGGACCGTTGCCGTGTGCCACGACAACCTCATTCCCCTCGGCGATCAAATCTACGATTGCTTTAGCAGTGGTCTTGACAGCCTGTGCCTGGTCAGCCAGAGTGGTGCCCAGAGCATTGCCGCCCAAAGCAATAACAATTCTCTTTCCCATTTTATTCTACCTCTTTTTGTTCACACATTGAAGATAGCGGGAGGGGATGCCTCCCGCTATCATAGCCTGAATTAGAACAGCTTGCGATGCTCATCAGCAGCGTCCAGCTTCATCAAGGCCTTGACGGGATCCTTGACCTGGGCCATGAAGATCATAGCAGCGATGATATAGGGCTTGTAGGAAGCTTCCTTGTACAGGGGAACGATATAACGATCGAACACGGAGTTATCAACTTCGCCTTCCTTGCAGCTCAGACCGGTGATGTCGGCGGGCAGGCAGTGCATGTACAGAGCCTTGCCGTCCTTGGTCAGCTTCATCATTTCCTCGGTGCAAGCCCAATCCTTATGCTC
>JAZQOW010000101.1:0-2063 GCA_045628065.1 Faecousia sp.
TTCCGGTTTTATGATTCATGTCGGTTGCCCGCTAAGATCCGGCATGGGCGGCCCCGGCTACTGCATCAAGGGAGAGTTCCTTTACAACGGCGTCAAGAACGACCTCAAGCACAAGCGCGGTGTTCTGTCTATGGCCCGTTCCTCTTCCCCCAATTCTGCAGGCAGCCAGTTCTTTATCATGCACGAAGACGCCAAGCATCTTGACGGTCAGTATGCCGCTTTCGGCAAGGTCATCGAGGGCATGGATGTTGTTGACAAAATCGCAGCCACCAAGGTCGACTACAACGACCGTCCGCTGACCGAGCAGAAGATTGCAACTGTTACTGTTGATACCAAGGGCGAAACCTATCCCGAGCCGGATAAACTTAAGGATCCCTACGGGAGATTCTGATGATTGCGATAATCACCGGTGCGTCCGCCGGTCTCGGAATGGAATTTGCAAAGCAGATCACGCAGCAGATTCCGGAAATCGATACGCTTTGGCTCATCGCCCGGCGGATAAGCCTTTTGGAAGAGCTGGCTGAACAGCTGCCCGGCGTGAAGGTTCGCTGTATCGGCATGGATCTGTGCAACCCGCGCAGTTTCAAGGAGCTCTCCGAGCTGCTTACAGCAGAACATCCACAGGTCAAGCTGCTTGTCAATAACGCCGGCTGCGGCACATTGGGTAATCTCGGCGAAGTATCAAATGATACGCAGATGCGCATGATCGATCTGAACGTACGGGCTGCTACGCTGATGGTCAATACCGTGCTTCCTTATATGCCGAGCAGCGGCATGATCATTAACATTTCTTCCATCGCATCCTTCTGCCCGAATCCGCGTATGACGGTCTATTCCGCCAGTAAAGCTTATATTTCCTCCTTTACCGGAGGGCTTGCGGATGAGCTGAAGCCGAAGGGCATTTCGGTTACCGCCGTCTGCCCCGGGCCTATGGATACAGAGTTTTTGGACATTGCAAAAATCCGCGGCAATTCCAAAACTTTCAAGACGCTGCCCTACTGTGATCCTGTAAAAGTCGTTTCCGGAACACTGCGGGCCGCAAAACGCGGCAGAACATTCTACACGCCCAAAGCATTTTATAAGTTCTATCGCGTGGTCGCCAAGATTCTCCCCATGAAGTGGATGATCCCGGCTGCCAGAACATAATTTTTCCTCAGCGCGATTTTCGCGTTTTGATACCAAATCACAAACCAGCGTAGCGTTTGTGATTTGGAGAGGAGAAACAGGCTTGCAGGAAAAGAAGCCTCGCTTGCGAGGATTCGTTCTGGAAAGCCTGATTTCGACGAGGGGCTGCACTGGTTTCGACGGGGGCAGTGAGGCCGGATAAGCGGGCAGAGGCGCCTGGCCTCTATAAAACGGGCAATTTGTCTAAATTAACTGACAACAATAACTACGCACTGGCTGCCTAATTAATGGCGCCCGTCCTACCCGGAAGGACCACGAGCCGGGATAGGGCGTGATTGAGTGGTGACCGTGAGTACGCTAAGCTTTGCGCGTGCCATGCATCATGAAGCTACCAAGTCTGTAAGCGTGTTTGTTCGCGTGCAGGCGAGGGAATGTAAATAACAAACTACGCCCGAAGAAAGTCTTGTCAAGTTGCTTTCGGACAGGGGTTCGATTCCCCTCAGCTCCACCACATAAGGACTCATATTTTGATAGAATATGGGTCCTTATTTTTTTGCCTATTTCACGGAGAAATACCGTATTCCTATGAAAATCCCTATATTTTCAGTATCTTTAGCGCAGAAAGCCGATCCTGGATCATCTCCGGGACCGGCTTTTTTCTGCTTTATGAACTTGTTTGCCCCGACCCAATATGCCTCGGTTCGTTGGCGTTATGGGTAATCGTTGGATTTTGGAGTGTTCGTTGGAGTTGTGGGTGTTCGTTGAATTATCGTTTTAGATGTCGTTTTCAACTAATGAAGTATACAGTAAGGCATTTGCAATACCGATAATCATTTCCAAGCTGGGTGTTTTTTCACCGCGCTCTATGTTACTGATATGCACCCGGTTAGTGCTGGCTCGTTCAGCGAGCTCTTCCTGCGACATGTTGTTCAGCATCC
>JAZQOW010000102.1:0-15607 GCA_045628065.1 Faecousia sp.
AGTACAGCTCTGTGTGTCCGTCCTGAATCAGAATAGCAAGTCCTTCGTTCGTGTGTTCGGTTTGCATAGTTGCCTCCAAGGTGCTATAATGGATTTACGAAATTCAATCGCACCTGAAACAATTACGCTATATCGCATGAATCGGGCAGCCCCGGAACGGTTGCCCGCTTCGTCGGTCTATGTAATGTCCTTTCTGGGGCGCTGGGCGCTGTCCCTGCGCATGTTCTATCCGCAAACTGTGCTGGGTAATGATATTACACCCCGGTGCAGTTCGTCTTTTTTTCGCGTGACAGCGGGCTGAATCATTCCCCCGGCAAGCTGTCCATTGCCGCCATGCAAGAGCGGCGGGTCTTGTGAATCTCTCCGGCACGATGCAGAAGACTGGAACAATAGCGCCGCATTTCTTCCTTGTTGGCTGCAAGGTAATACCCCCGGCGTTTTCCTCTGGTGGTGGCGCAAATCGGGATATGCTCCCGGCGTTCCTTCTCTACAGCTTTTCGTAGCTCGCGGGGTTCCATGCCCAGAAGGGCACACAGTTCTCCGGTGCTCTGGGCGTTCCCAGCTCCCTTGTGAAGATATTCGTGAATCATCATTCTGCCCCCTGCATCTCATATTCTCGCAAACGTGCCATTGCCGCCGTTTTCTGCTCCGGCGTGACAAGCCCGGATTCCTTACGTCCTTTCGGTGCCATATTCTCAACAATCGCGTCCTTGCAACGCGCTGCAAATTCCCGCGCGCTTGCCGCCGATGCACACGGCGCTTCAATGGGCTGCGGTGAATCGTCCTGAACCTTCGGCGTGTCCAGAGCGGCAGCAGGGGCGGGCGGCTCCAGCAAGTCCCGGACGTTCTGCGGCGTTTTGGCTGCCGTGTGTTCCCGCTGCCGTTCGGCAACATAAGCCTGCTCCAAATCGTGGCGGGCATATTGAAGGGCACTGTTGTCCATCAATGCTAATTCATGCAGCCGGGAAGCGCTCCCAAGTGCCCGCTTCATCGTGGGAGAAAGACCGTCAAATTCTTCGCGGCTGTTGTAGGTGCTATTTCTCATAGCAATCTGGACAGTTTCCCATTCCTGCTCAAAGACCTGCTCTTGCTGGTCTTTCGCCTGCCGCAGTTCTTCGGAAATTATGCCAATGTTTGGCATGAAGCGGTCTGTGCTGGTGCTGATGTGCTTTCGAATTACTGCGGCGAATAGATCACCGTCCTCACACTTGAAAGAATCGAACCAAAGGCGGGCTTTGGCCTGAATCAGGTCTTGAGACATACCACGGAAAGTGTCCGGGTATTCGCTTTGCAAAATAGCATATCCACTCAAAAATTCATTCCAAGTCACTAAATGCGCCCTCCCTCTGTAATTTCGCCAGAATATCAAGGCTTGATGTACCGCGTTGATCGTTTGACCGTCTCTGCGCCGAAACATCTGCCTTAGGAGGATAAATACCAGTCCATGAGTTTACCGTTGATTGATTGAGCATCGGCACCCATTGGCATTCTGGATGTTTCTTTAGTTCTGCGATAATCATTTTCGCCGCCCTCGGCGTGATAGGTGCCCGCTTTCTTTCCCGCATTTCCTTGAAAGCAGCTATCGCCTCCATGAGTTCTGCGTTATCTCCGGCAAACTCCTTGAAAATCGCAGATGCGCTTTTTTCTTTTTTACGCGGCGCAGAATGCGCCTTATTATTATCATTTATTGATAATTCGGTTACGGTTTCGGTTACGGTTTCGGTTACGGTTGCTGCCGGATCGTTGACCGTCGTTAACGATGGTCGACCATTGTTAACCATTGTTGACGATCTGTTTCTTCTGTACTTCTCGCATTTCTCGGCATAAGATTTAATATCTCTGTCAATTTTTGAGCTAACCAGTTTCCACAACATTGCGGTCATTGGGGAAAGCTCGCATATTTTGCCATCCTGCCCGTAGTGCAAGATAGCGGTCAGAAGCTCCCCTCTCTGCTCCATCGTCAGGCAATCAACCATCTCTGTGATCTCATAGTAGATCATAACGCCGGGCTGTTTTGCCAAACGATCACCCCCTGTGGGCTTGCGAAGAGCTTTCGCGGTTCATCTGCTCCAAAAGTGCGGGCAAGTTCACCTTGTACCGATTCCCGCACATGATGCAGGGCAGCGTTCCGGCGCGGCAGCCGTTGCGAAGGTAATACATGGAAAGACCGGTCATGTTTGCCGCTTCGCGGATTCCTACAAACTGTTGCTGCATGGATTCACCCCCGTTCATTTGCGATCTTGCCAATAACTCCCAAAATCTTTTCCTGTTCGTCTGCGGGCAATTCGCGGCGCATTTTTCGCGTCATTGTCGGCTCGGAAATGCCGAGTGCTCCCGCAATTGCCCACAAGGGAACACCCGCAGATTTTGCCGCTTCACGGATTTTTAAATTTTTCTTGAACATATGTATTTCCTCCATTGACAAATTGATTTTTTTCAAGTAGTATGATGATAACGATGATATTTTAGCTTAATTTTCAGCAAATATCAAGTAGAGCAAGATAATGTTTGCGCCATATTTGGCACTTAGTTGATTATTTTCCAATGGAGGTAATAGCGTGGATGATGAAAGATCAAGAATGATTGCAAAAAGACTTCGTGATTGCCGGATAAATGCGGGGCTATCACACGATGCTCTTGCAAAAGCAATCCTCGACAAATATAAAATAAACATTTCACGAGACAGTTTAATAAATTATGAAGTAATTGGCGAAAAACACAAAAAATTTGGCAGCAATATGGGAATGAGACTTGAATATCTTATTGTTTTTGCTGATTTTTACAATGTTTCTGCTGATTGGCTGCTCGGAATAACAGGTATACAAAATCCAGAAGCGGTTTTTCAAGAAATGAGCCAATTTACGGGACTTTCTGATATAGCATTACAGGCACTAAATACAGAAGTGGAAGAAAACGAGATAAAAACTTATGCAATAGATGCGCTGCTCTGTTCCGATTATTTTCACGAGTTTAATCTTGATTTGTACTATGCTTTTTGCAAACGTTCAAAAATCCGCACCTCTAAAGATATGTACCCAGCAGATTATCTGGATTGGCGTGCAGCAACAACATTAAGGCTAATCACTCAACGCGGATATCCTTGTAAATCTATTCTATTTGAGAAAAATCATGGTTCTTATTATACAAATTATATGGTTCGCAATTATGCTCCTGAAGAACCAAATCAAGAATTGCAGGAAGAATAGAAAGGGGATTGCAATTAATGGCAAGCACAAGGTTGAAAGAAACGAAAGACGGTAGACGTTTTTATGAAATCCGCTGCCGTCCTTCCAGAGACCGGGCAGAATTATCTACACGCTGGTATATTCCTGACGGATGGAGCAAGCGGGCTATTGAGAAAGAACTTGCGCGGCAAGTGGCAGATTTTGAGCGGCGAATTGCAAGCGGTGAAGTGCTCAGCCGGGAAGAAGTCAAAGCCGAAAAGGAAAAGGCCGCCCAGGAAGCTGCAAAGATTCTCACCTTGAAGCAATACGGCGAAAAAGTATTCATGCCCGCAAAGTCGGTTACTTGCTCAGAAAACACCCGCTCCAGCTTCCAGATTATGCTTAATGCCCATATTTACCCGGTGCTGGGGGATCTGAAGCTGCCAGAGATTACACCCGCGCAGATTACGGCGCTTCTGCTTGACTTCCAGAAAGACCACGCACACGCAAGCGCGGTCAAGCTCTACACGATTCTGAATCTGCTTTTCAAAATGGCGTATTTGTCCGACACGATCATGGTTAATCCGATGGGCAAAGTGCAGCGCCCAAAGGCGCGAAAAGATGAGAAGCTGAAAACAGAGGTTGAAGCATTCACCATTGATGAACTGCGGTATATCTTCAAGTGCCTTGATGCAGAGCCGTTGAAATGGCAAGCGCTTGTTCGTCTGATGGTTGATACAGGAATACGGCGCGGCGAATGCTGCGGCCTGACATGGCGCAATGTGGATTTTGCAAAGAATCAGATAACGATTGCACAAAGCCTGAATTATACACGGGATAAAGGTGTTTACGTTTCTACTCCAAAAAGCGGACGGCAGCGGGTGATTGATGTTGACCCCTCTGTAATGGCGCTCTTGAAGCAGCTCCGGCACGATCAGGCAAGCATGGCTATTTCCGAATATGTTTTCACGCAGGATGGGTCAAGCGAAGCGATGTTCCCCCAAAGCCCGGAAAGATATATGCAGATGTTTTCCAAGCGGTACGGTGTCCAGCATATGCACCCGCACAAGCTGCGCCATAGCTTTGCAAGCATTGCTATCACTTCGGGTGCGGATGTGGTCAGTGTTTCGGAGATTCTGGGTCATGCCGATACAGCCGTAACGCTCCGCACATACGCCCATGCAAGCGAAGAAAGCAAGAAGCGGGCTTCAAATATTTTTCGTGAAGCACTCAAACAGGCATAAAAAAGACCGGGCAGAAGCTATTTTCTGCTCGGTTTTTTCTCCCCGTGTGGGTTTCTGTGTGGGTTTCTGCCGAAAATGATGCATTTCCGAAAGCTGCATATTGCTGAAAAAGTGCGGATAATATAACAAAAGCGCTGAAACCTTGACGATTTCAGCGCTAAATGTTGGAGCTGCTGGGCAGATTCGAACTGCCGACCTCATCCTTACCAAGGATGCGCTCTACCTACTGAGCTACAGCAGCATTTCAGACAGCTTCTGTATTATATCAAAAAAAACAGAATTGTCAACAGTTTTTTTCAAAAAATCAAAAAACCTTTTTCACAGCAAAAAAACGAGCCTCGAAGCCAATGTCATCAACTTAAGGTTATTCAATGGCGGTCAGCCCCGTAGGGGCTAGCGTTGCTTGCCTGCCAAGGCGATACAACCGACCTTTCACATGGATGCAAGACAGCACGGGCGAACACAGTTCGCCCCTACGGGGTGCCTGCCACCTAACAGCAAAGTCTTGCCTTAATTTTCCCCGAAGCATACGCCCCCCCGGCAATCTCCGCAGGAGGAGCCGGTCGGGGAGCAAAAGCAGTCTGCTGAGAACTCTTATTGATAGGAAATGCGGCAAAAAGAACTCCGAAGCATACGCCCCCGGCAATCTCCGAAGGAGGAGCCGGTCGGGGAGCAGAAGAGGTCTGCACTGAACTATCATTGATAGGAAATGCAGCAAAAAAGAAACCCCAAATCGAAGCCCAACGCAGTGGGTTCGATTTGGGAGAGGAGGAGCAACGAAGCGATACGCAGCTTCCGTCATTCTCCGAAGGAGACTGACGGAAGCGGAGCGAGCGCAGTTGACTCCGACGTGGTGCCGGTAGTGGGACTCGAACCCACACGGATTTCTCCACACGATTTTGAGTCGCGGTCGTCTACCAATTCCGACATACCGGCATATTACCGAAAGCGGTATTATTATAATACAGCTTTCGGGAAAAGGCAAGGGGGAATATCAGGGGTTTGTCTTGATCTGGGCAGACAGGTGCTTGGAGAGGACGGCAAGGGAGGTCGCCATGTTTTCGTTTTGCACGAGGACGCCTTCGGGTACATCCAGATGCACCGGGGCAAAATTCCAGATGGCGCGGATGCCGTAGGCGATCATATCATTGCACACCTTCTGCGCCTGCTCGGCGGGGACGGTGAGGATGCCCATGAGAATGCGGTGCTCCCGGCAAAAATCTTCCAGTTCCTCCATGGGGCGGACGATTTTTCCGGATTTGGTGAGGCCGACAATTGCCGGGTCAGAATCAAAGCCGCGGAGAATGTTCAGCCCGTATTCCGTAAAGCCGCTGTAGCCGAGAAGCGCTCTGCCCAGACGGCCGGCACCCACGACAACGGCATCGTTGGTATTGTTGTAGCCCAAAAACTGCTCAATATCGGCAATGAGCAGCCGCCGGTTGTATCCAACCTTCGGGCGTCCGCCATCGGATACCATAGCCAGATCCTTGCGCACCTGCACGTCACCCATGCCCAGCGCAGCGGCGAGCGCGGTAGCGGAGATATTGGCAGGCGCATCGGGCGGGAGTGCCTTCAGGTAGGCGAGATAACCGGGAATACGCCGCAGAGCAGCCTTCGGAATGTCTCTGGTTTCCAGATTGTCCATAGTTCCACTTCCCCTGACAGTAGATCATTTGCGAAAATATTATATGAGATTATTTTCCAAATTGCAAGCACCTTCATGCCGACCACTGCCGATCCAGCTCCCGTCGCAGTCTTGCCATGATCCGCTTTTCCAGACGCGAGATGTAGGATTGGGAGATGCCCAGAAGATCGGCAACCTCCTTCTGCGTGCGCTCGGTCTGCCCGCACAGTCCGTAGCGCCAGCAGACGATCCGCTGCTCCCGGGGTGTAAGCAGGCGCAGTGCACGGTGGAGCAGCGTTTTTTCCTCGTCCTCCTCCATCGGGCGCATGACCACATCAGCATCTGTACCGAGAATATCCGAGAGCAGCAATTCGTTTCCGTCCCAGTCGGTGTTGATCGGCTCATCGAGAGAGACTTCGCTTTTCTGCGCGGAGATTTTTCGGATGTGCATGAGGATTTCGTTTTCAATGCAGCGGGAGGAATAGGTCGCCAGCTTGATTTTCTTATCCGGCTGGAAGGTGCCCACGGCCTTGATCAGTCCGATGGTGCCGATGGAGATCAGGTCTTCCAGATTAACGCCGGTGTTTTCAAAACGCCGGGCGATATAGACGACCAGCCGCAGATTGTGTTCGATCAGAATCTGCTTTGCCTCTTCGTCCCCCTGCGCCAGACGTTCGAGCATGCGCTGCTCGTCCATCCCTTTTAAGGGGGGCGGCAGAACATCGCTGCCGCCGATGTACATGATCTTGGATGGACGCAGGACGCCCATCTGCATAAGAATAGCCGAAATATTACCCTTCAACTTAGTCTCCTTCCCCAATGAGGCCTTCATAGCCGCCTCGTTCCGATAACCTTGTGGGCGAAATCGCCACGAAACAATTCTTTTTTACTGTCTTTCCAATCGTCAGCCGGTCACACTTGATTGCCGTCAGCATGGCGCGCTCGGTTCCCACGGCGCGATAGACGATCAGCCGCACGGACAGACCGGGATAGAGCCTGTGCAGCCGCTCCATTGCCGCTACCGGCTCTGCGGGCAGCGGGTCGGCCTCGGGCAGGAGCTTTGCGATGGTTTCCCACTCAATGACCGGGAGGGCTTTTCCTGTAAAGGGGTCGTGGAGCGTATTGCCCGTATCCCGAAGAAGGGAAAGGCAGATGCTTTTCCCCCGCAGGCTCAGCTCGGCGGACACGATCCCGCCCGGATGCCTGAGCGTGCCCCACAGGAGGATGCGGGAGGCAAGATATACCGCCCCGGCGATGAGCACCAGCGTGGAGAATTCCAGCGCATAGTAAACTCTCCCCCCTGCGAGCCGCACTCTCGAGCTTCCAAGAAGCAGAATAAGCCCGCTCATTGCCATACTCAGCGCTGCAAATCCGGCGCCCGGAAAGACCGCGCTCCGGGTGGCTCCGTAGGCCAGTACGATCATCATAACGAGTGCCGCGCTTCGCCACAGAAACCCCGATAAAAAAGACAGTCCCGGCAAAAAGGTGGCACAGGCATACAGCCCGCCAAAGCTCGCTGCCAACAGGGAGCGCCTTCGCCTCGGCGTTCTGCCGAACAGCGCGGCGCTTGTGCGCAGGAGCAAATAATTGATTGCCGCGTTCAGGGCAAATACCATGTCCAGATAGATTTCCATACCGTGCCTCCGTCCGGATGCCTGTACGGCGATGATACCGCCTCCTATGAAAAAAACAGGTCGCAATTCCTTTCGGAACGCGGCCTGTTTGTCGTGACAATATGCAATTTCCCGGTATTTTCCCCGACGGCAGGGGAGGAAGTTCCATTTCCACCCTGCAATTGCGGGGCTTTGGCGTGAGAATGGCGCAGGGACTGTCGAAGGATTCTTTAGCCCCGGCGGATTTCCCGGATGTTCTTTTCCGCCTTGCTTCGCACGATCAGGATCTCGTGTCCGCAGCCAAGGCATTTCAGGCGAAAATCCATGCCGGTTCGCAGAACCTTCCATTCCTTGCTGCCGCAGGGGTGCGCCTTTTTCATCAGCAGCACATCGCCCAGCTGTACATCCATTAACTGTTTCCTCCTTTGATGAGCTCCCAGTACCGCTTGGCGGCCTGCTCGGTTTTGTTTTCGCCGTATTGGTAGTAATGCACACCGACCAGCTGATCCGGCAGGTATTGCTGTGCGACCCAGTGGTTGGGATAGCTGTGGGGGTAGAGATAGCCCTGCTCTCGCTCCTGTCCTGCGCTGTCGGCATGGACGTTTTGCAGCTCTCTGGGGATGGGGCCGGTTTTGCCGCGCTTGACATCGCGCAGGGCGGTGTCGATGGCAACGCAGCCGGAATTGGATTTGGGGCAGGTGGCAAGGAACAGGACGGCATCTGCCAGCGGAAGTCTTGCCTCGGGAAGCCCCAATTGCAGGGCGCTGTCCACACAGGCCTTCACAATGGGAATGGCCAGCGGATAGGCAAGGCCGATATCCTCGCAGGCCGAGCATAGAATGCGGCGGCAGCACGAGGGCAGGTCTCCTGCTTCCAGAAATCTTGCCAGATAGTGAATGGCGGCGTCCGGGTCAGAGCCGCGGATGGACTTCATGAGGGCGGAGAGACAGTCAAAATGGCTGTCGCCCTCCCGGTCGTAGCGCATGGCGGAGCGCTGGGTGACGGTTTTGGCATCGTCCAGTGTGATGCGCAGAAGGCTGCTCCCGATTCCGGCGGCGGAGAACAGAACCTCAACCGCATTGAGCGCCTTACGCAGATCGCCGCCGCAGGAGGAGGCAATGTGCTCCAGAGCGCCCGGCTCACATTCGCTCGTGAGTCCGGTTTTTGTCTCCATATAGGAAACGGCACGCCGGACGGCCTGAATGGCAGCTTCTGCGGTGATCTGCTTAAATTCAAACACCGTGGAGCGGCTGAGAATGGCGTTGAAGACGTAGAAATAGGGATTTTCTGTTGTGGAGGCAATCAGGGTGATTTTTCCGTTTTCGATGTGCTCGAGCAGGGTTTGCTGCTGCTTTTTGTTGAAGGACTGGATCTCGTCGAGATACAGGAGCACACCGTTGGGTGCCAGCATGGTATCGAGCTCAGAGACGATCTGGCGGATGTCGGCAGTGGTAGCCGTGGTGGCGTTGAGCTTATAGAGCTTTCGCTGGGTGCGGTCGGCGATGATATTGGCGACCGTGGTTTTTCCAGTGCCGGAGGGACCGTAGAAAATCAGGTTCGGAATGTTGCCGGATTCGATGATGCGGCGGAGCATTTTCCCGGGCGCGAGAATTTCCTCCTGCCCATAGACCTCATCGAGTGTGGTCGGACGCAGCTCGTCTGCCAGAGGCTGATACATGGCGGATGCCTCCTTTCTGAAGCTTTTTCTTATTTTACTCTATTTGTACAGGATGTGCAAGAGGGAGGAGCGATTGCGAATGGCCGAAAAATATGCTATACTGTCAAAAAAGGAGGAATGCACATGGAGCTTACGAAACGGGTCGATGGGATCATTGGCGCTTTGAAGCAGGAATATCCCGATGCTCCCTGCGCACTGCATGCCGGGAAGGATTATGAGCTGATGATCGCGGTGCGCCTGTCTGCGCAGTGTACCGATGCGAGAGTCAATCTGGTCACGCCTGCCCTCTTTGCCCGCTATCCGACGCTGGAGGCCTTTGCCGGGGCGGAGGTTGACGAGGTGGAGAGCTATATTCATTCCTGCGGCTTCTTCCGGCAGAAGGCCAGGGACATTGTTCTGGCCTGCCAGACGCTACAAAATGACTATGACGGAAAGGTGCGTGACCATATGGAGGAGCTTTTGAAGCTGCCCGGCGTGGGACGTAAGACAGCCAATCTCCTTCTGGGCGACCTCTACGGCATGGAGGGGGCGGTGGTGTGCGATACCCACTGCATCCGCATTTGCAATCTTCTGGGGCTGGCAAAGGGAAAAGACCCCGTCAAGGTGGAGACGCAGCTTCGCGCTATCCTGCCGCCGAAGGAAAGCTCAGATTTTTGCCACCGGATCGTGCTGCATGGCAGGGCGGTCTGTATTGCCCGCGCACCGAAATGCGGCCTGTGCACGCTTGCACCTTACTGTAAATATTATGAAGAAAATAAAGAATAATGCGATTCTCGGCACGGCTTATGTTCTGTTGGCTGCCATCTTTTGGGGCACTATCGGACTTTATGTGCGCAGGTTGCGTGCGGCAGGCCTGAGCACATGGGATATTGCCCTGACACGCATGGGCATCGGACTTGCGGCAATGGCGGCCTATCTTCTGCTGTTTCAGCGGGAAAAGCTGTCCGTCCGGCGGCAGGATCTGTGGCTTTTTGCAGGTGCTGGGATCCTGAGCCTGCTGTGCATGAACTTCTGCTATTCCGAGACGGTGCAGGCAACCAGCCTTGCCATTGCGGGTACGCTTCTTTACACTGCACCCACCTTTGTGATGCTCTTCAGCCTGCTGTTTTTCCGCGAGGCGATGACGAAGCGGAAGCTTCTGGCGCTGGTTCTTGCATTCTGCGGCTGTGCGCTGGTTTCCGGTATAGCGAGGGGACAGCTTTCTCTCACGCCCAGAGCCCTCCTGCTGGGTCTGGGCTCCGGCCTGAGCTATGCACTCTACTCCATTTTCAGCCGTGCGGCACTGGAGCGCGGCTATGACAGCTGGACGATCACTTTCTATTCCTTTGTATTCTGCGCCCTGGCCTGCCTGCTGCTTGCCAGACCCGGGCAGATCGTGGCCTGCGCCATGGAGGAGCCTGCACTGCTTCTGCCAATGGCGCTGCTCGGCTTAACCACCGGCTTTGCGGCATACCTGCTCTATACCCGCGGCCTGTGCTGTCTGGAGGCGGGAAGAGCCTCCGTCATTGCCTCTCTGGAGCTGGTAGCCGGTGCGCTGGTGGGCGTGATCGCCTACCGGGAGCGCATTGGATTTGACGGCATCGCCGGCATTTTCCTGCTCCTTTGTGCTGTCGCGGTTCTGAGCCTGCCGGGGAAAAAGTGAACAATTCGTAAACTATCTCATTAAGCGGTTGCAAAAATAACAAATCTTAATATAATATAAAAAGTAATGCACAATATAGAAAAAGTTATATACAAATACTGTACTGTAGGTGAAGATTCATGATGCAGCGATGGAAGCAGCGCTTTGCGCAATTTATGTTTGGCCGCTACGGTCCGGATCAACTGAATACAGCGCTTCTCGCAGCGGGAATTCTGCTTACCTTGCTGGCAATGTTCACGAGTGTGCCCTACCTGACGCCACTTTCCTATATCCCGCTGGGATTTCTGATTTTCAGAATGTTTTCCCGCAATATTTCCCGCCGCAGGCAGGAAAACCAGAAGTTTGTGCAGTTTTTTACGCGCCTGAAGGATCGGGACAACCGCTTCTTTTCCTGCCCCCAATGCCATCAGACGGTACCCGTCCCCCGCGGCCGCGGAAAAATCAATATCCACTGCCCGAAATGCGGCTGCCAGTTCATTAAAAAAACCTGAGATAACAAAGCGCCTCCCTGCATACGATGCAAGGGGGCGCGTTTTTTATGAATATCAGGATTTATCGGAAGGGACAGGCAGCAGGCACCCTTTGTGCAGAGGATGACGGTCTGTACCGCATTCTTCGTGCAGAGCTTCCTGCCTGCGAAGGCATTGTCCGCCTGTATCTCCCGGATGGGCAAAGTCTCGGCGTATTCTCTCCGCAGGGGGCAACGCTTTCTCTCACAAAGCGGCTGAGCAGGAGGAGCCTTCCGGAGCTGCCAGCCTATGCCGTGGCGTGGTGCGAGGCAGACGGGGCTTGGGAGGCGCTTGTCCGATATACCAGCACGGGCTGGGAGGAGGCCGTTGCATGGCGGACAGATACACCCATAGAATTCCCTGCCGCGCCGGAAAAGCTTCGGGCGGCCTGGGTCGGGGATCAGATTTGCCTGTGCGCGGAAAAGCAGTATCAATAGACGATGCGGCGGACACCGTAGAGGTAGTAGCTGCTGTCGTAATCAATTGCATTGACATCCACGCCGTATTTGCTGTTTCGGGCGTGTACCATCTTACCGTCGCCGATGTAGATGCCAACGTGCTGAATAGAGCCGGAGGACTTGGAAGCAAAGACCAGAATATCGCCGGGTCTCATGTCATTGGAGGAGACTGCAATGCCGTTTTTTGCCTGCGCGTCGCCGGTTCGACCCAGCGTGTAGCCGCACTGACCGTAGACATAGTACACAAGGCCGGAGCAGTCAAAGCCCTCTTCGGGGCTGTCGCCGGCCCAGGTGTAGGGGTAGCCCACAAAGCTCATCGCCAGCGCCACAGCTTCGAGCGCCTTGTTCGGTGAGGTCAGGGGGCCTTGAATCTCCATGAGCGGATGTGCCGCACACCAGTCAGTTACCTGAGCGTAGGTGCGCATGAGCATGGCTATGGCCTGCTCGCAGGTGGTTTTGCTGGTCGGCGTGACTTCGCCTCTGGTATTGCCGTTCAGAATGCCCATGCGGTGGAGCAGGGCAATGGGCGCGCATGCCCAGCCGGAGACGGCGCTGCCATCGGTGAAGCTGGTTTGAATCTGCGAGGCGTCATCCTCTTCTGCATAGCCGCAGGCGGTCATCAGATTATCGGTGATGCGGAAAAACTGCTGGCGGGTAAGCAGCCGGTCAGGGCGGAAGGTGCCGTCGGGGTAGCCGTTGACCAGACCCAGTGCGTTGGCCTGTGCAACAGAAGGGGAGGCGGTGTCTGTGAACATCGGCGCCGGGGTTTTCGGCGTATTGCCGGTGAGTGTGCAGTAGGTGCAAAGGGCAAGGTCGCACATCTGCTCGCGGGTGATGGGTGCGTTCATGACGCAGTATTTGAGAGAATCGGGGATCAGACCCAGAAGGTCCATTTCCTTTACGGTTTCTCTTGCCCAGCTGCTGGTGCCGGTGTAGGTGGGGATGTATTCCTCAATGGATTCGGCTGCACCGCTGATGCCGAAGCCGAGGGTTTCGTTTAGAAGGTTGAAGGTGCGTAGGAACATGGCGCAGGCCTGTTCCACAGAGGTGTTGCCGAGCGGCTTGAGCGTATTGCCGGAGGAGCCGGTGACGATCCCGAGGGAGACCATCCGTGCAGCGGCATCCTCAGCCCAGGCGGCAACCAGCGTATCATCGGAGAAGGCGCTCAGAACCTGCCGTGCTTCCGACCAGCCCAGCGTGGTCAGAAGATTCTCCACGATCTTGGAGAACTCCTGCCGGGTGATCTGCTTGTCCGGACGGAAGGTACCGTCGGTGTAGCCGCTGACCAGACCCAATTCGAAGGCAACGCAGATATCCCAGTCTTTCGTGTCGGTAAAATGGCTGGTGTCCGCAGGATAGAGGGTCGAGCCGGTGATGGTTTTGAAGAGGTTTACCGCCATATGGCACATATCCGCTCTGGTCATCGCATTGGAAAGGGGAATCGTTTGCAGCGATTGGGGGATGATGCCGAGTGCATCGGCGGCATTTACCTCTGCCTGTGCCCAGCTGCTCACGCCGCTATAGGCAAGGCAGGAGGGTGACAGAGCCAGCAGCAGAGCGAAGCATAGGATCAGAGCTGCCAGCCGCTGTGTGAGTTTGCGTTTCATGCAAAAGCTCCTTTCTCGTCCAGAATCAGTCCCACCGGGCAGTGGTCTGAGCCGAACACATCGGAATAAATCGGGGCTGCCTCCACAAAGGGGGCAAGACGGTTGGAAATCACAAAATAGTCAATACGCCAGCCTGCGTTGTTGGCGCGGGCATTGGCGCGGTAACTCCACCAGGAGTAGGCACCGGTTGCATCGGGGTTGAGAAGACGGAACGAATCGGTAAAGCCGGCGGCGAGAAGATCGGTGAATTTGCCGCGCTCTTCATCCGAGAATCCGGCATTTCCGCGGTTGGGGCCGGGGTTTTTGAGGTCGATTTCCTGATGCGCCACATTGAGGTCGCCGCAGGCAATGACGCACTTCTTCTGATCCAGTCGGCACAGATATTCGCGGAAGGCATCCTCCCATGCCATGCGGAAATCCAGACGCTTCAGACCATCCTGCGCATTGGGGGTATAGCAGGTGACGAGATAGAAATGTTCAAATTCCAGCGTGATGGCGCGGCCCTCATGATCGAGCGCTTCTACACCGATGCCATAGGTGCAGGACAGAGGCGTGAGTTTAGAGAAGATGGCGGTGCCGGAATAGCCCTTTTTCTCTGCGCTGTTAAAGTACTGGCTGTAGCCGGGGGTATCCAGCTCCAGCTGGCCGGGCTGCATTTTGGTTTCCTGCACGCAGAAGCAGTCAGCCTGTGCCTCGGCAAAGAAATCCGCAAAACCCTTTTTAACGCATGCGCGAAGACCATTCACATTCCATGAAATCAATTTCATAACAGCACCCGGTTTCATTAAAATTCGGTAAAAACATTGTAACAAATAATTACAAACAATGCAAGGCTTTCGGCTGTTTTTTCTCCCATAGTTCGGCATAAGTCTATGTTTTTGGGGAATTCTATGCCGGGAGGGATGTACATGAAACGAACCGATCTGGCCATGGAAGCCCACGCCATGTGGGAGAAGGCGGCGCAGGGAGAGCAAATCGCGGGTGTGCAAATGCAGACGCGGGAACAGGGCGCACTGAAAATTTCCACCTTGGAAATCCGAAGCGACGAGGGTGCACGATCTCTTGGAAAGCCGCAGGGGACGTATATTTCCATGGAGCTGTCCAGCCGCCACGGCGCGGTGCGCAAGCAGGCGGCAGCACAGCTGGCGAAGGCCATTCGGCAGATGCTTGGGGATGTAGCGGGGAGTGTCCTTGTGGTCGGGCTTGGAAACCGTATGGTGACGCCGGATGCGCTGGGTGTGCGAACGGTGGAGCAGCTTCTGGTGACCAATCATTTGTCCTTCCCCTATCTTCGCCCGGTAATGGCGCTGTGTCCCGGTGTGCAGGGGCAGACGGGGATGGAAAGCCTTGCCATTGTGCGCGGCGTGGTGGAGCGAATGAGACCTTCGCAGGTGATCGCGGTGGATGCACTGGCGGCGGCAGAGGTCAGCCGGATCGGTACGGTCGTGCAGCTGTCTGATGCCGGAATCCATCCCGGCTCCGGCGTCGGCAACCGGCAGGCAGGTTTTCACAGGGAAAGTCTGGGTGTTCGCGTGCTTTCGCTGGGCGTTCCGACGGTGACAGATCTGGGAGAGGCGGCCTCAGGACTGATCGTGACCGGCGCGGATATTGATGCAGCAGTGGAGGGAATGTCAAAAATGCTCTCTCAGGCGCTGAACCGTGCGCTTCAGCCCGAATTATCCGCCGAGGAAATAGAGGAATTTGTTATGTAGCCTGCTGATTGCTTTATGTCAACACGATATGCAGGAAGAATGATAGGCTTGAATGTGGATAACCTGTGGACTGTGTGAAAAAAACGGCCTGCACCGGGGGAAATCTTCCCTTTCGCTGAGAATAAATCCCTGCCGCAGCTGGATATTCAGTCGAATATTCCGTATGAGCGGTTGAAAGAAACGGCATTACGTCTACAACAACATTTCATTATGCCGGGAAGAATGGCGGCAAAATGTTTGGATTTTCAGAAATGCTCTGAAATTGCAAAAAATAGTGTTGACAAAAGGGGCTTTAGTCATTATAATAATGGAGCACTTGAGTGTGCTATGCGGAAGTGCTGGAATAGGTAGACAGG
>JAZQOW010000103.1:0-44828 GCA_045628065.1 Faecousia sp.
GGGGGGAGGCGGAAGCCGTTCAGGCCGTTGTCGATGTGTCCTCCTTCATGGTTGGCGACGCCGCCGCCGGTGCCGCCCAGCGTGAAGGCGGGGCGCAGCACCACGGGGTAGCCGATATCCTCCGCGGCCTTTTTCGCCTCGTCCAGACTGTAGGTGATTTCAGACGGAATGACCGGCTCGCCGATACTCTGGCACATTTCCTTAAAAAGCTCCCGGTCCTCCGCCCGCTCGATACTCTCGCTGCTGGTGCCTAACAGCTCCACCTGACATTCTTCCAGAATGCCCTTTTTCTGGAGCTGCATGGCGAGGTTCAGGCCGGTCTGCCCGCCGATGCCGGGGACGATGGCATCCGGGCGCTCATAGCGGATGATCTTGGCGATGTATTCCAGCGTCAGCGGCTCCATATACACCTTGTCCGCTACGGACGTATCGGTCATAATCGTTGCAGGATTGGAATTGCACAAAATGACCTCATAGCCCTCTTCCTTGAGCGCCAGACAGGCCTGCGTGCCCGCATAGTCAAATTCGGCCGCCTGACCGATCACGATCGGCCCGGAACCAATGACCAGTATTTTTTTGATATCCGTTCTTTTAGGCACGTTGGTTCTCCTCCATAATCTTGATAAAGCGGTGGAAAAGGTAGCCGCTGTCCTGCGGGCCAGGTGCGCTTTCAGGGTGGTACTGCACGCTGAACACCTGATCTTTGTCACAGCTGAGGCCTTCCACTGTTCCATCAAGCAGATTGGTATGGGTGACTTTCAGAGGCGTATCCTTGAGGCTCTGCTGATCTACCGCGTAGGAATGATTCTGCGAGGTGATCTCAATTTTTCCCGTCTCCAGATTTTTGACAGGATGATTGCCGCCGCGATGACCAAATTTGAGCTTATAGGTTTTGGCGCCGTAGGCCAGTGCAATGATCTGATGCCCCAGGCAGATTCCGAAAAGCGGATATTTCCTCAGAAGGGAGCGAATCGTAGAAATGGTCTCCGGGATATCGGTAGGATCTCCCGGCCCGTTGGAAATAAATACACCATCAGGATGCAGCGCAGAAATCGCTTCTGCCGTTGTATTCCACGGCACGACCGTTACACGGCAGCCAAGCCGGTTGAGACTGCGGACAATATTCTTTTTCATGCCGCAGTCGATCGCCACAACATGAAAGCGTTCCTCCGAAGCAGGAGAAGTGACCGCCTCCGGGCAGCTGACACGGCTGACAGCATTATGGGGCAGCTCCGTTTGGTGCAGAATGCGAAGCCCCTCTTCTTTTGTTGTCGCGGCATCGGTCAGCAATACCTTTCTGGAACCGAAATCACGGATGGAGCGGGTCAGCTTTCGCGTATCAATGCCGGAAATACCGGGAATATCATACCGGCGCATGATTTCAGAGAGCGCAGCGCTGCTTCTGAAATTGGACGGCTCATCATTGTATTCCCGCACGATCAAAGCGCCTATGGTAGGAAGCTCCGTTTCATAATCATCGTCCGCCATGCCGTAGTTGCCGATCAGCGGATAGGTCATCACCACCGCCTGATCGGTATAGGAGGGGTCTGACAGAATCTCCTGATAGCCGACCATAGAGGTGTTGAACACAATTTCACAGACGCGGTTGTCAAGACTTCCGAAGGCTTCGCCGTAGAATTCCTGTCCGTCTTCCAGAATGAGTTTTCTATTCATGTGCATTGGTTCTTCACCCCATCAGCATTTTTCTGTATTTTTCTGCAAAGCCGCACCGATAAAGCCCTTGAAGAGCGGATGCGGCCGGTTGGGTCGGCTCTTAAATTCCGGGTGATACTGCACACCGACATAGAAGGGGCGGTCAGACAATTCCGCCGTCTCAATGAGTCTGCCATCGGGAGACAGGCCGCTCAGAACCAGACCTGCATCCTGCAAAACTTCACGATAGTCGTTATTGAATTCATAACGGTGGCGGTGTCTTTCAGAAATCACGCTCTTTCCATAGCAGCGCTCCATAGATGTATTGGGGACGATGGCACAGGGATAAGCGCCAAGGCGCAGTGTGCCGCCCTTGGCAATCGTGTCGCTCTGACCGGGCATGAAGTCGATGACCTTGTTTTTGCAGTGCTCATCAAATTCGCCGGAGTTTGCGTCCTGAAGACCTGCAACATTCCTTGCATATTCGATCACGGCGATCTGCATACCAAGGCAGATGCCAAAGAACGGCACGCCGTTTTCGCGGGCATATTTTACCGCCAGAACCATACCTTCAATGCCTCGGCTGCCGAAGCCGCCGGGAACGATGATTCCATCAAGGGCAGAAAGCTTCTCCCCTACGTTTTCTTCATTCAGTTCTTCTGAGTCGATCCACTGAATATCGACATTGGCATTATGATAGTACCCTGCATGGCGCAGCGCTTCGGCGACAGACAGATAAGCATCATGCAAGGCGACATATTTACCGACCAGACCGATATGCACGGTATCCTTGCAGGACTTGATTCTGCCGACCATATCGTTCCACTCGGAAAGGTCAGGCTCTTTTGCCTCAAGGCCGAGCTCGCGGCATACGACACCGGAAAAATCAGATTCTTCCAGCATCAGCGGTGCCTCATAGAGGCAGGGCAGCGTGATATTTTCAATCACGCAGTCCTGCTTTACGTTGCAGAACAGGGAAATTTTCTTAAAGATAGAGGGTTCCAGCGGCTCATCGCAGCGCAGGACAATGATATTCGGATTGACGCCCATGCCCTGCAGCTCCTTGACCGAATGCTGTGTGGGCTTGGACTTGTGCTCATCCGAACCGCGCAGGAACGGCACCAGCGTCACATGGATAAAGAGGCTGTTCTCACGACCGACCTCTAATGAGATCTGACGTACCGCCTCCAGGAAAGGCTGGGACTCAATATCACCGATGGTGCCGCCGATTTCCGTAATGACGATATCAGCCTCTGTTTTTTTGCCTACGCTGTAGACAAACTCTTTGATTTCATCGGTAACGTGCGGAATGACCTGCACTGTGGAGCCGAGATACTCTCCGCGGCGTTCCTTATTCAGAACATTCCAGTAGACCTTGCCGGTGGTCAGATTGGAATACTTGTTCAAATCCTCATCAATGAATCTCTCATAATGGCCCAGATCCAGATCGGTCTCCGCACCGTCTTCGGTAACATAGACCTCTCCGTGCTGATACGGGCTCATGGTGCCGGGATCGACATTGATATAGGGATCAAGCTTCTGCGCCGCCACCTTGTAACCTCTTGCCTTCAGAAGTCTGCCAAGAGACGCCGCCGTGATACCCTTGCCTAGGCCAGACACCACGCCGCCGGTTACGAAAATATACTTTGTCATTTGTTTCACCTTATTCTACTGTGACGGATTTTGCCAGATTCTTCGGCTTATCAATATCGCAGCCGTTTTCCTTAGCTACATAGTAGGAAAGCAGCTGTAAAGGAATAATTTCTACCGCAGCAGCCAGTAACGACTGCACCTGCGGAATATAGATCACATCGTCCGCAACAGATACAATACTCTGATTTCCCTTTGTGGTAACAGCAAGAACCTCTGCGCCGCGTGCCTTGACCTCCACGATATTGCTCATGGTTTTCTCCTGCAATCTACGGTTGCAGCACAGCGCAATGACAGGCTGATGCTCATCGATCAGCGCAATCGTGCCATGCTTCAGCTCTCCCGCAGCATAAGACTCCGCATGAATATAGGAGATTTCCTTCATCTTCAGCGCACCCTCAAGCGCAACTGCATAATCGGTGTTGCGGCCGATGAAGAACAGGGCTTTCGCTTTATAATACTTTTTCGCAAGGCTCGGAACCGCCGGGTTCATATCCAGCGCATCCTGAATGGATTTGGGAAGCTCTTTGATGCACTCGAGAAGCTCAGAAAACTCTTTTTCCTCAAGCAAGCCCCGTTTTTTGCCCATCCAAAGAGCCAGCAGATAAAGAACGCTGACCTGTGTCGTATATCCCTTGGTGGTTGCAACAGCGATTTCAGGGCCTGCCCAGGTGTAAATGGTATGGTTTGCGATTTTAGCTATGGTGCTGCCCACCACATTTACGATAGAGATCACGGTTGCGCCCAGCTTTTTGCACTCGCGCATGGCCGCGATGGTATCTGCGGTCTCGCCGGACTGCGACAGCACGATCAGCAAGGTATGGCTGTCGATGATCGGGTCGCTGTAACGAAGCTCACTGGCAAGCTCCACCTGCACCGGGAGGCGGCAGAACTGTTCAAACATATACTTTCCTGCGCAGCCGGCATAATACGCCGAGCCGCAGGCAGTGATCACGATCTTATTGAAAGCACTGATATCCAGGCCGTCCAGCTCCGGTTCATCCCAGAAGATTTCGCCATTCTTGATTCTCGGGCTGATCGTCGCACGGACTGCACCCGGCTGCTCCATGATCTCCTTGAGCATAAAATGCTCAAAGCCGCCCTTTTCCGAGGCCTGAATATCCCAGGAGATATGATTGACCTCTTTGATGATCTCTCTGCCGGTACAATCATAAATGGTGACCTTTTCTCTGGTAATTTCTGCAAATTCGCCGTCATCAAGATAAATGACATTGCGCGTATACGGTACAAGCGCCGTAACATCCGATGCGAAATAGTTTTCGCCAATGCCGACACCGATCAGGAGCGGGCTATATTCTCTGACCGCAATCATCCTCTCCGGTTCCGAGGCACAGACAACGCCCAGTGCATAAGAGCCCTGTAATCTGGAAGCCGCTTTAATCACAGCCTCCTTCAAATCGCCCGAGTAATACATCTCAATCAGATGCACAACGACCTCGGTATCGGTCTGACTTGCAAAATGGTAGCCCTTTAACTGGAGCTCCTCACGCAAGGTCATATAATTCTCTATGATGCCGTTATGGACAATCGCAAATTTACCGTCATTGCTTAGATGCGGATGTGCATTCAGATCTGTCGGTGCACCGTGGGTTGCCCATCGTGTATGACCGATACCGGCACAGCCGTTGATCAGCTTACCATTGTCTGTTTTCTCGCACAGATTCGCAATTCGACCTGAAACCTTGCTAAGCTGGATCGTTTTACCGTCCATGACCGCGATTCCGGCAGAATCATAGCCACGGTATTCCAGCTTCTGAAGTCCATCCAGCAGGATCGGCGCTGCCTGCTGAGAGCCAATGTAACCAATTATTCCACACATAACATACCTCTATAAATTATTTTATTCCCATTCCACCGTTGCAGGCGGTTTGGATGTAATGTCGTAAACAACGCGGGAGATGCCTCTGACCTCATTCGTGATGCGGCTGCTTGCTTTCTCCAGAACGTCAAAGGGCAAGCGCGTCCACTCGGCGGTCATAAAGTCATCCGTTGTGACAGCGCGCAGCGCTACCGTATAGCCATAGGTTCTGGCATCGCCCATCACACCAACCGATTTGGAGTCAAGCAATACCGCAAAGAATTGATTTGTCATTGCTTCCAAAGAAGCTCTGGCGATTTCCTCACGGAAAATAGCATCTGCATCCCGCAGAATTTCCAGTTTTTCCCATGTAATTTCTCCAAGAACGCGAACGGCAAGACCCGGACCCGGGAATGGCTGGCGCCAAACCAGCTCTCTCGGGATTCCCAGCTTTTCGCCAACCTCACGAACCTCATCCTTGAATAGATCGCGAAGCGGTTCCACAATGGCATCAAAGCTGATCACATCCGGAAGGCCGCCGACATTGTGGTGGCTTTTGATACCGCAGAGTCACCCTTTCCGCCTTTGATCACGTCCGGGGAGATAGTTCCCTGCGCAAGCACCTGAATCTTGCCGAGTTTTTTTGCCTCATCTTCAAATACTCGGATAAATTCTTCGCCGATGATTTTCCGTTTTTTCTCCGGCTCCGCAACACCGGACAATTTCGATAGAAAGCGCTCCTGCGCATTGACGCGAATCAAAGACATTCCGAATTGATGGCGGAAGGTCTGCTCGACAAAATCGCCTTCATCTTTTCTTAAAAGGCCGTGATCCACAAAAACGCAGGTCAGGTCATCCCCGATGGCCTTATGGAGAAGCACCGCAGCAACCGAGGAATCCACGCCGCCGGATAGGGCAAGGAACACCTTTTTGCCCTTCAGCTCCCGCTGATAGCGCTCTACCGACCGCTCAATAAAGTCTTCCATTTTCCATTCTGCATGACAGGCGCAGATTTCGAACAGGAAGTTTCTCAAGATTTGTTTGCCGTATACGGTATGCGTCACCTCCGGATGGAACTGGACGCCGTATATTTTTCTGTGTTCATCACACATCGCAGCATAGGGGCATTGCGACGTAAGCGCCAGCCCGATAAAGCCCTCAGGAAGCTGGCTGACATAATCCGTATGGCTCATCCAGCAGATGCTCTCCTGCGGAACATCCTGAAACAGGGGGCCGGGTTCCGTCAGAACGCTGGTTTTTCCATATTCGCTGGCATTTTCAGCACTGCTGACCACACCGCCTGCCATATAGGCTATGAGCTGGTCACCGTAGCAGATGCCGAGAATCGGAATGCCGAGGTCAAGCACCGCGGGGTCATAATGAGGGGAGGCAGGATCGTAAACACTGTTGGGGCCGCCTGTAAAAATGATCCCCTTGTAGCCCTCAGCCAGAATTTCATTCGGCGTAATTTTATTATATGGCCGAATCTCTGCATACACATGCTGTTCACGGACTCTGCGCGCGATTAGCTGATTATACTGACCGCCGAAGTCCAGAATCAAAATTTTTTCCATTTGCATTTAGCCGATACTCCCCTTTTCCCTGAGGATGATGCTATCACGCTCCGGGCCGACAGAAACATAGGTAATGGGGCAGCCGATTCTTTGCTCAATATACTTCACATATTCCTGCGCCTGAATCGGCAGATCCTCAAATACGCGCACCTTGGAAATATCACAATTCCAGCCATCGAGATATTCGATCACCGGCTTTGCACTGTTCAGCTCTGCCGGGAACGGGAACTGCTCTGTATTCTTGCCGTCAACCACATAATGCGTACACACCGGGATCTTATCCAGATAGCTGAGCACATCCATCTTGGTCAGCGCAATTTCCGTTGCAGCCTGCATCCGGACACCGTAACCGGTAGCCACCAGATCCATAGCGCCGACACGGCGGGGTCTGCCGGTTTTTGCGCCGTACTCTCCGCCTGCATCACGCAGCGCATCTGCCTCTTCGCCGAACATTTCGCTGACAAACGGGCCTTCGCCCACGCAGGTGGAATAGGCTTTCACGACACCGACCACGTCTTCGATCCGTGCTCCCGGGAAGCCGGAGCCGATCGGTGCATAAGCGGCAAGCGTATTAGAGGAGGTCGTATAGGGATGAATGCCGTAATCCAGATCGCGAAGTGCGCCTAACTGTGCTTCAAAGAGGATGCATTTTCCTGCATCCTGTGCCGCCTTCAGAACGGCGCCGGTATCGCAGACATAAGGCTTGATTCTTTCGCAGCAGGTATTGAGCCACCTCTCCAGCATTTCCATCGTGTAGGGCTGCGCACCGTAAACCTTCGTCAGCGTCAGGTTTTTCCACGCAAGCAGGTCCTGAAGATGGGCTTTAAGCGCATCGGGGTAGAACAGCTCTCCGGCAAGGACGGTTTTCTTCTGATATTTATCGGAATAGAACGGTGCAATACCCTGCTTGGTAGAGCCGAACTTTTTATCGGCTAAGCGCTTTTCCTCCAGCTCATCAAGCTCGCGGTGCCACGGAAGCAGCAAGGAGGCACGATTACTGATTTTGAGATTGTCGGGCGTAATGGCAATGCCTCTCGCAGTGATCTCGTCCATCTCCTTAAGGAGGTTCTCCGGGTCAAGGGCAACGCCGTTGCCGAGGATATTGATCGTTCCCTTCCGGAAAATGCCGGAGGGCAGCAGATGAAGCGCAAACTTGCCAAATTCATTGATGACGGTGTGTCCTGCGTTTCCGCCGCCCTGGTATCTGACAACAACATCATATTTCTCGGTCAGGAGATCGACCATTCTCCCCTTCCCCTCATCGCCCCAGTTGATGCCGACAATCGCGCAGTTTTTCATAGTTTTATCTCCTCGTCTTCCTTTTGAAGTTTAATTTTTCTTTCAAAGCGATTCTTATCGCTGTTTTTCGGAATTTCTGTCGGATATTCTCCACCAAAGCAGGCCGTGCAGATGGTTCCGCTTTCCTGTGCAATTTGCTGTAGGTGCGCCATGCTGAGATACCCCAAAGAATCCACGCCGATGATGGCGGCGATTTCCTCTGTGCTGTGGGACGTCGCAATCAGATGCTCCGGGCTGTCGATATCCGTGCCGTAATAACAGGCCGCAACAAAGGGCGGCGCACTGACGCGCATATGGATCTCACTGGCGCCCGCATTACGAAGGGACTGAATCACATTGCGGCACGTTGTCCCGCGCACGATGGAATCGTCAATCAGGACAATTCTTTTTCCCTTCACGACACTCCTGATCGGGTTGAGCTTGATGTTGACGCCCATCTCTCTTTGCGCCTGCATTGGAGAAATAAAGGTACGTCCAATGTATTTATTCTTGGAGAATCCAATCGAAAAAGGAATCCCGGAAGCGTGTGCATAGCCCAGCGCCGCATCAAGTCCAGAATCCGGAACACCGATCACAAGGTCGGCCTCTACCGGATGCTCCTCAGCCAAAAATTCTCCTGCCCTCTGGCGGGCAATGGTGACCGAACAGCCGTCAAGCACCGAATCGGGTCTTGCAAAATAGATGTATTCGAATACGCACAGACTCTTCGGCTTCTTACCGCACCAGCGCGTATCGGTCTTTATTCCATCCCGACTTACAGTCACAATTTCTCCGGGGCTGAGATCCCGGACAAAGCTTGCCCCGATGGCATCGAGTGCGCAGGACTCTGAAGCAAATACAGTTTTCCCATCCTCTGTTTTCCCCATGCACAGGGGTCGGAAGCCGTAGGGGTCTCTGGCGGCGATCAGCTTAGAGGGCGAAGACAAAACAAGTGAATAGGCACCTTCAATCTTTCCCATAGCCGCATGTACGGCCTCTTCAATGGATGGCGCTTGCAGCCGCTCCTGCACGATCAGGTAGGCAATCACTTCGCTGTCCGTTGTGGTATGGAAAATCGAGCCGCGCAGCTCCAGCGCATTTCGAAGCTCAAAAGAGTTGACCAGATTTCCGTTATGCGCCAGCGCCATCCGTCCTTTATGATGATTCACCACGATCGGCTGTGCATTGCGTTTTCTGTCGGAACCGGTCGTAGCATAGCGCACATGACCAACCACAATATTGCCGTACCCAAGCCTTTTGAGTGTATCTGCGGAGAATACATCGTTGACAAGCCCTTCATCGCAGAAGGAGGAGAACACGCCGCAGTCATTGACAACAATGCCTGCGCTCTCCTGTCCGCGATGCTGAAGCGCGAACAGGCCATAATAGGCCAGCATCGCAACATCATCCGTATGCGGCGAAAAAACGCCAAAGACACCACACTCTTCGTGAATGTGGTGTTCCGCTATCATTCTTTGAGCATCTGCCTTCATAGTTTGCCTTTCTTTATAAGCCGGATTGATTCCACCGCGCAACGCTTGGCAAAAATCGCCAAGCGCGCGGGGTACAGGACACCTTACTGTCCGCTTGCTCCATAGTTGGAAAGCACACGGGCAGAAGGATCGTTAACATTGCAGCCTTCCCAGTCTTTATTCGGCATCCAGAAATCAACGACCATTTCTGCCTGACCGGGATAATACTTCTCAAAGATTTCCCTGTAGAGAAGGGATTCCTTGGTAAACGGTGCAGCAAAGGAGTACTGCGCTGCCTTTTGGGCAAATTCCTCATCGGTGTAGTAGGATTCGGCATAAGCCTTAAGATCATCCACCATGGAATGTCCGACAGCATCGGAGAATGCCGCCTTTTCTCTCCAGAGGATGGAATCCGGCAGAATGCCGTCATTTTCAAAGGCATGACGAAGAAGATATTTACCTTTACCGTAGGTGTTGATCTTCTTCTCAGGATCAATGGACATAACATATTCCACAAAATCCAGATCACCGAACGGAACACGGGCCTCCAGAGAGTTTACCGAGATGCAGCGGTCTGCGCGGAGGACATCATACATATGAAGCTCGCGGATTCTCTTCTGCGCCTCAAGCTGGAATGCCTCAGCGGACGGTGCAAAATCGGTGTACTTATAGCCGAACAGCTCATCGGAAATCTCACCGGTCAGAAGAACGCGAATATCCGTGTTCTCATGAATGTATTTGCATACCAGATACATACCCATGCTGGCGCGGATGGTGGTAATATCATAGGTTCCCAGGAGTGCAACGACATCTTCCAGACTCTGAATGACATCTTCTCTGGTGATAACGACCTCGGTGTGGTCGCTGCCGATAAAATCGGCAACCTGCTTGGCATACTTGAGGTCAATGGCGTCCTCACTCATGCCAATAGCAAAGGTTTTGATCGGCTCTGCACTCTTCTTTGCTGCAATTGCACAGACGAGAGAAGAATCCAGACCGCCGGAGAGCAGGAAGCCCACCTTTGCATCGGCAACCAGACGCTTTTCTACGCCGGCAGACAGCTTATCATGAATCTTTTCGCAAACCGTTTCCAGCGGATCCATGCTGTAGGAATCGACCTTGGCAATATCGTTGTAGCAGATAAATTCTCCGCCCTTGTAATAGTGGCCGGGAGGAAACGGATAAATCTGATCCGTAAGTCCGACCAGATTCTTTGCTTCGCTGGCAAAGATAATGGCACCTTTTTTGTCATAGCCGTAATACAGCGGACGAATGCCAATCGGGTCGCGGGCAGCGATATATTCCTGCGTCTTACCATCAAAAATGATAAGAGCATATTCCGCATCAAGCATAGCGAACATGCTGTCGCCATATTCCCGGTACATCGGAAGCAGAATCTCGCAGTCGCTGCCGCTGACAAAGGTATAACCCTTCGCTGCTAATTCTGCCTTGATTTTCTCGTATCCGTAGATTTCGCCGTTGCAGACCACATAGTCTCCGTCAAGCGCAAACGGCTGCATACCTTCCTCGGTCATTCCCATGATGGCAAGACGATGGAAGCATAGGATTCCTTTGCCTGTATCTACGATCCGATGATCATCCGGGCCGCGGGATTCTGTTTTCATAAAACTCTCGGCAAAGTCAGTATAGGCGACATCGGAAGAGCAATAACCCATAATTGAACACATAATCTTTCCTCCAAAAAATGAAATCAGCATTCAATAGGGCGAGTGCTGTTCTCGCGGTGCCACCTATTTTTCAACTCAGCCTCTACAAAGGCTTTTCCGGTTAACGCCCGGAATACGGCGCTCCTACTGGAAATTGCTTTCGTTCAGATTGCGGCTTGAAAAGTGTTATTCATACAGGCTTCACTGTGCAGCTCTCAGCATCCTGCAACTCTCTGTAAGGAAGGTACTGTATTACTTCTCTTTTCTCAAACGCCTTTTTTATATCCGTCGTGCGCAGCGGTATTTTCATGCTGTACGCTCCGACCGGATGAATATTCAGCTTTTATATACGCCTCAACATTTTCCTTCGGGTGTCCCGCTCTTCCGGGGAAAAATCCGGGAGAGCGGAACATCCAGAAACGATCTGTTTTGGGCGTATTCTTTTTTAATGGTTTTTACAAGGAATTATTCCACATCCTGAAGGGCATCATAGCCTTCTTCGCCGGTGCGAACCTTCACAACATTCTCAACATCATAGACGAAAATCTTACCATCGCCGATGTGGCCTGTATAGAGGACACGCTTTGCCGCCTCAATGACAGTACGCGCGGGAATCTTGCTGACAACGATGTCGATCTGCACCTTCGGGAGAAGATTGGCTTCAATCTGAACACCACGGTAGTATTCCGGACGACCCTTCTGCGCACCGCAGCCAAGGACATGGGACACTGTCATGCCGGTGATGCCAATCTTCATCAAGGCACTCTTCAGAGCCTCAAAGCGGGACTCCTTGCAAATGATTTCAATCTTCGTGAATTTGGGTTCGGAACCAGTCACAGTCGGCACCTTCTTAACGGGGATCGCTTCAGAAATGGGAGCGTTGCCAGTGATCGGTGCATCAACAGGATATCCGTAATCCAGATTCTCAACGGCAGGTACGAAGTCGGCATAAGCACTGGGAAGGCCATGCTCGGTGCTGTCCAGGCCGCGGATTTCCTCTTCTTCGGAAACACGAAGACCAATGGTTTTCTTAATGATCACGAAGGTCAGCGTCATCACGACTGCCGTCCATGCAAGAATGGCAACCATGCCAAGCGACTGAACGCCAAGGAGTCTGGCCTTACCGGTATAGAACAGGCCTTCAAGTCCGGCGGGTGCCTTCGGGTTGGCCAGAAGGCCGACTGCGATGGTACCCCAGACACCGTTCGCAAAATGTACGCCAACAGCGCCGACCGGGTCATCAATATGGAGCTTCAGATCCAGCAGCTCAACAATAACAACTACAAGGATACCAGCGACGATACCGATGATCACAGAACCGGTGGCATCGACTGCATCACAGCCTGCCGTGATCGCAACCAGACCGGCGAGGGAGCCGTTCAGACACATGGAAACGTCCGGCTTACCGTTCTTGATCCAAGTATACAGCATAGTCGTGCAGGTTGCAACTGCGGGTGCAATAGTGGTGGTAACAAAGATGGAGGCGAGGGATACGCCGTCCCAGGCAGCAGCACCGTTGAAGCCGTACCAGCCGAACCAGAGGATAAAGCAGCCAAGGGCGCCGAGCGTAATGGAATGGCCGGGAATTGCATTGACCTTTTCGACCTTACCGGCAGCGTTTTTCACATACTTGCCAAGTCTCGGGCCAACCATGAGTGCGCCGATCAGAGCGGTAATACCGCCAACGGAATGGATGGCTGCGGAGCCTGCAAAATCATGGAAGCCAAGCTGCACAAGCCAACCCTGTGAATTCCATACCCAGCCTGCCTCAATCGGATAGACAAACAGGGAAATAATGCCGGAGTAAATACAGTAGGACACGAATTTGGTGCGCTCTGCCATGGAACCGGAGACAATGGTTGCGGCAGTAGCACAGAACACCAGATTGAAGACAAAGCTCGGGGCATTGCCACTTTCAAGGAACGATCCGAAATCCGTCAAAATTTGCAGATTGGGGACGCCGAAAATACCCAGCACATAATTTTCCGCCATCATCAGGCTGAAGCCCAGCAGCACGAATGCAACCGTGCCGATACAGAAGTCCATGAGGTTCTTCATGATGATGTTGCCTGCGTTTTTTGCTCGGGTAAAGCCGCTTTCTACCATGGCAAAACCGGCCTGCATAAAGAATACCAGTGCCGCGCCGATTAGAAACCAAACCCCGAATACTTCTTTCGAAACCGATGCTTCTACAAGCCGGGAGATCTCTTCAATTGCCATTTTTTATCCTCCTTTCTTATCTGACGCTGAACAGCAGATCCGCATAGCTCGGATAGGGCCAGTAGGACTTGGCAGTCTTGGTCTCAGCCTGATCGCACAGGACTCTCAAATCGTTCATTGCCGGGATCAGAGCATCCCGAATCTTGTTGGCCTGCTTTTCAATATCGTCAATTTCACGGATAACGAGCAGTTCGTTTTCGAGCTCGTCTAATTTCATTGTAATGCTGTCGCTCAAAGTGGACAGGCGCTTGAGCGTGCTCGTTTCATATGCACACGGGATCTTCGGATCCACATCGCGCTTTGCCTGGATGCCCTTTGCCAGAGCCATGCTATAGTCCGAAATAGCCGGAACAATAGCGGTCTGTGCCATATCAAGCATCGTGCTTGCCTCAATGATCACGGTCTTGCAGTAGTTCTCCAGCATGATCTCGCAGCGAGAGCGAAGCTCGACCATGGAGAATACACCGTGACTGGTGAGCATTTCCGTATTCTTCTTATCCAGCAGATGCGGCATGCAGTCGGGAGTCGTGCGATAGTTCAGGAGGCCGCGTTCTTCCGTTGCTTCCTTGATCCATGCATCGTCATAGCCGTTGCCGTTAAAGAGAATACGCTTATGATCTTTAATGGTCTCGCGGATCAACTGATGAAGCGTATCTTCAAAGTTCTCCGCATTTTCAAGTACATCCGCATACTGCTTCAGGCTCTCAGCAACAGAGCTGTTGAGCATGATGTTTGCACAGGAGATGCTGTTGGAGGAACCAAGCATACGGAATTCAAATTTATTACCGGTAAATGCAAACGGAGAAGTACGGTTACGATCCGTCGTATCGCGGTTAAACTTGGGAAGCACGTTGACACCGAGCTTCATCTGCGTTTTCGCAACACCTACATACGGTTCATCCTTCTCGATTGCATCGAGAACCATCGCCAGCTCATCGCCAACGAAAATGGAAACGACAGCCGGAGGCGCTTCATTGGCGCCGAGACGGTGATCGTTGCCTGCCGTTGCCACGGAAATGCGGAGCAAATCCTGATAATCGTCCACAGCCTTGATTACGGCGCAGAGGAACAGCAGGAACTGCACATTCTCATGCGGCGTATCGCCGGGAGAGAGCAGGTTGACACCGGTATCGGTTGCCATCGACCAGTTGTTATGCTTACCGCTGCCGTTGACACCGGCAAAGGGCTTCTCGTGCAGCAGGCATACCAGGCCATGCCGGGTAGCGACCTTCTGCATCAGCTCCATCGTGAGCTGGTTGTGATCCGTTGCAACGTTGGTCGTGGAATAAATGGGAGCCAACTCATGCTGTGCAGGTGCGACCTCGTTATGCTCTGTCTTGGCAAGGATGCCGAGCTTCCACAGCTCCTGATTCAGGTCTTCCATATACTCGGCGACCTTCGGCTTGATGGTGCCGAAATAGTGGTCATCCATCTCCTGACCCTTGGGCGGCTTTGCACCGAACAGGGTTCTGCCGGTGAAGCGCAGATCGGGGCGCTGGTCATACATTTCCTTGGTAATCAGGAAGTATTCCTGTTCCGGACCGACGGAGGTAAGCACACGCTTGACCTTCTCATTGCCAAACAGGCGGAGAATGCGAAGAGCCTGCTTATTCAGCGCTTCCATGGAACGGAGCAGAGGCGTTTTCTTATCCAGAGCCTCGCCGCCATAGGAGCAGAATGCGGTGGGAATGCAGAGCGTCTTGCCCTTGATGAAGGCATAGGAGGTGGGGTCCCAGGCAGTATAGCCTCTGGCCTCAAAGGTGGCGCGGATGCCGCCGCTGGGGAAGGAAGAGGCATCCGGCTCGCCCTTGATGAGTTCCTTGCCGGAGAATTCCATAATCACGCCGCCATCCGGGGAGGGGCTGATGAAGCTGTCATGCTTCTCGGCAGTAATGCCGGTCAAAGGCTGGAACCAATGCGTAAAGTGGGTAACACCTTTAGAGATGGCCCAGTCCTTCATGGCAGTTGCGACCGCATTAGCTACATTAATATCCAGTTCGCGGCCTTCGTCAATCGTCCGCTTGAGCGAGCGATAGACCTCTGCAGATAAAGTGGCTTTCATCACTCTATCATCAAATACCATACTGCCGAAATATTCGGGTACGTTTTTCATTAGTTCCACTCCTTTCAGATTCTAAAAAACGGGTTCTATAAACGGTTTCTAACAAAAGGGTTCTTTATACGATACCCTGTCTGTTCATTGCATCAACGACCTTTTCAAAGCCTGCGATATTGGCACCGACAACATAGTTGTTCTCGAAGCCGTATTTCTTTGCAGCCTCATCAATGTTATGATAAACATTGACCATGATGCCCTTCAGCTTGCTGTCAACTTCTTCGAAGGACCAGCTGAGTCTTTCGCTGTTCTGGGACATTTCCAGAGCGGAGGTAGCAACACCGCCTGCGTTGGCAGCCTTGCCGGGAAGGAAGTAAACGCCGTTCTCCAGGAGGTAGTCCGTTGCTTCCATCGTGGTGGGCATATTGGCGCCTTCGGCAACAGCCATCACGCCGTTCTGAACCAGAAGCTTTGCATCGTCGAGATTCAGCTCATTCTGCGTTGCGCAGGGCAGTGCGATGTCGCACTTGACACTCCATACGCCTCTGCCTTCATGGTAGACAGCATTCGGACGATAGGTGGGATACTCGCTCAGGCGAGCTCTTCTGACTTCCTTGATCTCCTTCAGAGCTGCAACATCAATGCCATCTGCATCATAGATCCAGCCAGTAGAGTCGGAGCAGGTCACGACCTTGCCGCCGAGCTGCTGAGCCTTCTCAATGGCGTAGATTGCCACGTTGCCTGCACCGGAGACGGTAATGGTCTTGCCGGAGATATCTTCGCCGTGGCACTTGAGCATTTCTTCGGTGATGTACAGCAGGCCATAGCCGGTAGCCTCAGTTCTTGCCAGAGAACCGCCGTAGGACAGGCCCTTGCCGGTCAGCACGCCTTCAAACAGGCCGCGCAGCTTCTTATACTGGCCGAACATATAGCCGATTTCGCGGGCGCCGGTACCGATATCGCCGGCGGGAACGTCGGTATCTGCACCGATGTATTTGCACAGCTCACTCATAAAGCTCTGGCAGAAAGCCATAACCTCGCGGTCGGACTTACCCTTCGGGTCGAAGTCAGAACCGCCCTTGCCGCCGCCGATGGGCAGGCCGGTCAGGGAATTCTTGAAAATCTGCTCAAAGCCGAGGAACTTGATAATGCCAAGATTTACAGACGGATGAAGTCTCAGGCCACCCTTGTACGGGCCGATGGCGCTGTTAAACTGGACGCGGTAACCGGTATTGACATGAGCCTGACCCTTATCATCGATCCAGGGAACTCTGAACTTGATCTGGCGTTCGGGATTGACCAGTCTCTCCAGCAGGGCGTCGCGACGATACTGGGCTTCATTTGCCTCTACAACGGGACGCAGGGAATTAAGTACTTCTTTGACTGCCTGATGGAATTCAGGCTCATTCGGGTTTTGCTTGATTGCTAATTCGATGACTTCATCAACATATGACATGGAAAATATCCTCCTTTTTTTAAAAGAAAAAGGCACCTTTAACGGTAACGAAACCATTAAAGACGCCTTTGCCTTACGCGCTATACTATACTCCTTTTCTTTCCGATTGTCAACCCCAAATGTTGTTTTTTTCGCTGTCGCTTCAGTATATTGAAGTTAAAATCAATGAATTGTTCAAGATTCATATTTTCCTCGCAGAATTCTGTAATTACTTCTCTTTTTTCCGACGGAAACACATCGGATACACGCCGAGCAGCAGGAAAGCGATGATGGCATATCTTGCCGCACGGACACAAAAGGCAGGCAGCGTTCCGCTGCTGAGAAAATCTGCGGAAAACGGAAGCTTCAAAAGCTCATTCAGAGCCAGATAAAGTGCTGCACCCACTACCGTGCGGATGACCACACGCAGGGGCTTCTTCGTCTGCTCAAAGCGCACAAACCTTTCCTCAAACAGGATGCCCAGCGCTGCGCCTACCATCATGCCATAGCCGGTGAAGTAATCATCTGTCTTTGCGAAGAAGAAACCCACCAGACCAATGAGAGCAAGCAGAAGATACATCTTATTCCTCCCCAGCTTCTTCTCAAGCAGGCTGTACAGGGTGATGCTTACAGCGGCAATGATCCAGCCCGCAATCACATCCGTCGGATAGTGTACACCCAGAGCAAAACGGGAGATGCCGACCAGCAGCGTTAAGAGGATGAGGACGATTCTCCAGGCTATACTCCGGCTTTCTTTGCAAAGCTTCCCATATACCGCCACACAGTTTGCCGCGTGACCGCTCGGGAAGGAAAACTCCTGCGACACAATGTCATAGATATCCCCTTCCGAATTGACCGGCTTTAAGCACTTTATTTCAGAGTTTGCCATATACGGCCTGATTCTTTGGAAGAAAGATTTCAACCATGGATTGACAATATTGATGAACGTCAGATTGATGATCAGCTTTTTTCCCAGCTCCTTATTGAGTGCCCAGTAGAACATACCGACAACACCCACAAGCACCATCGCATCGCCGAATTCTGTAATGAGTGCGGCAAATTCCACCATAAATCGGGACATAAACTGCTGGACGAAGATGATCAGCTTCTCTTCCCAGCCAAAACAAAAAACATTACCCATAGCTTCTCCTTAAGTGTTCTATTATGAATTGATGCCGCTGACGGTCGAAATAGACTTGCCGCTTATTTGCCGTTGCGCTATAATTCATTATACTCCGAAAAATGGAATTCGGCAATCCTATTTAGAAAGCTATTTCTGTCTGAGATTGACAGGCTGATTAGATAAGTGAGCAACAAAAAATATGATTTACGAAAATGCCATTATGTCGTATGATATAAGCGAAACGAGGTGTATACCCATGGCGAGTGCCTGTTATCATCTTCCGGGACTTTTTGAATTCTATGAGCTTTACCGCGTGTTTTTGCCGCTCTGGCGGGAGCACAGGGAATACTTCTATGATTGGTGCGATATCGGCTCGATCTATGGCGCCCCCGCTGACTGTCTCTGGGGCGGCGGACGGGTTGGCTTCGGATACGATCAGCCCGAAGAGGTGCTGACCCTGATGCAGGATTATGGTGTTTCTGCCTGGCTCACCTTCAGCAATTCCCTATTGCGTGAAGCGCATCTATCCGACAGGAAGTGCAATCGGCTCTGTGCACTTTTTGAGAAGCACGGAGGGAACGGTGTCATTGTCCACTCCGATCTGCTGCTGAGCTACCTGAAAAGCACCTATCCCGGCCTCTATTTTGTCTCCTCTACCACAAAAGTGCTGACAGATTTCCGGGATTTCGAAGCAGAGCTGAACCGGGACGATTTCCGATATGTTGTTCCGGACTTTCGGCTGAATAAAGCATTTGACCGCCTGCAAGCTCTGCCGCCTGCATGGAAGGAGAAAACAGAATTTCTGTGCAATGAATGCTGCCGGTTCAATTGCAGGGATCGGAAGGCATGCTATGAAAACGTCAGCCGCAAGAATCTGGGAGAAGCCTGCCCGGATCACCGCTGCTCTGCACCTGACGGCAAGGAGGGCTACCGCTTCTCCAAAGCCATGCAGAATCCCGGCTTTATCGGCATTGGGGATATCCTGCATACCTATCTGCCTATGGGCTTTTCCAATTTTAAAATTGAAGGCCGCAGCCTCGGAAGCGCCCTGATCCTGGAATTTCTGCTTTACTACATGACAAAGCCAGAGTTTCAGATCCATGTCCGGGAGGCCATCTATCTGGACAGCATGCTGGATCTGTTTTAAAAGTTTTTATTCAGGATAGGCTTGCCTCACGCAGAAACAGATTGCATATCGTTCATCTTCAATATATAATAATGTAAAATCAAACCAAAGAGGTACAAAATGATTGCTATCGCAGTTAACGCCGCAACGATTATCATCGGAAGCCTCATCGGCTTGCTGATCAACAAAAACGTAAAGAAATCGCTTACCGATGCGATCATCGTCGGTATCGGCTTCTTCACGGTTTACATGGGAATCATGGGATTAAACAGCAGCGTGAATTCCATCATTTATCTCCTGTCCATTATTTTTGGCGGCATCATCGGAACGGCACTGCAAATTGAAGAGAAGCTGAACAAAGCCGCCCTGAAGGTGCAGAACAGGTTTGCAAAAGACGATGCTGAAAACCGTTTTGCTTCGGGACTTGCAGGCTTCTTTATCATGTCCTGCGTCGGTGCATTCACGATTGTGGCCTCGTTTAATGCAGGGCTGGGCGATAACACCATGCTCTATACCAAGTCGGTCATGGACTTCATTGTATCTCTGGCAATGGCGTCCACGCTTGGAATCGGCGTATTATTTGCAGTCATTCCCACCGTATTGTACGAAGGGCTGCTTGTATGCTTCTCCAGCGTACTCTCCTCCCTATTGGGCGGTACCATGATTGAAGCCTTCTCCTGCATGGGCGCAATTCTAACCATCGCCATCGGAACAAATGTTGCGGGCGTGTCGAAGTTCAAGGTCGTCAACTATGTCCCCTGCCTGATTTTCGCTCCGCTGTTCGCATTTATTTTCGAGAAGCTTTTTTGACCGTGATATCGTAGAAATTAATATAGGGATATTGAAATAAACCGAAAGCTGTGACGGTCACAGGAGACAGAATAATCATGACCGCTTCCCGCACAATACACAGAAGCTTTTTCAGCAGCGAATTCACTTTCGGAATTCGCTGCTTTCTTTATGAAAAAGCAAAGGTAGAAAGGCCGCCGGTTCTCTGACCGTGCGCTTGTTATCGGTCGTGATAAAAACTGGCTGGGTATGCACCGTTTTACGGGTGCATACCCAGCCATTTGCTTAGGAATCAGGATTCACTAGTGCGTGATCACCGGTCTTCGGGCTTTGCTGAGAATTATTCAGCAAGAGCGCGCATGAGGAAGGTGACAGCCTGTGCACGGGTGCAATCGTTAGCGGGCTTGAAGGTGCCATCGTTGAAGCCGGTGGCAACGCCTGCTTCAACTGCCCATGCTGCTGCATCGGCATAGTATTCGCCGGCGGGAACGTCGGTGAATGCTGCTGCTGCTTCAGCTGCGGGCTTACCCATGTATCTCCACAGGAAGGTCACGATCTGACCGCGGGTGCAGGTATCGTTGGGAGCGAACTTGTTCTTGCCAACACCGTTGGTGATACCGTTCTCAACTGCCCATGCCACTGCATCGTAGTAGTATGCGCCAGCCTTGACATCGGTGAAGCCAGCTGCGGTTTCAACCATCGGGCAACCGGCGGCTCTCCAGAGCATGGTGACGATCTGTGCACGGGTGACAGTGTTGTTAGGAGCAAAGATACCGGGCTCGAAGCCGTTGGTGATGCCGTTGTCAACAGCCCACAGAACAGCGTTGATGTAGTAAGCATCGAGATCAACATCCTCGAACGGGCTTTCAGCGGGGCCATAGCCGGGAACCTTCACGGTGACGGTTGCGCTTGCAGTGCTGTTAGCATCGCTTGCGGTGATGGTCAGAGTGACGTTCTTATCGGCAGCAGCGGGCGTTACGGTGCCATCAGAAGCGATTACGGAAGGATCGCTGGAGGTGACAGTCAGCTCGTAGCCGTGAGGCACTGCGGAGAAGACGATGTCTTCGGTGGTTTCGGCAGGAACATCGGCGGCCACATAGTCGGCCACATTCTGTGCTGCCCATTCATTCATCTGCTCATAGGTCATCTGCTGTACGCCATTGAGCCAGGTCACTGCAACATATTCATAGTACATATTCATCTGTGCAGAGCTGGAGTTCTGGGTTGCAAACAGACCGATCTTCGGGTTGGCGAAGTTCACGTTCTTGACGGTATTGAGCTTCTTGAAGTTGATGCCGTCCTGGCTGTAGCCGACCGTGTAGCTGGTGCCTTCCTTATCGATCATGAAGTAGAGCGTTACGGTGCCGTCTTCGGCGGGGATTGCCTGACCGGAGCCGAGGTTGCCATTGAAGGAACCGTTGATTTCTACGCCGGGCTCCATGTTCAGGTTGCTGGTCTGAGCGTTCATACGCAGGTAGTTGTTCTCATCCTGCCATACCAGGAACATGGCCTGCTGATAGTTAGCAGTCGGGACATTGGGGTAAACGATCTTTGCTACGGCCTGCCAGTTGCCCTGTGCAGGAGCAGTGAAGCAGTTCTTCCAGGCACCGCCGGTACCATGGATATCGCCGGACTGCGTGGGCAGAACCAGGCCCTTGCCCTGCTCGATGGAGTAGGTTTCAGCATCCTCGCGCTCGATGCTCCAGACATCGCTGATGTTGCCATCAGCCAGGTAGTCGGAAACAGGACCGCGATCATAGTAGAAGAAGTATTCTGCCTTATTGACGTCATTATAGGCGGTAACCTTAACAACACCAGTGGGGGCTTCCATCTGCTCGATGGCGATCTGAACGCCTTCAACACCGGTTGCTTCGAAGACAGGAACATCATCGCCAACGGCCTCGAAGTTGTAAACAAAGACTTCGGGATCGAATTCACTGTAGGTGATGCCGTTGATCTTGATGGAAGCAGCTCTCGGATAGAGCTCGCTGATGGTGCATACGTTGATGCCGTCGAAGGTGGCGACAGCACCTGCAACATTGCCGCAGAACGGGCCAACCTTGGGATCGGCCATAGCTGCCTTAGCGGTGCCGCTCATTTCGGTCCAGATGCCGCCAATTGCATAAGCGAAATTGAAGTTGATGCCGCTCTTGATAACACGCAGCTCAAGCTCAGTCTGTGCTCTAACATTGCTGGATCTTGCAATCTGATTCAGAGTGCCATCCTGCATTGCATAAGCAGTGACATAGTAGTTGGTAGAAGTGGACCACCAGCTGCTGGAGGTGACGCGTTCATAAACCAGGAGGACATAGCTGTTGTCAGTATCCTTGACAATCAGACCAACGCGCTGGTTATTGGCATTCAGAGCTTCTGCCAGATTGACCTTGGTCTGAACGACCCATTCGCCAAAGGCGGGCTCGGAATACAGGTTAGCTGCCATGCCGTCCTCGCCGATGATGGTCAGGCCATCTTCGCCGAAGGAAGCATTCTCGTTGCCGCCAACGACCTTCCAGCCCTTGGCTTCGGCAGCTTCCCAACCCTCGCTGAAGTCGGTAGCAACGGGGCCGGAGCCCATGCCGAGACGATAGACGCTGGTCGTGCCGGATTCAACCTCAACAGAGGTGATCACAGCAACGCTGGGATTGCCGGAGAACTGCTCAACCGTAACTTCAAGGCCTTCCGTGTTGGAAACATAACCAACAACAGGAGCGGTCTCATAATCAGCAGCGTTCAGTTCATAAGCGAACTTCTCGCGGTTGAAGCCTTCCAGAGGCTTGCCGTCGAGGGTGATGCCATCGAGGAAAGAGGTTGCCTGAACATAGACAACGAAGTCAGCGCTGACTTCAACGCCGTCCAGCTCGCCGACGACAGTGATGGTAGCAACACCGGCATTGACGCACTTGATGCCGTTTTCAGTAACTTCGGCAACAGAGGGACGGTTGGAGGAATAGGTGAAGGTCATGCCTTCGGGCAGCGGAGAGGAAGCGACCTGATCGATGGGGCTCATCTGGTGGGCAATGACATAGCCCCACAGGCTCTCATCGTTCATGCAGACGGTCAGCTGCGGGTTGACTGTTGCGCCCTTGTCGAAGATGATACGCTCTTCAATGCCGGCCTCGGTGTCGCCCACCTGGTTGGCCTTAACGGTCAGCAGTTCGGGATAGACATCCATCTCACCGGAAACAGTGAAGTCAGCAGTCAGATCAGCAGCAAGCACGCTGTTGCCGCCAACCTGAATCTGATACAGGCCGGTATCCACTTCGTAGCGCTTGTCAGCTTCATCAAAGTATACGAGATCGGGAATTGCAACTTCCATGGTCACAGTCTTGGTTTCGCCGGGCTGGAGTTCAACCTTCTCGAAACCTTCCAGACGCTTTGCAGGACGGTTCAGTTCTGCGGGAGCCTCAGGCTGTGCAACATAGAGCTGGGTGGTTTCCTTACCGGCAACGGAACCGGTGTTCTTGACATTGAAGGAGACCTTCACGGTGTCATTTGCATCGTAAGCGGTCTTGTCGATGGTCAGGTTGGAGTACTCGAAGGTGGTGTAGCTCAGGCCGTAGCCGAACGGATACTGCACATTGCCCTTGTAGTACATGTAAGTACGACCGTTGGAGTCTTCAGTAGCATACAGGTTGTAGTCATAGATGTCGGTAATATCGGATTCACCGGCGTCGTTGACAACCGTGTACCAGGTATCGGTGGTCTTACCGGAGGGGTTCACGAGACCTGCGATAACATTGCCGAAGCCAACCTTGCGCAGACCCTGGTAGCTGGACCACAGGATAGCTGCAACATCGTTTTCGAAGGTGTTGACCTGCATTTCGCCGCAGGTTTCCATGACAGCGATGGTCTTGGCATTGAGCTTGCCAACGGTGGAGATCAGGTCAGCCTGGCCGTTGGGCAGAGCGATGGTGGTACGGTCGCCGTCTTCCTTGGAGTAGTTGCTGTTGGTGCCGGTGACAACGACGACTGCATCGGCAGCTGCAATAGCTTCCTTGTTTTCGTCAGTCAGGCTGTCGCTGGCGATCAGGGTGAAGGTAGCGTTCTCGTTTACGCTGCTGATAGCGTTCACGATACCGGCCTGAATGTTGACCGTTGCGCTGCCGGCAGAGTACAGGCCAAGATAGGTGTTGGTCTGCCATGCGCCAACGATTGCGACATTGTATTCGCCTTCGGCGGGGATAGCCAGAGGCAGAACGCCATTGTTCTTCAGCATGACAACGCCTTCGTTGTCGATTTCATCAATGATGGAAAGACGAGCCTCGGTACGGCCGCTTTCGCCATTGTCGATACGCTCCTGAGCGGCTGCGGTGTAGGCAAGGCCTTCATCGAATTCGCCGGTAGCGATACGCTCAGCCATGAGGCGATGCAGGGAAACGTCCACAGCATTTTCAGTGAACACGCCCTTGTCGGTCATAGGAGCAGCATCGATCATTCTGGTCATCTTGCTGGAGTAGGTGCCGAAGCCGGAGTAGCCGCCGTTGCATTCCAGGTCTTCGCCGTGTGCCAGAGCACCGGCAAGAGCTTCCAGGTCGGTCATGGTGTCGCCGGTGTAGGGGTTCACATAAGCATGACGGTTCTGGGTTGCAGTGGAGTCGCAGTCGGAGGTGACATGGCCGTCCAGACCGAAGGTCTGACGAAGCAGCGTATCCATCAGGTAGGAGCTGTAGGAGGTGGGCTCACCGTTCAGGGTGCTGTAAGCGGTCATGACAGAGCTGACATGAGCCTGCTGGATGACATCGCGGTAAGGAGCGGTGTAGTATTCGCGGATCGCACGCAGATCGGAAACAGCGCCGCCGGACAGACGGTTGCGCTCGGAGTTGTTGGCGGTGTAGTGCTTGACGGTGCACATGGTCTTCTTGTAGCCATTGGGATCAAGCAGGTTGCCGTCAGCGTCTCTGCCTTCCATGCCCTTTACGAACTCGGAAGCCATCTTGCCGGTCAGGTAGACGTCTTCGGAGAAGGACTCTTCGTTACGGCCCCAGCGCGGATCACGGTGCATGTTCACGGTCGGGCTGTAGAAGTTCAGGTTCTTGGCATTGCCGGTCTGAGCATTCTTGTTGGACTTTTCGCGGATTTCATTACCGATTTCAACAGCCTCACGGTTGTAGAGCTCGGGATTCCAGGTGGAAGCTACGGTGAGGTTCTGCGGATAGGATACAGAGCCGCTGGTGTTGCCGCGGGAGTAGCCGTGCAGAGCTTCGGACCACCATTCGTAGGAATCAATGTTCTTGGTAGCGGGAACATTCAGGGCGCCGCCGCCGAGGTTGGCTGCGGGAATAGCGGAAGCAGTAGAGACCATCTGGGAGCCCTTCTGCTGGATGGACATACGGGCAACCAGGTCAGCTGCACGTTCTGCAAAAGTATATTGGGGATTTTCGTAAATGGGAATACTCGGATCAATTTCTTCAGTGACAGGAATGACAGCATCAACAGCCACATCGCTCTCCGCCGCAAAAACGCCGGTAGGCAGCATGCTGAGCAGCATCATGACACAGAGGATCAAGGCGATGATACGGGAATTACTCTTCATGATTTACCTCCAAAAAAATATTGTGTATTACTTACAGCAATTGGTCTTGTTTTTGTTCCCTTTCACGCTCCTTTCACAAATTTGTTCACGCTCTGCCGGAATGAAAGCGCGGCAAAGCAAAAGATGTGGATACTTCATATTTGCATAATATCCCTGAGTATGCAAATATTAAATATGGGTAACACTTTGTATTATAAACCAACAAAAATCAGATTGCAATATCGTTTTCACTTTTTTAATTTCTATTGTTTTGTTTAATTTGGTAATACGCTTCCCCAATAGTCTTAAAATGTCGTAATCTGCCGGTAGTGTAATATATTCTAAAAGCAATAGATATATTTAGCCGCATTCTATATATTATGCTCAAAAACACTGGCGCTTACTGATAGAAATTCTACGAGCCATGGGCAAGACGTATTTGGAAAAGTCATATTCTTATGCAACCGAACAAAGAAGAGCGGGTAGAGAAAGCTCTCTACCCGCAAACGGATCTCATACCTTATTCTTGATCTCCTCGTCGTAATCATAATCCTGGACACGCGGCTTATTGGCAAACGGATTTGCTCCGCCGGTGACCTGCTCCAGTTCCTCTTCGTTCAGGATGGCATCCTTCTCTTCAGGCTTGTTTGACATCATTGTTTCCTCCATTTCATTTTGTCTTTCTTACCTGCCGACCGGAATGGTCGGCAGGTCTTTTGATGGTTCAGCGCTCATTCTCCGGCTTAGTCACATAGCGATACAGAATGGCAGCCGTCTGTGCGCGGGTTGCAGTATGCAGCGGCATCAGGTTGATATCGCTGCCCTGCATAATGCCGACAGCTACTGCCCACGCAACGCTCTCCTCTGCCCAACTGCTGATCTTGTCGTAGTCGTCATACCCGGTGATGTCGCAGGTCTCGTCCGCAGCATCGCCCTTCGCCTTTGCGTAGCGGTGCATGATGACGGCAAACTGCTCGCGGGTAACCGGATCATTCGGGCCGTAGGTGCCGTTACCGTAGCCGATCACAATACCGGCCTCTTCTGCCCATGCGATTGCATCGCTGTACCACATGCCTTCCGGAACATCGGTAAACTTGCTTGCACCGCTGACGGTCGGCTCGCCTTCATAACGGTACAGGATCGTTGCGATCATGGCGCGGTTCAGCTTTGCATCCGGACTGAAGGTATCCTCAGCGGTACCGATCATCAGGTGATTCTCGTATGCCCATGCAACAGCGTCAAAGAACCAATCGCTCTGCTTGACATCCTTGAACGGGAGCTCGATCGGAGTCGGTTCATCTTTTCCGTAAACGGTCACCTGGATGCGCGTCTCCATTCCGGTGGAGAGAACCGTTGCCGTAACTGTGGTCTTTCCTTCGCCAACGCCGATCAGGCTGCCATCACTGCCGATCTGGACGATATCCGGATCTGCAGAGGTCAGGTTGACGGTATTGTAGCGGTTGAGCCACTTGTTGCCGTAGTCAACCTTGACGGTCGTGGTTTCACCGGCCTTCATCGTAACGGCTTCATTATCGTTCAGGGTAACGGTCAGCGGCTTGGTCATGCGCAGGGTGCTGGTGTCGCCGGCCTTGATGGAATCCTCGTTCTTGGTGTCCACGATCTCCACAGCCAGTTCATCGAAGCCGATCAGGTCGAATGCCTGTGCGGGAACCGTGAAGGTGGTGGTGTAGCTACGGGTTTCGCCCGGCTGGAGATTGCCCAGCTCTTCGATTGCAAGCTCATCCGTGTCAAGGCCGTAGTTCTCGAAGCTCTGGTACAGTGCCGCAAAGCGGAGCTTGATCTTGTCGTCTGCCGGAGACGCCGCGTTGCCATTGTTGGTGATCGCGTAGGTCGCAGTAAACTTTTCGCCTTCGAGCTGCTCCACATAGGTCAGCTCAACATTGTAGTTTGCTTCCTTTTTCATTGCCTTACTGAAGGTCGTATCGCTGTTGGAGTAGCCATTCTCCCTGGCGATCGCTTCAATGCAGACATTTTCCATATCCTCCGGCACGACCCAGGCAAAGGTCACTGTCTCGGAGCCGTTTGCAGGCATCGGCTCGCTGCTCGATACGGTCGTAAGCTTTTCGCCTTTAACGCCATTCTTGCTGGTGTAGAAGTCAACCGTGTAGCCGTCCTTTGCGGTAGTAAGACCCGTGTTCTCAATGACAGCGGTGACATAGACCGTCTCCCCTGCCTTCGGGGTCAAATTGGAGATTCCGATGGAGGTTGCGCTCATCGCGCCGCACGGTTCAAGCTTCGAGGCCATCAGGCTTGTCGGGCTGATCTTATAGGGGTTGCCTTCGAGCTTGGTGCCGTCTTCGCTGACAGTCGCTTGCCGGATAAACTCTTCAGAATCGCCGATATAAGTTACTTCATAACTATTGTATACAAGAACCAGGTTGCCGTCGGAAGAAATTGCAGCGCAGACGCCGTCTGCATTCTTGCCGTTTCTGGTCAGCTGATACGGGCTGGACCAGCCATCGGCACTGTCGCTGTCGGTCTTGATCAGGGCACTGGCGAAGACTTCCGTTGTCGGAGCATCATACTGCTTTGCATTCTCGTTCGGCACGACCTGCGTCCAGAGGATGTAAATATTCTGCTCGTTGTCCATGACAACCTCATAGTCCCCAACATCTGCCGTCTGCTTAGACTCAATGGTAGTAGAGGTCACCGTATTATAGGACAGGGTGTACTCATGGCGAACCAGAGACTCCGTATCCTCAACATATTCTCGTGTGCTTCCATTCAGCTTGTAGATACCGTGTGCATCCTTATAGTAAATTGTGCCGTCATAATCATCAATCGCATCACTTGTATACTGGTTGCCTTCGCTGGCGGGTTTCTTCGTATAATACTCCGTGACGATATTGCCGTCCGCATCCACATAGTCACGGAGCAGGTTGGACACATTGACATATTTGATTGCTTCGCCGCCATACAGCCAGAACAGATAGGTAGAATCGCCGGAGCGAACCAGCTTCGGGCGGCTCTCAGAGACATGATTGCTGCTCAGTCGAATCGGGTGATAGGTCTTATGGGTCTCAAAGTCAAAGAGCTGAATAAACAGTTCCTTGTCTTCATCGGTGTTCATGTTCTGATCCATGTCCACGGTATAGGCATAGACCGCCAGACCGTTGTAGCCCTCACAGACCGCCAGATCGGTGATCGGCGGATCAATGTAGTTTGTTTCGCTGACCGTCTCGCCGTCCTTGTAGCTCTCCACGGTTACATTCATGCCATCCGCATCCGCAGCCACAAGACCCTGTGCCTTCATGATTTCCAGAACAGACGGCAGATAGCGCTGACCGTTCTCCTGGAGGTAATCCTCCGGATCTCTGTCGTCTTTCATCTCGTTCTCGAAATAGTAGTCGCGCAGCCATGCGCCGGAGCCGGTGCCGTTGGTGTTGGTCTCATCGTCGAAGTCTGCATCATAGAGCATATAGCAGACCATGCTGTAGGTCGTATCAGAATAGAAGTTGACAAAGTCTGTCAGGCTGATATCCTCCGCTTCCAGCTCCGTGTCGATAGCGGTCTTAATATAGTATACCGCACGGTCACCGGTGGTGGAGTCGTAGACACCCTGCGGGCAGAGGTCGGTGAACTCGTCATTGGTCAGCTGCTCGATGCCAAGGATGCTGTCGGTGGCAATGTCATATATGGCGGAGTAGACCTCCATGCTGGTAAAGAGGTCAATCACTTTTTCCTTGCTGGAAAGGTCGTTGCCTCTCACCTTAGCCGCATTCGGGTCAGAGGAAACCCAGCTGACCATGAGCTGATCGCCGCAGACGACCACGTTGGGATAGAAGTCATTGGTGGCGTTCTTTTCCACTGCCTTGGGCTTGCTCCAGGAGCTGCCGTTGTAGATGGAGTAGACCAGAACGCTGGTCTGCTTCTCCCCTGCCCAGGAATGATCCTCCAGTACACCGGGATCAGCCAGGAAGAACAGTGCCATCTTACCGTCGCCGATACTCACGAGCTGAGAGTCCGGGTTGTCGTAACCGTTCTTGACCAGTGTTTTATTATCGTTTCCGCTGAAAGCAGACTTCAGGGCAGGCTTATCAGCGGTCCAGATGCTATCGGTCGGCTGCTTGACACTGTATTCTGTCGTCTGATTCGTCTCCTGATCCCCTGTAGAAAGGAGCATAAGGTCATAGACATCGGAATCGGTGTGATAGAGCATATACACACTGGACTTCCACATATCGAAGTCATCTGCGTGCTCATAAATGTAGTCATAGAGTGCATAGACATCCTTTACCAGCTTCTCCGTTGTAGCTGCTCGGGAGTTCACATCCTCATGCACTGTATTATACAGGGTTTTCAGCGGCTCGGCAGCCTTTAAGGTCGCGCTGTTGTCCGCTTTATCCACAATATTCATCATACGCATACCGCGTCTGAGCGCAGTGAAGTATTCGTTGAAGCCGATGCTGGCCAGCGGCACGCTCAAACCGTTAAACGGTATGGAAGTAACAAACAGGTCAGCCTGTCCGCCAATGGCGAGATCCGTTGTCACGCCCCAGTTGGTACCAATATTCGGATACCATTCCTTCATTTTATGTACATAATCAATGCTCAGGGAGAGGGTCAGATTCAGGCGCAAGCCCAGAACATTGCAGACACCAACGCCAGCAAAGCCCTGCAAATAGGCAGAGAAGTTACCGTCCGCAGTGAAACCCATGGAGTCATCAATGGTAATCTTGTCCTGCCCGATGAAATCGTCATAGCTGGTGCCGCTGCCGTCTTCAATATCCTCCAGATACTGGGTAATATCCTTGGTACCGCCAAGATAGCCGGTCAGACTTGCACCGGCGTTGAAACCGATATAAGCCGGGATGTAGAAAGGTAATATGATGATATAGCGAACAAAGTGCAGATTGCCGCTGAAACCCAGATAGCCGCCAACGCCGACCCAGTAGAAGCCGGTGATCCCGTTGTCATCTGCCGGGAGAACGAAGTCGAAATACACGCCAAAGGAAGCGGTGAACGTCATCTGCACACCGGAAAGATTGCTCCTCATGGCGTTTTTCACTTCCGTACCGGTCTGTTGTTTATTATATGACTCCACTTCCTTATTCACGTCCATACCACGAAATTGTTCTTCTTTTTCAGCCTTTTTGCCGGCAATCATATCGTAAGCAGCATTCATATTATCGTAAGGATTCTGCAAAGACCGTGCCTTGTTGTTGCCATAGGTGAAGGTCACGCCGATGTTCAGGCGGAGTCTGCCATCACTCAACGTTTTGGTATAGACATTGATGCGAACTGCAACCTTTGATGTACCGGAAATTGCCGGTTCACCGGAATCATCGCCGCTTTCTGACTCATCATCGTCATCGTCTTCAAATTCATCATCTTCTTCGTTTTCGTCTTCGACATAATCATCAGCAGCTTCGGTGACAGATTTGCCGAATTTGATGTTGCCGAGAACAAAGCTGCTCAGGTTCAGGTTGCCAATGATCGGCAGTTTTGCAAAATGCTTCTTGCTGCCGCTGCTCCCTTCTGCGGGCGAATCATTGAGACCTGCCATCAGAACTTCTGCGGAGATCGGTGCATTAAACTCAAATTGCTTTGGCTGGAAGTCGCCGCCCGCTGCAATGGCGTAGCCGGTAGCCATGGGGTCGTAGGTCGTGCTCTTCAATGCAGCCATATCCTCTTCACTGCTAAGCTCACGATCCGTCACCAACTGGACATAGATCAGGTCGCCGTAGGTGTATTCCTCCGGATACTCCGGACTGAGATTACCGATCTCAGCCTTCCAGATGGAGGGATCATCCGCATCCTGCACGGCTGTATAAGCGCTCTTGATCTCGTAGGTCTTGCCATCGAGAACCATAAAGGTGACCTTGGTGGCCTTTTCGGTCTTTGTGACCTTGTCCACCTCATAGGTGTTGCCGTCCTTGACCTCGGCATACAGCTCCAGCTTCTTGCCGTTCATCGGCAGTGCATAAGAGCTGGTCATCGGAACGCCGCCCAGCTCCAGATAAATGTTGGAGACATACGCGGTATCGCCGTTATTGGTGCTCAGCTGCAGCTGACCCACATCGACAGCAGTTGTCAGCGAACCGAGCGCAACATCCTTTAGGACGATGGTGTTGTTGTAATAAACCATCAGGCGAACTGTGGTCTTGGGGGATGCCGCGACATTTTCCAGTGTAAACGCAGCGGTCTCCATATCGGAGCTCGTCACAGCGTCACCCACTGCAACGGCAGCGCCCGCAGCCGGAAGCAGCACATTGGTGTTCAGGCCGGTGGCAATGGAGCGGCTGTCGCTGCAAACCATACCGGTGATGGTGTAGTCCTTTTTGCTGTCGGACAGGGTCAGCGTGATCATGTTGTCCTGTGCGTTGTTTTTGGAGTAGAAGTACATGACATTGCCGCTGTAAACGGTGCTGTCCTTGGCAAGCTGCCAGTTGGCAACCTTATCGCTGTCGGTCGGAATGGCCGAAGCGGAGAAGAAGATATCAGCGGACAGCGGTTTACCGGTGTCGCTGATGATGTAGTCATAATAATTGTCGTTTTCCTGCTTCGGATACAGGAAGATGCCCTGTGCGGTATCAAAGGCGCCGCTGTCTACCAGACTCTTCTTCACGCGAACCGTCACCTGATTCTGCTTAGAGGACACGCGCGGATAGAATATGACCTTCGGGGTGGAGATCAGCAGGGACGCACTGCCGTTGGAGTACTGCTCGCCTGCGATTCTCTTGGTGACGGTGGAGACTTCGCTGGAGGGATAGAACTCTGCATCGTAGCCCACTGCCTCATAGGTCGGGTCGGTGATCACGGTGCCGAGGCTCATGTCAGAAGCGGTGATGGTGGACGTGCCATTGTTATTGAAGCTGATCACATCACCGACATGGAACTGGCGGGAGATATCGCCGGCAAAGGCGGCGCTGCCTCTTTCGAGGACAAGATTCCTGATCTCCACATCTGCGTCCACATAGCTGAACACCGGCTGGATCTTCAATTCGCCAATCGTACGGTTGCCTTCCTTTTTGAAGGTCAGATTGTCACCCATCGCTCTGAGCAGCTTTTCGGTCAGGTTCAGGGTAACAGAAGTGCCGTTCGAGAATATGGCTGCGTCAGAGTCGATGTTTTTGACATCGTACTTGTTGCCATCCTTATCGATCAGCATCAGGCCGGTCAGCTGTGCATAGTTGCCGCCTCTCATGGCGGTGATGGTAATGGAATCGGTGGAATAGACTTCCTTCTTTGTGGTCTCAAGGCTGCTGCCTGCAATGAACGTACCGACGCGATCCTGCTCCTCTGCCGTGCTGACACCGAGGTAGTCCAGCGGCTCTGCCTGCTCCAGAGTCACGTTGTACTTCATGTGGTACATCTTGATCCAGTCGATCTCATTCAGCTTGCCGCTGCAGCTGGAGGTATAGTTGCTGAATTCCAGAGAATTGTAGCCGGAACCTGCTTTCGGGAAGAAATAATTATCGGTATCCCAGCCCCATGCGCCGCAGTCCCTGTTATACAGGTCATCCCACTTTCTGTTGCTGCCGTCATACACTGCGGCACGGATATAGCCGTAGGTTGCAACAGAACGGGTGACCTTCCAGCGAACCTGTATACCGTCGTATACATAAGGCGTGAACGGGACATGGACATAGACCTTGGTGTCGTAGGGGCAGTCACCTCTGGTATCGGTTCTGAAGGAGTATTCACTGGTGATCGTGGAATACGCAGAGCCGTATGCACCGGCACTGTTGATATTGTACTTGTCGTTATCAAGACCGTTTTCGGAATTATTGGCATACAGAGCAGTGAGTGCTGCCCATGAGTAGTTCTTGCCGGTATTCGAATCCGGCAGGATGGTGACAAGGCATTCGTCATTATCGAGCACTGCACCGGTCGGATCGTCCAGCGTGACCTTGAACGCAGCACTCGTATCGTTATACCGGTGATTGAGCTGAATATCAAAGGTACGGGTCAGAATACCCATCGGGAATGCAAGGTCAGCATAGACGCCCTGATAGTCCTCGCCTTCAACTGCCGTAACGGCAGAGGTGCTGATCTTTGCTGCGACCATATTATTGATCGCGCCTTCACGGGTCACGGTGATGGTAACGGTGTCGCCATCTGCGCTCAGCTCTGTGTCGGCAATAGAGAGGACAGCCGGTGCGACCTCGTCTTCATCCGCGATGGTCATCACAGAGAGGAAGCCTTCATCCGGCAGGTACATGCCAGCGGACGGGTTATCGAGCGTGATCTCGACCTGTGCATTGCCCTGTGCCTCCGGAGAATACAGCGGGTTGATAACGATGTACTTCTCAGTCTCGCCCGGGGCAAAGGTCAGTTTCACCTGTGCCGCTGCCATGTAGTCCGACATATTGCTGTCAAACTCCTCCTGCGGCTGCTCCTGCTCGACGGACATGACGTAGTCGGCCTTCTCCTCGTCTGTTTCCTGATCGGCAGCTTCCTCATCGTCGGCGTCTTCCGGCTTTGTCAGGCTCATGGTGGAAATCAGGTTGCCGTTGACATCGCGGATGTCGGCGCCGCCGTTTTCAACCAGCTGCTCAAGCATTTCCTTCTCTTCCTCGGCAACCTCTTCCTCGGTGAACTCGGTGAAGGAATCTGCATTCTCTACCAAAAAGTCCACAACGGAAAGGCTGTACGGGTTCAGCGTCAGAACGCCGTCCCCCTTGTAAAGGTCTACGGTATAGTTCTCGCCGTAGACTGCAGAGTAGTCGCCGAATTTGACCGTGACGGAGGCTTCTTCTGCAGCCTCACCGCCGCGGCAGATTCTCAGCAGACGACTCACTTCGCTCTTTTCGGATACCGTCAGATTCGTAGAGCCGAAATAGAATACATTTGTTGCTTTGGTCTCTTCCGTTACGCCTGCGCGCGGAAAATCCAGATATTCCGTCGCATCAGGGATGTCGTTGCCGGGTTTTTCCGATTGCGCTGCAAATGCCATCTCCGGCATGCAGGACAGCAGCATCGCGACAATCAGAACAGCGGATAATATCCGCTTAAAGTGTTTGCTCATGGAGTTTCCTTCTTTCTATATCTCATAATGTCTGTCTATTTTTGGGGCTGTTTTTCGGTATCTCTATCGCCCATAGAATATCTTCGGTTCTCCCCTCCTTCACACGCATAGCCGCTTGGCAAATCGCACCGCGCAGGTGTTTCTGCTTTAATGCGCTGCGAGGTAATTTGCAAGGCGCAGCTGAACATTCTCCTGAAGATTGCGATAGAAGAACTGATAGTCATACAAATGGTAGATACCATCTGCAAAAAGCACTCCGGGATAATCGGCAGCGGATACATCCGTTGCTTTGAGTGCGCCGCGCTTTTCATCAATGTAAGCACCTGTCAGGGCAGGAATTTCTTTGGTAATGCTGCCGCTGTAATCCGTGAAGCAGGCGCCGCTGTTCTCCGCTGCCAGAGCAGGCGTGCTGTCCGTCTTCCAGTTCAGCGGGTTGATGCAGCGAGTCCTGACCCCGGACGGAATCATCAGGCTCTCCGTTACGCTCTCTGCCTCGGTGTTAAATGCGATCAGAACGCCGGTATCGCCTGCACGCTCTGCAAAGCGGATGTGCGGATTTTCAGCCAGCTCCTCATCAGTTATGCGCCAGCCCACGGCATAGCAGGCAACCAGCAGGTCATTCACCTCGGGTTGTGCAAAGCAATCCTTGAGCAGACGGATGCACATATCTCCGCCCTGTGAGAAGCCCGCCAAAATGATCGGCTGACCGTGGTTGAAGTGCTCCAGATAGTACATAAATGCCTCACGCACCTCTGCATATACCGTGTCAAACAGAGCTTCCCTCTCCTCCTGCTGAAGATCATAGGCAATCAGGGAAGCCTGATGATACAGCGGCGCAAAGAAACGCGTATCTGTGTCATAAATGCCCTTTTCCATATTGATCGCACCGACAAAGGAGCTTCTCGTCTCATCATCGTAGACATCCCAGATCAGGCGGCCATCCTTGCCGAGGAAAACCGTCGGTGTTACAAAGAAAACATCCGCCTTTCCCGCTGCCTCCGATTCACAGTAAGCCCAGCTGTTCACATCCGCATACGGCTCGTAGCTCCAAAGGAACTGCACCGTTTCTTCGCGGGAACAAACGGCCTGCGGACGGAGTTCCCCGCCGTCCGCCATCGCGATCCTGCGGGTGCATGCCCATTGCACTGCGGAAACAGCATAGGCGGACAGGTCATCGGCGTCATCATAGCTGAGAATATTTGTATCTTCCCATGCTTGATCCGGCTCTTTCCCGCGCATAAGCGCACAGTAGTTATCATAGCGGAAAAGTATGGCTGTCAGCTGCTCACGGGTAACAAGGGCATTCGGCGCAAAGCGGCCATCGCCAATGCCGGATACAATGCCTTCGCCGTTCGCCCAGATAACTGCACGCTCATACCAGCAGCCATGTGGGACATCCTTGAAGGTGTTCGCATTCATGGATGCCGGTTGACCCGCCATGCGGTAGAGCATCGTCAAAGCCTGTGCGCGGGTCGCAGGTGCATCCAATGCAAGATTATTCTCACCCACACCGACGCAGACACCGGTCTGCACTGCCCAGCGGACAGGAGCCGACAGATCCCTGCTGATTACATCAGCAGATTCCGCGCCTGCCGCCGGAAGGCTGCCGACCAGCATGGTCAATGCCAGCAACAGTGCCGCAAGCCGCATGAATTTCTTTTTCATCATATAAAACGTCCTCCTTTTTCTATGTGAGCTTTCAGTCACCGGCTTTCTGCCGGCTCCTGAATCGCAAATCCGTCTGTTTTTTATTTGTCCAGAAAGCTGTCGATCTGCGTATTGTCGCTTCGTTCTTCTATCTCTCCCGCCGCGGCAACCAGCTCCAGCTCATCGTCGGAGAGTGCTTCGCCGTAACGCAGATGCGCCCCCGCAATCAGTGCTTCCAGCTTTGCATTTCTTTCAAATGTCTGATATTCAAAAAGCTGTTTCAGTTTATTTTCCATTTTTCTACCTCTCTGCATTTCTTTATACGAACAAAAGGAATAAGTGGCTACTCATTTCCGAGGCTTTTTTTCAGAAAGGTAAATGCCTTGTTTTGTATCACCTTGACATAGGCATAGGATATCCCCATACGCTCGGCAATCTCGCGGAGCGTTCTGCCATCGTAATAGCGAAGAATAATGACATCGCGCATCCACTCATCCATCTGAGAGAGCGCTTCCGTCAGCCGTTCGAGCATTTCCGCATTGCACACCTCATCTTCCAAAGAGGAGCCGTCCGTAAGGGCTTCGGGGATTTCACCAAACACCCTTCTTGTGCGGTAATAATCCGTCAGCGTGTTGCGGGTAATGGTATAGATCCAGGTGGAAAGAGAGGCTTTTCTTTCGTCAAAACTGTTGAGTTGCTCAAACACCTTCGCAAAAACATCAGCGGCGATATCCTCAGCATCCTGCGCGGAATTGATTTTAGACCATATGTACCCGCAGACCTTGGCGTGATAATGGTGATAAATTTTTTCTGCATCCGTCATTCTTACTCTCCGATATCCAGACGCTGACGTTCCACGAGCCTTGCAAAACAGCCGTTTAGAGCAATCAGCTCTTCGTAGGTCCCCTCCTCCACGATCTTTCCGCTGTCCAGATAGATGATGCGATCCGCATGCTGAATCGTGGAAAGGCGGTGTGCGATAACGATTCTCGTACATTTGAGGGAATCAATGGCCTCTGATACCTTCTTTTGTATGATATTATCAAGCGCGCTGGTTGCCTCATCGAACATAAGAATGTTCGGCTTCGGCGCAACAGCACGGGCGATCATCAGCCGTTGCTTCTGCCCGCCGGAGATGCCGCCCTGCCCTTCGCTGATAATCGTGTGCATCCCCATGGGCATATTGCGGATATCATCGGCAATCGCAGCAATTTCCGCCGCCTCCCAAGCTTCGTCAACCGTAAGCTCCGGCGCTGAGATCGTAATATTGGAATAAATATCGCCCAAAAACAGCTTGCCATCCTGCATGACCGTCCCGATCCTGCGGCGCAGGGATTTCAGATCCATGCTGCTGATATCCTTGCGGTCATAGTAGATTGCTACCTTCTGCGGCTTTTCAAAGCCGAGCAGCAGGCCCATCAGGGTAGATTTCCCGCATCCGGCGGAACCGACAATGGCAAGATATCCACCGGGACGAACCTTCAAAGAAAGATCGTCGATGACATTGGGCAGGCACGCATCGTATCGGAAGGATACGTTTGACAGCTCGATGCTTCCTCTCAATTCGGTGACCACCTGCTTGCCCTCTGCAATTTCCGGCTCTGCCTCCATAATAGGCTTTGCCAGCTCGAGCGTCGGTTTGATGGTGCTCAGCGAAACTGCCAAAGAGGAAAGGGCGGTAAACGCAGCGGTGATCTGAGCGTAGGAGGCATTGAACGCATAGTAATCGGCAACGCCAATATTGTTTTTTACCGCAAGATAGTAAAGCAGCATCGTACCGAAAAGCGTAATGGCGGTGGTAATCACGCCGCTCATTTTGATAAGCAGCGGAGGATTGTAGGTCAACGCCGCTTCTTTGGCGTAGTTTTCTGCCCAGCGCGAGAACATACGCTTCTCCGCACCCGAAAGCTTGATTTTCTGAATACCTCTTATCGTAGAATAGGTCAGACCGCTGATTTTAGCGGAAATCTTCATTCGCTGCTCTGTGATTTTCATCTGTGCAAAGGTCGTAACTGTCGTCACAGCTACCGTTGCAAGTGTGATTGCAAGCGAAGGCAGCACAAGAGAAGGTGCAAACAGAAAGATCTGCCCCACATAGATCAGAGAAAACAATGATGTCAGTCCCACGGTGCCGATGGAGTTCATCATCGTGGAGCAAAGACTCTGCACTGCGCAGGCATGCTGGCTGAGCTCGCCGGAAGCATAGCTCTTAAAAAAGGATGCCGGCAGACTCATGATACGACCCATGACCGCAGCCTGTACGGAAATGCTTTGCTTTGTCCCGATACGGGCATTGGCAAGGGACTGAAATGCGCCCAAAAACAATCTGCAAACAGAGAAGCAGACCATAAATACCGCGAGTGCGAGCAGCATTTTTTCGCTGCCGGACGCTAAAACATCATGGAAAAGCCACCTTGTAATCAGCGGAGAAATCAGCCCGATGCCGCTCATTACCGCCATCATACCAACAAACAGCACCACATCGGACACGCTGTAGGTATGCGCCATAAATATGAGCAGATCACGGATGGTGAGCTTTGTCACCGGTAGCGGCTGATAGAAACAGACGGCTTCGCTGTCGATCAGCTCCTGATTTTTGCGGTTGACCCGGATCCTTTTCCCCGTGGTAAAGTCAAAAAAGGAATACCCGGCGATCTTTCCGGGGATCAGCGCAACGGCACGACCGTCCTCTTTCATGGTGCCGAGCATCGCACCAACAGCATTCTGATACCAGCCGCGGTCGAGCTTTACGCTGCGGCGCATGATGCCGAAGGGGCGCACGCGGTACTCGATCTGCTCGTCCACGGTTTTCAGAGAGGCCGGAAGCTCATCGTTTCTCGCTTTGCAATGATAGTATTTCAGAATTTCGTCAATCGCGCTTTGCGCAATCTCGCGGGAAGAATATGCCTGAGAAAGCCGTTTTCCCATCACCGCATCAGCGACAGAGCCAAGTGCTTCTTCGAAAACGCTGTCATCGTTTTGCTTGCGAGCTTTTAATTGTTCTTCAAACCAACCCATGTCGATCCCCTTTTATTCCGAAGCAACAAGCTCATAATACAGCTTGCTGTTTTTCATAAGCTCACTATGTGTGCCCCTGTCAACGATCACGCCATGCTCCATCACGATGATTTCATCGGCAGAGCGTATCGTTGACAATCTGTGTGCGATGACGATGCAGGTGATCCCGCGCTCACGGATGGCACGAACAACCTCATACTCAGTCTGGGCATCCAGCGCGCTGGTCGCCTCGTCAAGAATGATGATGCTGGGATCCTGCGCCAGTGCTCTTGCGATTTCCAGGCGCTGACGCTGCCCGCCCGAGAAATCCTTGCCGCCTTCCAGAAGCTTATGCTGATAGCCAAGCGGACGCCGCATGATATCATAGTGGATCTGCGCATCACGGGCAGCAAGGATCATCTCAAAGTCTTCAATGCTGTCATCCCACATTTTGATATTGTTGGCGATGGTATCTTCAAACAGAATGATTTCCTGATCCACCACAGCGAGCGAACCGCGGAAAATACTGCGGCTGAGCTCCTTCATTGGCTTTCCGTCAAAAAGGATTTCGCCCGACCAGGGCTGATAGAGCCCTGAGATCAGCTTGGACATCGTAGATTTGCCGCAGCCGGAGCCGCCTACGATGGCAATGGTTTTGCCAGGCGTCAGCTTGAGATCAAAGTCCCTGATCAGCGGCTCCGCAAGCGGCGAATAACCGAAGCAGACATGCCTCAGCTCGATGTTTCCGCTGAGCTTTACAGCAGCTTCGCTGCCGTCATCCTCTGCAAAGCAATCATCTGTCGGATACTCCATAACATCCTCCGCGCGCTCCATCTGCGTGCGCATTTCCTGCAGGGTCTGACCTGCGGAAATAAAGGTCTGCACAGGCGCCATAAACGAGCTGAGAAAACCCTGAAACGCCATGATCATACCGACAGTAAACTTGCCGCGCAGCGTAAGCAGTACGCCCAACAGCAGTACCGCATCGTTTGCCAGCGTGGTAACGAATTGCGGGATCATGCCGAGGTACTGATTGAGCTTGAGATATTTTACTTTCTGCGTGTTAACATTCGCCTGATAACCTGCCCATTTCGTGAAATAGCCATTTTCTGCGCCTGCGGCCTTGATGGTTTCGATCATTTCAATCCCTGCCACCGTTGCAGCGGACAGCATGGCGGAATCACGCATTGAGACACGGGTAATGTTGATCCTCTTCCTGGAAATATAGTTGGAAACCGCGCTGTTGATCAGCAGTGAGGCAATGCCGACAGCTGTCAGAAGAACGCTGTATCTGATCATAACGACATAGTAGAATATCATCATGATGAAGTTCAGAAGCATGGGCGCTAAGGTGCCGATCAGCGTATTGGCAATGCTTGCGTTGGTGGACTGTCTGCCCTGAATATCGCCCGCCATGCGCTGAGAAAAGAAGCTGATCGGCAAGCGGAGCACACGCCACATATAGGTCGTGTTCCCAACGGCTGCTATTTTTCCGTTGATACGAAGGCTGTAAAGCGATTGTATCGCGTTTACGTTCACAAGGATGATATTGAAAATTCCGAGGAGAACAAGAAACGGTGTCAGCCATTCCGGATTCTGTCCCGTCAGAAGCCTGTCGAGAAACACTCTGGAAAACGCCGGGCTGAGAACGCCCATCAGGGCGGCGATAACACCCGTAATCATGGTAAATGCGATCGCCGTGCCGGAGCCCTTCAGGCGTTTTGCGGCATAAGCAAGCATGCTTTTTTTGCTGCCGGAGGGAGTGAAGTCTTCCGTCGGCTCAAACATCAGGCAGATGCCCGTAAAGGACTCATCAAAAACCTTCATCGGCACGCTGTATGTTCCCCTTGCGGGATCGTTAATGTACGCCTTTTCCCCGCGAAAACCGTCAAGCACCACAAAATGATTAAAATTCCAATGGATGATGCAGGGAAATGTCCCTCTGCTCTTTAATGCTTCCGGCTCATAACGGTAGCCCTTTGCCGAAAGGCCATAGTATCTTGCGGCCTTCAGCACGTTTTTGGCATTCGATCCGTCCCGGGATACGCCGCAATCCGCCCGCACCTGCTCCAATGGGATCCATTTGTTATAATAGGCAAGGATCATGCAAAGGCTTGCCGCTCCGCATTCGAGCGCCTCAAGCTGCATGACCATCGGAACCCTGGCAACGCCCTTCGTGATCGGCTGTTTCATCTTTTTCTCCATAACGACCTCAGTTAAAGATAAATGAGAGCGGCGCAATGCTTTCCGTTACGATTTCGCCCTCATATACGCCGTCGGAGAGAGAAATATCAATTTCGACCAGATGATGATCTGTATTGACCGCTCTGACAAGGCCCGTGGAGCCGCCCGCCTCAACACTCATTCCGGCTTCGATCTTTCCGATATCGCCGTCCACGGTGCAGATGATCCTGCCGTCATCCACGGTGATCTGTGCCGGGACGGTCGTTTTTATCTGACCGAATATACCCCATACGCAAAAGCCGACCAATAGAACGATGACTGCGCATAGAATCAGCCACACACCGGGGTTCGCCACGCGCACATAATCGTTCAGCTGCTCCGGTGATTTGATTTTATCATAGCTTTTCTTTCTGAAAAGATTATCTGCCATAATAACACTTCCCTCTTGATTTTTTCGCCGATTTGCGTAGGTCGCCGGTTTCACCGCATACGCCGGAATTGCCCGCAAACACCCAAAGCGTTCAGCGCCGGATATTCTTCCCCGCGATCAGAATGGGTTCAGCGCCTTTCCATTGATACGAAGCTTTTCCTGCCGGTGGATATCCCACCATCGCTTTCCTTCATAATCGAATTATTAGAATTTATTATAAATAAATATCTGATTTTTTGCAACTGATTTTGATATTATTCGCAATAAATAGAATTAAAGCATGATACAGCCCCGCGCATTCTGCTTGTGAAAGCCTTTCTGTTTTCCTTCGGTAAGGCTATGATCTTCAGAATATGCTTTCCTTCAAGCAGGTTCTCATTCCGGGCAATCATGATACATCTGACTGAAAATCCGTGTTTTTATTGTTTTTTTAGTCTCTCGACTCCCCTGCTCCCCTATATTGCAGGTGCAGAGGAGAAAGAAATACGCCGCAGTCAGGTTCTTTACTTCCCGGCTGCGGCGTGAACCGCTCCTGCTTGATTATTTACCACTCTGTTATCGAAATCTTATAAATATCATCGAAAAAAATCTTTTCCCCATCCAGCTTCAGGTATTGGAATGGGAGACTGATTTCCGTTACCCTTCCCTCTTTGGTGACATCGTGGAAGGCGCAATAGCAATCTATTTTTACCCGGCTGCCTTTATCCAGCTTGGCAAACACCCTGGAATTCTGTTCGATGGCTTCCTCTGATAGATCGCGGCGCTCTACGCGGGAATGGCGCTCTTCGCGGTCTTTAAGGGCTTCCTTCAAGCCCTTCATCGCATCGAAGGGTGCAAACTGTTTCGCTCTCTCTGCGCGTGTCATCATATCCTGCCCTGTGGCCTCCTATCATTTCGTTCCGTTCACGCTGGGTGGCGCAGTCGAGATAACTGGTACCCCGCATGACGGCGTTTTTTCCGTATTTCTCCGCCAGCCCCATGATGGCGCGCTCTCTTGCTTTTTCCCGCTCTATGGCGTTCCAGTCCGTGAAGAAATCATAGCCTTCGCAGCTCTCATCTACCACATCCTCAAAGGCAATCGCAAGACGCCGGATCGGTACAGTCCGGTCGGCGATTTTATCGTATAGGAGCAGTGCGGGTTCCTGCATCAGGGAATTGGCACTGGTTGCGCTGACAAGCCGGGTGCTGCCTTTGGTTGATTGAATGGTATGATAGGTATATCCGATGCCGATCCAGATCTTTTGCGTGATAACCTTCCGCTTCAAAAGCTCATGGGAACCATGGAGAATCATTTCCGACAGCACCACCCGGGCTTCCTCATATTTGTAATCCCGCGGGAGAATCTGGGAAAAGGATACCGAATGGGATTTCGAGCGATAATTCTTGATATCCTGCATCAGGCAGCTTTCCCTGCCCCACGCATGATCGATCAGCAGCTCCGCATTTTTCCCGAATGCCTTATACAGAATCTGCTCCGGGCATTGCGCGATACCGCGCATGGTGGAAATTCCATAGTGGGACAGCCTGCGCACAGTGCCTCCGGCGATCTGCCAGAAATCGGTCAGCGGTTTATGATCCCACAGCGTTTGCTGATAAAGCGCTTCATCAAGATAGCCCATATGATCTTTGGCGTGCTTTGCGGTAATATCCAGCGCAATCTTGGCAAGATACAGGTTGGTGCCGATGCCCACTGTGGATGGAATTTGTAATTTGTCCGCAATTTCATTCATGAGCTTCTTTGCAAGCTCCTTCGGGGTAGATTTATATATCCTGAGGTAGTCCGTGACATCCAGAAAGCTCTCGTCAATGCTGTAAACATGGATATCCTCCGGGGAGAAGTAATTCAGATAGATGGAATAGATATCCGCCGCATAGTCGATGTACAACTGCATCCGGGGCGGCGCAATAATATATTGGAGATCATTGGGAATCTCCGACAGCCTGCACCGATTCTTAATGCCCAAGGCCTTCATTTTCGGGCTGATCGCAAGGCACAGGGCATTTTTTCCCCTCGTCACATCCGCCACCACAAGGCAGGTTTCAAAGGGATTGCGCTGGCGTTCCGCACACTCCACGGAGGCGTAGAAGCACTTCATGTCAATGACCATGTAGGTGCGCTGTTCCTGTGGCATGATGCTCACTCCAGATCCTTGAGCACCTTCACGGCTACGCCCTGGATGATGCAGTTTTCTACAATAATGTCCTCCATTCGGGCATTCTCCGGGTGCAGGCGGATCATGCCGTTCTCCGGATAGAACCGTTTCAGCGTGGCTTCGTCTTCGATGAGGGCAACGATGATCTGCCCCTCCTGTGCATAGCTCTGCTGGCGAATCAGGACAAGATCACCGTCATCAATGCCGGCTTCGATCATGGATTCACCCTTGGCCCGGAGAAGATAATACTCTCCCGAGCCGAACAGGGCTACCGGCAGCTGGACATATTCCTCAATATTTTCCTCTGCAAACTTCGGCAGTCCGCAGGATACAGCCCCCAGCACAGGCACGCGAAGCATATTCGCCGCCTTTTCTTTTCTTATGACAAGCCCCCGGTGGCCGCCATTGTGATCTAGGATGCCGTTCTCACGCATATAGGTAATATAGTTATAAGCATTGCTTTTGACGGTACCGACCGCATCCGCAATCTCCTGCACAGATGGAGACGTCCCGTACTTCTCTATATACTTGCAGACAAAGCGTTCAATGGCAGCAATCGTCTCCGGATTCTTCGTGCGCATAAATAAGCACCTCTCAGATATATAAAGAACATTTGTTCTCTTTTATTATAATACAGCTCCCGTCATCCGTCAAGTGCTTTTATCTGTGTTATGCCTGAATATAACTTTGGCGGGGTATGCACCGTTTTACGGGTGCATACCCCGCCATTATTCAGGTTTTATGCGTCAGGCTGGCTTTCGGGGAATTATTTTGCGATAGCACGCATGAGGAAGGTGACAGCCTGTGCACGGTTGCAGTCATTGTTCGGCTTGAACAGCTCGGCGGTGATGCCCTTGGTGATGCCTGCTTCCACAGCCCATGCGACTGCCTTTTCGCAGTATGTGCCGGGAAGGACATCGCTGAACTCTGCTGCCTTGGTGGCTTCGGGTTCGCCCATGAATCTCCACAGGAAGGTGACGATCTGGCCACGCGTGCAGACGGATTCAGGAGCAAACTTGCCGTTGCCAACGCCCTTGGTGATGCCTGCTTC
>JAZQOW010000104.1:0-13514 GCA_045628065.1 Faecousia sp.
ACAAAGTCTTCTCTCATTTGTGCAACCTTTTTCTCTTTCCAAGGCATTCGCGGTTCCTCCCGTTTTTGCCTTTATTTTACACCCAATGTGTAAACTATGTGGTTGCACAATCTGTAAACTATGTTACTACTCTAAACACTGCGTTCGCCCGCTCCGGCTTGCAGCCATATGAAATGTCGGTTGAATCGGATAGCGGGCGAACACAGTTCGCCCCTACGGTGGCTGAGCATCATTGAATCAACTTAACAGGGGCATACTCGGAATGCATCGCCGTAGGGGAGGGGCTTGCTCCTCCCCGATGGTGGGATCAGCACCGATTGGAAAGCGTGCAGAAAACCAAGGGTCGGATTCGGGAGGGGCAAGCCCCTCCCCTACGGCATCGCATAACATAGACATTGCCTTTCTTTTGAAATGTCAGCCTTAAGTTGATGACATTGCGATGCGACCCGGCATCGGCTATTCTCAAAAAATGAATTTTTATCAAAAAGTGGGAATAGACACTTGCGATTATGCTTGTGAAAACAAAAGCCCCGCAAACTTCATGATAGAATTGCTTAAAAAAAAGCCGCCCCCTATTGGAAGCAGCCTTTTGGTGGAGAATGCTGGACTCGAACCAGTGACCTCCTGCGTGTGAAGCAGGCGCTCTAACCAGCTGAGCTAATCCTCCATAGCAGAATTATTATATCAGCTGTCAGGCGAAAAATCAAGTCCTATTTTTTGCTGTCCTTCCCCGTTTTTTTGAGGCAAAGCCTCAGATTCCGAGCTTTTTGATGAGCTTATAGGCAACAACATAAAGCGGGAAGCAATGGGAAATCAGGAAAAGGCGGAAGCGCGTCACCTTGGAGATGTAGGGATTGCCCTTCGGTGATCCATAGGAGCGCAGAGCTTTGCGGACGCGGGCGCAATAGTCCTTCTTCTGGGTGCGGGTGAGCGCGGCATAGCTGTTGACCAGATAATTGCACATGCTGACCGCGCAGTTCCATGCAAAGGCACGGTGCTCAGTCTCCAGCCCCAGCTCGCGTGCAGGCTCTCCCGCGTGGTCAATGGCCTCAAAGATGCGGAATCGGTTTTCATTGAAGCCTGTATTGAGAAGACTGCCGGAACGGCGCTGCAAATAGAAATAACCAAAGAAGGGGGTATAGGCCACGCGCTTTGCAAGGCGGAAAAGGGAGGGCATAATGTAGGTATCCTCATGCAGCCGCAGCTCCGGGAAGCGGACATCAGAGAACAGCTCGGCCTTGAAGAGCTTATTATAGACATGGCAGCGGAACTTTTTCTCGAGCATCAGGTCAGCATAAGCCCCGCGGGTATCGACAACAGCTTCTTCGGGAATCTCAGGTGTTCGCTTGCCGAAGCTGCCGTCGGCATAGATATAGCGGATGTTGCAGATCGAGATATCCGCATCATATTTCGCCAGACAGGTATAGAGCGTTTGCAGGAACTCCGGCTCAACCCAGTCATCGGAGTCCATAAAGGTAATATACTCGCCCGCGGCATGCTCGAGTCCCAGATTTCTTGCAGCGGAGACACCGCCGTTTTTCTGCGTGAAAACGTGCAGGCGGGTGTCCTTCGCGGCAACGGCCTCTAAGATGGCAGCAGAACCGTCGGTGGAGCCGTCATTGACTGCCAGAACCTCATAACTGGGGTAGGTCTGCGCCAAGATGGACTTCAGGCATTTTTCAAGATAGGGTTCAACATTGTATACCGGGATGATAACAGAAATCAGCGGCTGTGACATCATTCGTCAGCTCTCTTTCAGGATAGTTTCCAATTGATTCAGAATTTTATCGGGGGCATACGCCAGCGCAGTCTGATAGCCTTGCGCCAGCATTTGTTGTTTCTTTTCCTCCGGCAGGAGATAGTACGTCCTGATGGCCTCCGCCAGCGCTTTTGCATCGCCGGGAGGGAATTTCAGTCCGTTCACGCCATGCCGGATATAATACCGGGGCGCGGTGCAGTCGCCCGCGACCACTGCCGCGCCGCTGGCCATGGCCTCCAGCCCGACCAGCCCCAGACTCTCTCCCCGCGTGGGGAAGGCAAAGACATCAAGGCAGGAATAGAGCTCCGCAAGACTTTTCGGGTCAAGCAGCGGGAAGCGAATCAGATTAAGGTTTCGTTCCTTACGCATGGCCTCCAGCCCGGCCTCTCCCGCGCCGGAGCCGACCATAATGAACTGGAAATTCGGAAATTCCTCCTTCAGCAGGGCGGCAGCCTCCACGAAGGTGTCCCAGCCCTTGATTTTCGCAAGCCTTCCCGCGAAGCCCACGCGGAAGGCATCCTCCCGCAGGCCAAAGCGCCGCAGGGAGGCTTCGCCTGCCTTTGCGCCCGGCTCGCGGAAGAAGAAGTATCCGACACCGCCGGAGGGGTAGACGAAAATACGCTCGATGGGATAGCCGTATTTTTCCGCGACATGGCTTTGGAAATAGGCCGAAGGAACCACCACGGAATCACTCCGGGCAATGAGCTTTCTGGTGAAGATCTGAAACTTCTCCTGCGTAGGGGTCTGGGGGTCTACATCGCTTCCGTGGGCATTGGTAATCAGCCGGAACTTGCGGAATTTTCCCGCCAGCAGCACCCCGGGCGCGCTGTGGGAAGCATAGTGGACATAGACCGTATCATATTTCCGGGACAGGCAGGCAAAAAAGGAGGCAGAATAAAAGCGGACATAGCCCCACGCCTTTCTCAGCTTGCCGTTCGACTGATGCATGACGACCTTATCATAGTCCACGCCCAGCGTATCCAGCTGCTCGCAGAACCGCGCCACGAAGGTGCCGTAGGCCGGATGCGCTTCATCGGGATATAAATTAGAAACGACCAGCAGCTTCATGCTCCAGCACTCCTATCCGTGTTTTTCTGCACCTTGCAGGTAGGCTTCGATCCGATCCAGAATGTTTTGCGTATTGGATCGGTAGGGGGTATAGGTTTTCTCCTTCGCGGCAAGATACGCCTTGCCCAGCTCTGCAACCTCGAAGCACGGCTCCATGATGTCCATGGTGCCGAACTGTGAAATGATCTGGAGCTGGTGGTCATCTACGTGCTCGCCGTATCTGGCAAATCTCGGCACAGCGATGACCTTTTTCCCCTTTTTCACCCCGCCGATGATGGCGCCGGTGCCGCCGTGGGTGATGATGATATCGGCGCGGGACTGCTGGAGAGCAAATTCATCCCGGTCGAGAAAGCGCTTGTATTCATAGTGCCGGGGGGTATAGTCGCTTGCGCCGATCTGCGCAAACACCGGCTCGCAAATCACTTTCTGCTCAATCAGGCGATCCAGCTCCTCCAAAAGGCGGTTAAACTGGAATTTCTGAGAGCCCAGCGTAACAAAAATCATAACTGCCTCCTAGTAAATGCCGCCAACATAGATGGCCTTGGGATAGACGGCAAGCATACTCTCCCACTGGACATAGAACTGGTCGGCATACTTATAAAGCAGCCTGCCGGTCAGCGTGGGGGAATCGGTTTTGGCAAAGGACTCGATATAGATGAGCTTTTTCCCGAAAAGCTTCATAAGCAGGCACATCGGCACCATGGCCAGCACGCCTGTGCAGATGATGGCATCGGGACGCTCCCGGAGGATGATGTACAGGGATTTGAACGCCGCGCCCACCAGCTTGAAGGCCACCGTCCATTCCTTGCGGTTCATCTGGGCAACATAATAGGTTTTCAGTTTTTTATCTGCCGAGGCATAGATTGTGCGCTCGGTGAGGACAAAGCACGAATGCTTCTCCGAAAGCGGACGGAGCATCATCAGCTGCTCGTAATGCCCGCCGGAGGAGGCTGCAAGACAAAGCTTCATTTAAGAATTCCTTTCTTTTCTCGCTGCAAGGAGCCTGCGAAGCGCCCCAAGCCATTCATAGAGGAGAGACGTTTTAAGAAGAAGATTCACGCAGAGATAAACCGCAACGCCCACGCTAAAGCCCAAAATGCAGATGAGCAGGGCATCATGGAGGCGGCGAATCACCAGCCACATGGCACCTGCCATGATGGCAGACGAGAGGACACCCGCCGCCAGAGGCTTGCCGCCCCTGGGATAGCGAAGCACCTTGCGCATGGAGAAAAACTGCACGCAAAATACCACAATCTCACTGACGACCGAGGCAATCGCCGCGCCCACCGCATGGAGCACAGGAATCAGCACGGCATTGAGCGTGATATTGACTGCCGCCGCCAGCACATAGGAGGGAAGCAGCTTCTTCTCATTACCGGTCGCCAGAATGGGCTGATAGCACAGCAGGCTCCCGAAGGCCTTGAGCAGGATCAGCCCGGTAAACACGCGGATGACCGCCCCACCGGGCAGAAATTCCTTGCCGTAGACCACATCCAGCGCATAGGGTGCCAGCACAAATACTCCGGCTGCCATCGGGATGGACACAAAGCAGATGATCTTCATGCCCAGCTCCAGAAGCTCAAAAAAGCGCTCCCGATCCGTCTGGTAGCAGTGCGCGAGACTGGGAAGAAACGCCGTGGTGACGGCAACGCAGACATTGACAATGATTTCAATGATTCGATGCGCATTGTAATAAATGCCGGTCTGCGCCTCAGAGGAGAACATACCCAGCATGGTAATGTCGGTGCGGTTGTAGGCCGTATAGAAAAAGAGGATCAGCGCCAGCATGAGCAGCGGCTTCATATGCCGCCGCAGGTCAAGCCCCCGGAAATCAAAGCGGACATACGTCCAGACGCCTGCGAAGTTGACAAGATAATTCATGCAGATGCCGGCGCAGGAAATAAAGGCATAAATAATATAGTCCGAACGCTGCTTGACAAAGTACAATACCGCCGCAAACACCGCGATCCGTATCACGATATTGCGCCAGGCCAAGGAAACATAATCCTCCTGCCCCTGATACACCCAGTCGATATTGAACACATTCATAAACACCTGCATGCCCCAGCTGAGGAACAGGAAAATATCCGCCCGGAGGCTGGGAACAGAATACAGCAGGCACAGGAAAATTGCCGAAGAGAGGACGGTAGAGAGCAGATTGATAAGGAAAAGCTCGGTAAACAGCTGATTGGTCATCACCCGATTCTCCCGAATCCGGGCAATCTCACGCACGCCGTACAAAGGAAGCCCCAGCGGCGCCAGCATGACAAAATAGGAGGCGATATTCTTGCCGTAAGCCACCAGCCCCATCCCGTCGGTCAGCAGCACCCGGGAAACATACATGGAGGTGATGAACGGCAGCAGCGTATTGGTCAGCTGACATAAGGTATTAAAGACCGAATTCTTGGCCAATGATTTCATGAAAAACGAATTCCTTCCGGGAAAAAGCATATTTTTACAATTTTATTATATATCAGCCGATATCCGAAGTCAACCGCTATCCCCTTTGGAACTACACTTGCCGGAACAATCTATATTTATATACAAAACATTGACTTTTCTTCTATAATTAAGTATTATTAAACTATATTTTTAAATAGGAGGAGCTATATGAAACGCTTTGTATCAGCCTTTTTAGCCCTGACAATTGTTTTTTCTCTGTTATCCGGAGTTGTCAGCGCAGACACGACGGTGTATATTACAAAAACCGGATCAAAATACCATAATTGGGGCTGTAAGTATCTGTCTGCTTCCTGTATCAGCATTTCTTTATCGAGTGCAAAAAGTCGTGGATATACGCCTTGCGATGTCTGCCATGCTCCATCCTCTGCGCATACACATTCTTGGGACAACGGAAAAGTTACAACGGCAGCAACCTGCGCCAAAACCGGTGTCCGCACCTATTCCTGCACCGGATGCGGACAAACAAGAACAGAGTCGATTCCCGCAACCAATGTACATACCTGGAACAGTGGCATAGTAACAACTGCGGCAACCTGCGTCAAAGCCGGGGTCCGAACCTATGCCTGCACGGTCTGCGGAAAAACCAAAACAGAATCTATTCCCGCAACCGGTGTCCACACCTGGAACAGCGGGGTAGAAACCAAAGCCGCCACCTGTACCGAGACCGGTATTCGTACCTATTCCTGCACCGGATGCGGTACAACAAAGACACAGGCCACCCCCATCAATCCCGATGCCCACGCATGGATATGCACCGAGGTTATACTCGCACCGGACGGCGATCAGCATGGCTACGGCGTATTTCAGTGTAATCGCTGCAAAAAAAATACAGAAAACGAAATTTGCCCCAGTTCTGAATATTCGGATGTAAAAAATGATTGGTCACACAAAGGCATCGACTATGTGATCGACAAGGGCATCATGAACGGAACAAGCAATTCTACAAAATTATTCAGTCCCAAGAAACCCACCAACCGCGCAATGATCGTGCAAATCCTTTACCGCCTTGCAGGGGAGCCTGAGGTCACAGGCGAGATGAAGTTCCAAGATGTTGCTGAAGGAAAGTGGTACTATAACGCTGTCCTTTGGGCAACGCAAAACGGAATTGCCAACGGCAAGAATGCAGCCTCCTTTGATCCCAACGGCTATGTCACCAGAGAACAAATCTCCGCATTTCTCTATCGCTATTCCCGGCTTTCCGCTTCTTTTGACCCGGATGTGCTGGATTCCTTCCCCGATGCAAGCTCCGTCAGCTCCTACGCAAAGCAATCTATGTGCTGGGCTGTAGATGCGGGAATCCTGACCGGCAAGGGACACAATGGTGTGTCTTATCTCGATTCTAAAGCCAATGCGAACCGCGATGAAGTTGCAACTATGGTATATCGTTTTATCAATCTTAAAAGCGCGGCATAAGATTTTTCTCCCGCTTGACCACAATTGATACACACCCCGCCACTGACCGGGAGGTCGGTGGCGGACTTCATTTATATGGAAAAATACCTTTCAAAATCCAAAACTTGAAGTATTTTTTATAAATCCCAACACACCTGAAATCCGTGGTCAACTTGACTTCTATTATATCCGTGATAAAATGGACGCGGCATATTTGATTACTATATTGAAGGAAGGGATATTCCCCCATGTTAAAAATTGAACATCTGACAAAAACCTACGGTGACCGGAAGGCGGTAGACGATCTGAGTCTGCACATCCGTCCCGGTGAGATTTATGGCTTTATCGGCCACAACGGTGCGGGGAAAACTACCACGCTGAAAAGTGTCGCGGGCATTCTGCGCTTTGACAGCGGCGAAATCAGCATCAACGGCATGAATATCCGGACGTCCCCTCTGGAATGCAAGCGCTGCCTTGCCTACATCCCCGATAACCCCGATCTATATGATTTTATGACCGGCATCGGCTACCTGAACTTTGTTGCCGATATCTACGGCGTGAGTGCCGAGACCCGGCAGCGCCATATCCGCAGCTATGCCGATGCCTTCGAGCTGACCGGCGATCTGGCGCAGCCCATTTCCTCTTACTCCCACGGCATGAAGCAGAAGCTCGCCGCTATCTCCGCCCTGCTGCATGAGCCGAAGCTGATCCTGATGGGTGAGCCCTTCGTGGGTCTTGACCCCAAGGCCTCCCATACCCTCAAGCAGATCATGCGCCAGATCTGCAATCAGGGCAGCGCCATCTTCTTCTCCACCCATGTGCTGGAGGTCGCGGAAAAGCTCTGCGATAAGGTCGCCATTATCAAGGACGGCCGGCTGATCCGTTCCGGCTCCATGGAGGAGGTCCGGGGCGACGCCTCTCTGGAGACCGTGTTCCTGGAACTGGAGGAAGCATGATGCGCAAGGCCTTACTGAAAAAGCAGCTTCTGGAGCTGCTGCAATTCTATTCCCGCCAGCGTAAGGACGGCAAGGCGCGCTCCTTCGGCGGAACGGTCGGCATGATCGTGCTGTATGTTTTCCTGTTCGGCATTCTGGCCTTTGCCTTTGCCGGCATGGGCGTGACGCTGGCAATCGGTATGATTCCCACAGGCAATGGGTGGCTGTATTATGCACTCATGGGCATTGTGGCAGTATTCTTCGGTGTTCTGGGCAGCGTGTTCAATACCTATGCAGGGCTATACCACGCAAAGGACAATGAGCTGCTCCTGTCTATGCCCATTCCCCCGCGCGATATTCTTCTCGTGCGGATGCTCTCGATCTATCTGCTGGGACTCCTGTTTGAGGCGCTGGTCTTTGTGCCCGCCATGGTGGTTTACTGGATTTTTGCAAAACCCGGTGTTCCGGAGATCATCTTCCCTATCATCCTCCTGTTCCTGCTCGGCTTTTTGGTGCTGGCGCTCACCTGCGCTCTTGGCTGGGTCGTGGCGCTGGTTGCCTCAAGGCTGAAAAACAAGAGCATCATCACGGTCATCCTGTCGCTGGCGCTGATTGCAGCCTATTATTTCTTCTATGCAAGACTCAGCACCTATCTGGAAATGCTGATCAATAACATGGGGGCCGTAGGGCAGACGGTGCAGACGAAGCTCTATCCCTTCTACCAGTTCGGCCTCGCCGCCTGCGGTGAGCCCCTGCCCCTGCTCTTTGTGCTGGCGGTATCCGGGGCCCTGTTTGCGCTCACCCTCTGGGTGCTCTCCAGCTCCTTCCGCGCCATCGTCACCACCAACCGCGGCAGCGCCAAGGCGGTATACCGCGAAAAGCGGGCAGAGCTGAAGAAGCCCTCCGCAGCCCTCCTGCGCAAGGAGGCCAAGCGCTTCCTTGCCAGCCCCAGCTATATGCTCAACTGCGGTCTGGGCGTGGTTCTGATGCCCGCCCTTGCCATTTTCCTGCTGATCAAGCGGCAGGATCTTACTCTCGTCCTCTCCGAGCTGGCGCAGGAAGCTGGCTTTTCCCTCACCTTCATGACCGCCTTTGCCGCATTTGCGCTGTGTATGCTTGCCAGCATGAATGATATTTCCGCACCTTCGGTCTCTCTGGAGGGAAAGAACCTGTGGATCGTGCAGATCATGCCGGTCAGCGCCTGGGAAGTCCTCAAGGCAAAGCTCCGCTTCCATCTTCTCGTGAGCCTGCCGCCCCTTGTGATCAGCGGCATTCTCATCAGCTTCGCCTTCGCGCTCCGTCCGCTGGAGGCGGTGCTGGCCATCGCCGTTGCGGCAGCCTTCACGCTCTTCCTTGATTGCGTCGGCCTTTCTGTCAACCTCAAGCACCCGAACCTGACCTGGACAAACGAATCCATCCCGGTAAAGCAGAGCTTTGCCGTGTTCCTCTGCCTCTTCGGCGGCTGGGCAGTCGCCATCGCCATGCTGGTCGGCTGCATCTTCCTGCAATACCTGCTTCCGGTCATGGTATATCTGGCACTGTTCCTTGTCCTGCTCCTTCTTCTTGATCTTCTTCTCCTCCTCTGGCTCAAAAAGAAGGGCGCAGCCATTTTCGACAATCTCTGATAAAAGCCCGGGCAGCAGCCGAACACCGGCTGCTGCCCAAAATATTAGTTAATTTTCCGTAGGGGCGAACTGTGTTCGCCCGCTCCGGCTTGCAGTTTAATCAAATGCCGGTTGAATCGGCAGGCGGGCGAACGCAGTTCGCCCCTACGGGATAAACCGAAAAAAGTTTGGAGACCTCCTGTTTCAGGAGGTCTCCTTGCATATTATTGATTAGTATGCGATGCCCCAGTAGATCATCTTCTTGGCGGGCTTGCCGCAGATGGGGCAGGTGTCGCCGAGATTTTCCTGGGCGAAGGGCATGCAGCGGGAGGACATACCGGCCTCCTCCTTCATGCGCAGCTCGCATTCGAGGCTTTCGCACCACATGGTCTTGATGAAGCCGCCGTGCTCCTGCTGGAGCTGCTTGGCCTCTTCCAGGCTATGGGCTTCATAGATATTGTTGTGCAGGTTATCAAGCGCACGCTGATACAGACCATCGTGCACCTTCAGCAGAAGCTCTTCTGCGCTCTTGGCAGCGTCTTCGATGGCGGTGAAGGTCTTCTCGCGGTTGTCGCGGCGAACCATGCAGCACTGACCGTTCTCAAGGTCTCTCGGGCCGATCTCGACGCGGACGGGAACACCCTTCATCTCCCACTGGGCGCACTTCCAGCCCAGAGAGTTATCGGTGTCATCCAGCTTTGCGCGGATACCGGCAGCGCACAGCGTATCGCAGAGCTGGCGGGCAGCTTCCAGAACGCCGGGCTTATGCTGTGCAACAGGAACCACGATGACCTGAATGGGCGCGACCTTGGGAGGCAGCACCAGACCGTTGTTGTCGCCGTGTGCCATGATGATGCCGCCGATCAGGCGGGTGGAAACGCCCCAGGAGGTCTGGTGGGGATAGACGCGCTGGTTATTCTCATCGGTAAAGGTGATATCAAAGGCCTTCGCAAAGCCGTCGCCGAAGTAGTGGGAGGTACCGGCCTGAAGCGCCTTGCGGTCGTGCATCATGCACTCGATGGTGTAGGTAGCCTCTGCGCCGTTGAACTTTTCCTTGTCGGTCTTCTGTCCGCGGGTCACGGGGAGGGCAAGAATATTTTCGCAGAAATCGGCATAGAGATTCAGGATGCGCTCGGTCTCTTCCTTTGCCTCCTGTGCGGTGGCGTGCATGGTGTGACCCTCCTGCCAGAGGAATTCGCGGTGACGCAGGAAGGGGCGGGAGGTCTTCTCCCAGCGCAGAACGCTGCACCACTGGTTGTACATCTTGGGAAGATCGCGGTGGGACTGGATAACATTCTTATAGTGCTCACAGAACAGGGTCTCGGAGGTCGGACGGATGCAGTAGCGCTCCTCGAGCTTGTCCTCGCCGCCCATGGTGACCCATGCGCATTCAGGGGCAAAGCCCTCGACATGATCCTTCTCCTTCTGGAGCAGGCTTTCCGGGATGAGCATGGGCATATACACATTCTCCGCGCCGGTCTTCTTGAACTCTGCGTCCATCAGCTTCTGGATATTTTCCCAGATCGCGTAGCCGTAGGGACGGTAGATAAACATGCCCTTGATGGAGGAATAGTCGATCAGCTCTGCCTTCTTGCACACATCGGTGTACCACTGGGCAAAGTCAACCTCCATATCGGTGATCTGTTCCACTTTCTTCTCTTTTGCCATGGTAATATTCATCCTTTCGGGAAGTATTCTGATTCTATCTTAACTATTTTATCACATCTGTCAAGGCATTGCATAGAATGATGCAGTGATTTTCGGGAGGGATGAGATTGGAATCTGTAACGCTCATGCTGGAAACCGGGACGGCAGATTTTTACCGCGCCGTAGCAAAAAGCGCCGGACTGAAGCTGGAACAGGTGCTCTCTGACGCACTGTTCAAGCTGGCAGGAGAGCTTTCGCTGCAAGCTTTGGCAAATTCTATTAGATAGCAATACAGCATTTTATTTTCACGATTCTCCATATGTCCCGTTTAATCTTGATATTCAGCACAAAGAAAAAGGGGACAGCAGGCGGTTGTATGCCAAACCGACTTACAACCGTCTGCTGTCCTCCCAGGTATTGCCATGTGGGAGTTATTCCTCAAGAAGAGGTTTATCCTCACTATGCCACTGCTTAATTACCGCTTCCACCTGTGCAATCAGTTGTTTCTTGTCCGGCATATAGAGAACATATCGGGAAGCAAAGATATTATTGCTGAGTCCGCCGAGTGCATACTCTGCGGCAACAGAATCTTTATCCGTACACAGAATGATTCCAATCGGCGGATTGTCATCTGGATCGTTCACTTCGGACGCATAGTAGTTCAGGTACATATTGAGCTGACCGACTGCTGACGGCATCAGCTTTCGTGTTTTCAGTTCAATGATGATGTACGCACGCAGGATTTTATTGTAGAACACCATATCAGCATAATAGTGCTCGTTGTCAATGGTAATCCGCTGCTGCGTTCCGACAAACATGAAGCCGCGTCCCAGCTCCAGAAGAAATTTTTCGATCTGACGCACCAGTGCTTCTTCCAGGTCGCTTTCCAGAACAGGTTTATCTTCCGGAAGTCCGAGAAATTCAAAAACATATGGGTCACGGATGATATCCGCAGGCTTGGAAATCTCGACTCCGTTTTCAGCTAATGAAAGAACTGTTTTCTTGTTGATATCGTTTTTTGAAAGGAGCAGCCGTTCAAACAGTGAACTGTCAATCTGACGTTTCAGTTCCCGAACAGACCATCCTGCACGGATTGCCTCCTTTTCATAGAAGCTGCGGCGTTCTGCATCAGAAATACCAAGAAGCTCACAATAATGCGACCAACTCAATTTGCCAGACACTGTCTGGCATTTCTGATACGTCAGGTAGAAGGAGCGCATATTCTGGAGATTAGAGCGCGAAAATCCTTTACCGAGTTCCTGCGTCAGAACCTTTGAAAGTTGCCTTAATGTCTGTTCACCATAAGAAGCACGAATATTGTCATCCTGCTCGTAGCGAACAATAATCTCACCAATTTTCCAGTATGTCATCAGCAGTTCATTGTTGACCTGCTTTGCAACATTGCCACGAGCAGTATTAAGAACATTTTTGATTTCCTGCACCACGGAGGATTCAGGCAATGAAACAATGCTGTTCATGTTCCGAAGTCACCTCGAACCATTCCAAATAGTTTGTTTATAGTCAGAAAAAGAAATGTAAATGTAGCGAGAACGGTATCATTGATGCATTGCAGAATCCTTTTTTATGGAAAAATTCTGGAAAGTAGGAATCCACCAACAAGACCAATTACGCAAAAGAAAGCGCCCCACAGAATGGAAATTCTTCCTGATTTCTTGTTTTCCTTTTCAATCTTATTTCCAAATATTTTAGTTACAGCCTCTACTTCTTGCTGATTTAAAGAGGCAATAATTTGCGAAGTTTCCGCTTCTTCTTTCCACTTCTCGGCCAAGACCTTTTGTTTTTCAAATTCTGCCTCAATTTCTGCCATTAGTTTTCCTGATTTGTTTAATGATTCTGTCAGCTCAGAAATTTTATCAGCTATATTTTTTGCATGTTTCCGATCTTGCTCTAAAAGGTTATTTTTATCTAAAAGAATTCGAACAGTGTTTCCGAAAAAATCGCCTATTCCGAGGATTATTCCCAATAGACTCACAAATAAATCAATCATCTGTTTTCTCTCTATTCAGTAGTTTGTTCTTCAAAAGTCCGCAAGACTTATAATCTATTAATCTTAATGTTTTACGTTCAATATAGGCGAATTATTCCTTTGTTACTTCGCATACATACATCTGATTTCCCTCTACGCGGAAGCGGATATTCCAGCCGCCGAAGAAGTAATGCGCTTTTGTGAATTCATCGTCATATTTTACAATTGTATCTTCAACGCCCGACAGAACGTACTGCTCTGTTTTTTCGCCGTCGCCGCCGTTTGCGTCAAATGTTATTTTCAATGTCTCGCCGCTGAAATAGCCGGGCTTATTGGTGGTATCAATGCGGGCATACTCGCCGTCGATGTGGCCTGCGTCATATACCGTGCCGTGCTCGCCCACGATTGCGGCACAGCCGGCAAACATGTCGGTGTCGTTGTCCGCCGCTACGAAATTCTGCGATGCTTTTACCGACGCAAGGTCTGCGCAGCCCGAGAACAGCTCTTCCATATCCGTTACGTTTTCCGTATTCCAGCCGCTGAGGTCAAGGCTCTGTACACCTGATGCTTTGAACATGCCGTTCATGCTTTCAAGATTTGTCGTGTCAAATCCGGAAACGTCCACCGACGTCAGCGCCGTTGTTCCATTGAACATGCCG
>JAZQOW010000105.1:0-4756 GCA_045628065.1 Faecousia sp.
ACATAGAAATCGTCAAATAAGTTGCCTGATTTGTCTACCGGACAGATCAGGCGATTTTTTGTTGTCTGTCGAAATGTGCTATGGTAATATAAAAACAGAAATGTCTTTCGCGAACACGGCGCGGGAACAAAGCCCAGCAAGACAAGAGCCTGCACGACCTGACAGTGAAGATGGGATACAGAAAGCAATGATCAAGCTTCGATACGGAAACACAAATACATACTATTATGCCGGTCTGCTGATCGACACAGATATGCCCGGAACGATTGCCGGATTATTCAGAGAACTGAAAAGGCATGGAATAGAGCTGAAAGACATCCAATATGTCCTTGCCACGCATTACCACCCGGATCACATGGGGCTTATCAGCAAGCTGATGTCACACGGTACCCGGCTTTTGCTGGTAGATAAACAGAAAGAATACGTTCATTTCTCCGATCCGATTTTTGCAAGGCAGAAAGGGTTAAATTATGAGGCGATTTGTGAGGATGACGCGGTAGTAATAAGCTGCGATAATAGCAGACAATTCCTCGCGGGACTCGGGATTGCCGGTGAGATTATTTCCACCGAAAGCCATAGCGCGGACGGAATCGCATTGATTACGGATGACGGCGATTGTTTCGTCGGAGACTTGGAGCCGATACAGTTTGCTGATGCATATGAAGATAATTCCTCGTTGAAAGCGGACTGGGACGAGATCATGCACTATCATCCGAGGCGCATTTATTTCGGTCATGTGAATGACCAGCACCTGTAAAGCGCTTGGTGTACTTTTTGCGTTTCTTTGCTCTGCAAAGAAGTCGGCAGCCGACTGTGCGAAGGGATTTGAACTATTATAATGAGAAAAGTTTACAAAGTTTGCATCAAACGTAAGGAAATCATCACGCTAAAACCTTGAAAATCGAGAAAAAAATGTGTTAAACTGTATTATTAGATATCACTAACGGGTTCGGCTATATTCCGTAACGTCCGATTCAGAACATGACAGATTTTGCAGCGTGGCTTGCCTTGAGTATTCCGGTTTTGAATGCGCTATATCCGGCAGGCTTCCTTGATGAGGTAAAGGCTTGGAAGAATAGGCTTATTAAAAAATAAAATCGGGTATTGAGATTATCATAGAAACAGTGATATCAAGCGATTTGTTTCCTGCGCTGCAATAGGCGGCGTGGCATTAAAAAAAGAACCGGAAAGGATGTTCACTATGAAAAAAAGAGCGCTCTCGCTGACTTCCCTTCTCCTAATCTGTCTGCTTCTGTGCGCTTGCGGTAATAAGGAAGTATCAGCTCCTGCCGCGGCGGATGTGCAGAGCGAGTCTACGGCACCCGTTGCCGAGGAACTGTTGCCTCCGGCATCCGTTGCCGAAGAGCCGCTGCCCCCAGCAGACAGCGGCGCAACCTCCGTGAGCTTCGAGCTCGGCAATACCGTTACGCACGAGGGCCTCTGCGAGATGAGCGGATTATATGCCGAGGTTCTGGATGACAAGGCGATGTCACAGGGATGGTACTACTACTACACAGACAGCAGCAATAGCCCTGCACAGACCCTGAACTGGGAACTTCCGGACGGATGCTACACAACGGCTGAGGTGCTTTTTACCGTAAAGAACACCTCCGGCGAGCCCCAGACGTTCGGCGAAAAGATTTCTGCGCAGATGCTCTATCGGGAAAGCGCGGATGCTCCGATGGACTGCTTTGCCGGATCCGTATTCCAGCAAAACCCCGGTCAGGTCGATGAAAGCGGTGAAATCATCATGTGGTCGACCAAGCCGGTGGAGATTGCTCCTGGCGAATCCGCCAATGTTTCATTCAGATTCGACATCCCCAAGGATGTATACGAGATGGTCTACAGAACTGCAATCGGTGAGGATACCGGGATCAGCGAAAGCTGTGAGTTCAGCTTTGGTGACGGAACAACCTATGTGATCGATTTGACCGAGGCGCTGATTCCTGCCAGCCTGTACGAGGGTTGATTCCGGAAAAGGCTGCGTGCACCTTCAGCGACCGGCTGATTGTCGGTTTAAGAGTACCTGATAATGATGAAGAAGAATGGTTGCGAAACCATAAAAATGAATGACCCACAGGCGCAAATGCCTGTGGGCCTTTTCAACACGAAATCGTGTCATAATTGGTTTGGATTACTTTATTGGGCGTATCATTTTGCTGTAATTACCTGCTTCCAGACACCTTTTGAGAGTAATACAGCAAATAAGTCGCCTGATTTGTCTACCGGACAGATCAGGCGATTTCCTTGTTTTTAGGGCAAAAATAGCCCGAAATAATGAAAAATCAGAGAAAACAGGCTTCGGATTGGTCGATTAGACCGCTCCGGAGCCGGTTTTTTCATTTTCAGGGCAAAAATCCTACGCACCTTTTGGGATAAATACACTGAACAAAGTACTCGGAAAAAAGTACTATGTGTGTGACCGCAGCTTCAGCAAAATGAAGCGAATTTCGACGGCCGAGGTATGGATTGGCGAATGCACGGACGCGTAAAAAAGAGTTTCTTGCACAGAAAGACCGCATAGTTCCGTGGGGAGAGTAGATTTCCCTCTACGCTCCGTAATAATTCAGCTCTTCGATCGCTCTGTCCATGATGAAATGAGTCATCTCCGCTGCCTTGTCTACATCTCTGTTCAAAATCGCCGAGTACAGCCCCAGCTTGAGCTCGTACATTTTCTGTATTCCGCTGCGCTTGCAGTACATGCTCCAAAGGTATATGCCCTGCGGTTTGAACGAATGATAAAGCAGTGGCATCAACACGTTCCCACTGAGCACAGCCAGCTCGTGATGAAAGCTAAATACCAGCTCAGCCGCTGCCTCGTTGTCGGTGGATTCTCTCAGCTTATCAAGCATGGGGGAGAGAGCCTCAAGATCGGCGATGCTTGCCTTCTCTATCACAAGCTTCATGCAGAGACACTCCATGGCGTCACGCGTCTCAAAGAGCGATCTCACCTCGTTTTGCCGCAGTGCTCCTCCGTTGTAGCGCATTATTGCCACAAGCGTCTCCATAGTGCCCCGGCGGCGGTAGTCGCACACAAACACGCCCTGTCTCGGGCGAACCTCCACGAACCCTAATTTCTCAAGCTCCACAAGCCCCGCGGAGATTACCGGACGTGACACGCCCATTTTTGTGGACAGCTCCCTTGACGGAGGGAGCTGCTCTCCGATGGCAAGCTCCCCTGAAAGTATCATGTTTTCAATCTGCTGAACAAAAAGGTCAGTAAGTGAGAGTGCGGTTATTTTTGTAAAACCCATGATCCGGCCTCCGTTTGCTGTCAGTTTGAATGTTTCTGGTATTACCAGAAACCAACAGTGTTATTTTATTGACAAATCGCATAATTGTCAAGGCTACATATTACAATTATTGCTGAATTTAGCGAAAACAGATTACTTTTCGTTGACAGTCTCCATTCATTGAGACTACTATTATATTTGTAATAGTGTGGTAACACCACAAAATAACAAGGAGGAATTGATATGCCAAAGTATGATGCCGTTGTTATCGGTGCAGGTAACGGCGGTCTGGCAGCGGCCTGCAGAATGGCCTATGCCGGCAAGAAGACGCTCCTTATTGAGCGCCACAATCTTCCCGGAGGCTGCGCCTCCAGCTTCCGCAGAGGCCGTTTCGAATTTGAGACCGCTCTGCACGAGATATGCGAATGGGGCACCGCCGAAAATCCGGGCGGATGCCGCAAGACCGTTGTGGATACCTTCGGCACAGAGGGCGACTGGCTGATGGTTCCCGACAACTTCCGCGTGATCACTACTGCCAGCGACGGCAAGACACATATTGACGCCACACTGCCCTGTAGTGTTGAAGCCTTTGTAGACGCAATGGAAAAGTATGTTCCCGGCTGCCGGAAGTCAATTCAGGATGTATTCGACCTGGGCACCGAATTCCATGAGGCAGGTGACTACTCCCTCAGCGTGAACGGTAAGACCGATCCTAAGTACATGCAGGAGCATTTCCCCAACTTCCTGCGTCTGGGCAGCTACCCGGTCAACAAGGTCTTCAAGGCCATGAAGATGCCGCCTCTCGCGCAGGACATTATGAACACTTACTGGGGATATCTGGGCGTTGACGCAGATCACGTCTCCTTCCTGCAGTACGTCAATATGCTGTGGCTGTATGTCAACCACGGTGCATGGATCCCCGCCAAGACCAGCCATCAGCTCACCACCGGTATGCTGGAGCGCTTCCGCGCTATGGGCGGCGAGGCGTGGTTCAACTGCACCGCCGAGAAGATACTCTTTGATGATGACAAGGCTGTGTGCGGTGTACAGACCGACAGAGGTACTGTTGAGACAAAGCATATCCTCTGCAACGGTAATCCCACTATGGTTTATGCAAACATGTGTCCTCCCGAGGTAGTTCCCGAGAGAATGGTCAAGCTTGCCAATGCCCGCACCTATTCCGCCCGTATGTTTGTGGTTTACATGGGCCTTGATAAGACCGCCGAGGAGCTTGGTATTCACGACTACACCATCTTCCTGCCCACCTCCGCCGATACCGTCAAGGAGTACAACGACGGCAAGACTATTGAAACCAACTGCAATCAGGTCTCCGTCTGCTACAATGTGGTAAACCCGAACTTCTCACCCGAGGGTACCTGCGTAATTTCCCTTACCAGCACCTTCATGGATGATGACTGGGCAAATATCTCTCAGGAGGACTATGTTAAGACCAAGCAGGAGCTGGCTGCAAAGCTCATAAAGCTCTTCGAGGAGCGCACCGGCTATGTGATCACTCCCTACAT
>JAZQOW010000106.1:0-25374 GCA_045628065.1 Faecousia sp.
CCAAGGCAGGCAGCTATGCAGAGAATGCCCTGATCTGGGCAACGCAGGAAGGCCTCATTACCGGCGTAAAGACCAACGGCGTCACCCTCCTCAATCCAAAGGCCAGCGCTCCCCGCGCCCAAATTGCTACCATCATCATGCGCTATCTGGAAAGCTGATTCGTAATCATCCACAGCGCCCTGACCGCTTCTGAACGGTCTGGGCGCTGCTTTGCTTTCTCTATTGACTGCGCGGCTCTTTTTCGATATGATAGGTACAGAATTTTACCGGAAAGGAAGAAACTGTATGGAATTCAAGGATAAGGTTGCTGTTATTACCGGAGGCGCGCATGGCATCGGCAAGTGCATTGCCGAGGAGTTTTCCCGGCAGGGCGCCCATGTTGAGGTCATCGACATTCGGGAAGGGGAGCACTATGTGGGTGATCTCAGCAAAAAGGAAACGCTGGAGGATTTTTCGCAGTATGTCATTGAGAAATATGGCAGGGTCGATTATCTTATTAACAACGCGCTGCCGATTATGCGCGGAATTTCTGCATGCAGCTATGAGGAATTCCAGTATGCTCTTTCCGTTGGCGTCACTGCACCCTTTTATCTGACTAAGCTGTTTGCACCTTATTTTGCACCCGGCGCCTGTGTGATCAATATCTCATCCTCCCGGGATCGCATGAGCCAGCCGCAGACGGAAAGCTACACGGCGGCAAAGGGCGGCATTGCGGCGCTTACCCATGCTCTGGCGGTCAGCTTATCCGGGAAGGTGCGGGTCAATTCCATTTCTCCCGGCTGGATCGATACGGATTATACCGTATATGAAGGCCCCGATGCCGTGCAGCAGCCTGCCGGTCGGGTGGGAAATCCGCTGGATATTGCCAATATGGTGCTGTATCTGTGCTCCCCCAAGGCGGGCTTTATTACCGGCGAGAATATCTGCATTGACGGCGGCATGACACGCCTGATGATCTACCACGGCGATCACGGCTGGATGCTGGAGGAATAAAAAATGGCCCTCAACGCTCCTGAGGAAACGTTGAGGGCTATTCATTCAATTGGCTGAAAATTGTGTTATTTGTCAGTTGATGATTGACATCATTTTTTGGCTGTGATATGATTATCCTGTTAGGGCAGTCGAAAGACTGCTTTTTTTGTGAGATTTTTGCGTCTGAGGAGGGAAGACGATGGATGATAGACGAATGCTGCTCCAAAGATATTTCGGGCACAGTGAATTTCGCCCGGGGCAGGAGGCGCTTGTAGATGCACTGCTTTCCGGCAGAGATGTTCTTGGCGTAATGCCCACCGGAGCGGGAAAGTCCATATGCTATCAGCTTCCGGCACTGCTTTTGCCGGGAATGACACTGGTGATCTGCCCGCTGATTTCCCTCATGAAGGATCAGGTGGCTTCTCTGAACCAGATGGGAATTCCGGCTGCCTTTATCAATTCTTCCCAGACCTTTTCGCAGCAGCAAGAGGTTCTTTATATGGCGTCTAAAGGAGCTTATAAGATCATCTATGTTGCCCCGGAACGGCTCACGACGGAAGTTTTCTGTGATTTTACCAGTCAATACCCTATTTCTCTGCTTGCAGTCGATGAGGCGCATTGCGTTTCCCAGTGGGGGCAGGATTTTCGGCCTTCGTATTTGGATATTTCCCGATTTGCGGAAAGTCTGCCGGAACGGCCGGTCATCGGTGCTTTTACCGCAACGGCAACGGAAGAAGTCAAGGAAGATATTGAGCGGCTGCTTCTTCTCCGTGACCCGCTGTGTGTTACCACCGGCTTTGACCGCCCCAATTTATTCTTCGCAGTGGAACGCCCGAAGGACAAGCTTTCCTGGGTTTTGAACTATTTGAACGAGCATCCCACCAGAAGCGGTATCATCTACTGCGCTACGCGGAAAAGGGTAGAGGAGGTTTGCGAAAAACTATCTGCTAAGGGTATTTCAGCCACCCGCTATCATGCCGGACTGGAGGATGAGGAGCGGCGGGGCAATCAGGATGATTTTGTCTTCGACCGTGCCCGCGTCATGGTGGCCACAAATGCCTTTGGTATGGGGATTGACAAATCCAATGTGGGCTTTGTACTGCATTACAATATGCCGAAAAATATCGAGAGCTATTATCAGGAGGCAGGCCGCGCCGGGCGCGATGGCTCTCAAGCGGACTGTATCTTACTATTCTCTCAAGGTGATGTGAATACTGCCCGATTTCTGATTGAAAACGGTGAGGAAAATGAGCGGCTGAGCGAGGAGGCTCGGAGAGAGCTGCTGATTCATGACCTGCAAAAATTAAAGTCCATGGAGTACTACTGCAAAACCAGCAGCTGCCTTCGCAGTGCGCTTCTGAACTATTTCGGCGAGGAAGGCCCCGAAGACTGCGGCAGCTGCGGCAACTGCACCTCCCATATGGAGCAGGTGGAGATTACAAGGGAAGCCCAGAAAATTCTCTCCGGCGTGGTCAGAGTGAACCGAATGTATTCCTCCGGCCTTGGCATTCAGATGGTGATCCGGATGCTTCGCGGCAGTAAGGAAAAACGCATTTTGCAGCTGGGTCTGGATACCCTGCCTACCTACGGAATTATGAGCGAGCTTTCCCAGGATCAGGTCAGAGAATATGTGGATTTTCTGCTTGCGAATGAGTATCTGTGTCAGAGCGAGGGGGAACTCCCGGTGCTTCTGCCCGGAAAGCGTGCCAGGGCTGTGTTATTTGAGGGGGAGGCGGTGTTATATACCCGCCGCGTTGCGCCTGTCAAGGAAGCTGCTGTCAAGCTTCCTGCGGCGAAGTCCGGGGAGGATGACGGTGGGCTGCTGTCCCGCCTGAAAAGACTGCGGTTCCGTCTTGCGCAGGAACAGAATGTTCCATCCTATATTGTGTTTTCCAATGCTGCACTGGAGGATATGGCGATGAAACAGCCTGCAACGAAGGACGACTTCCTGAAGGTTTCCGGCGTTGGAGCGGTGAAGGCTGAGCGGTATGGGGAGCAGTTTCTTGCCGAGATTCGGGCGTGGCAGGAAGAAAACGCTTAAAAAACAAAACACAGCAGAACAGAGAGCCTGTTTTGCTGTGTTTTTATAGGATTATTTCAGCAGCTTGAGCAGCGTATTGAGAAGATTCTGCTTCTTTTTTTTCTTCTTTTTCTTCTTCTTGCCGTTGCCGGAGCTTCCGCCGAGCAGGGAAATGAGCAGGTCGCCGACATCCACATTTTTTAGCAGGAGAGAAATGATCTCGCTCATGGCGGAGGGGTCTGTGCTTCCGGCAGATGCAGAGGACTCCTGTCCAAGAAGGGTCATGAGAAGCGGTGCGGCAGCAGAGAGAATGCTGCCCGTTTTCTTCTTGCTGACGCCGGAAGCTTTTGCGAAGGATGCAATTTGCGCATTGGAATCAGAACCCAGAAGATGTGCAGCAATTTTTGCGCCATCAGCCAAATCAACCTCTTTCATGAATGCGCCGACATCTTTTGCGTCCTTCTTGCCGTGAGAGCGCAGCGCCTCGGAAAAACCGGAGGAAGCATCCCGGTTTTGTGCCTGTGCACCGCTGAGAAGCGCCGGAAGAGCTTCTGAAAGGACGCTTTTTACCTCGTCGGGATCGGTATCCGTGGCCTTGCCCATGCTCTGAAGGCTTTTGGAACTGAGAAGGGTTTTCAGCAGAGAATTGATATCCATATTCTGTATCGCTCCGATTCTTTCTTTTTTAGAGGCGTGCAATCTCCTTATTTTTATTATAAATTCTATGTAGAAAAATGTCAAATCCTAAAAAAATGCGGAAGATAAGAAAAGTTCTTGCGCTATATGAGAAATCGTGTATAATAGAGGAAGAAAGCGTCTAACCCGAACAGAATAGAAAAGGAGAATTTACATGGCAGAGAAAAAACACAATCTGGTTTCTGCATCCACCGGGCAGGAAGGCAAACCCAAGCCCAATTCCCATACGATGGTCGAAGCCAAACCTGTAGGCAATGCAGCGGGTCTTCGTGCCGGTGCCATTGTGCTTTGGGTTGTGGCATTTGTCTTTGAGATCCTTGCGGTATTGGTGGTTTTCGGCAAGCTCAATCTGAAATTCATGCCCACCCTCTGGCAGCTGATCGTCCTTCTGGTGCTGGATCTGGCCTGCGTTATTGTCGGCTCTCAGCTTTGGAAGAAAGCCAACCACATCAAGCCCGCATCCGAAAAGAATAAGGTCACCTTCTGGCTTTGGAACAACATGGGCGTCATTGCCTGTGTCATCGCCTTTGTGCCCGTCATTATCCTGATGCTCACCAACAAGGATCTGGATAAGAAGAGTATGGCCATTGCCACCGTGGCTGCCGTCATCTGCCTGCTCATCGGCGGTGTATCCAGCTACGACTTTAACCCTGTATCTGTTGAGCAGCAGCAGGCGGCGATTGAAGCCATCGACGGCGATGTCTTCTGGGCTCCCTTCGGCAAGGTCTACCACACCCATGAGGATTGCCAGTCCCTGAATCAGACCGACACCCTCACCTACGGCTCTGTGGAAGAAGCCATTGCTGCCAACCGCACCCGCCTTTGCGCCTTCTGCGCACGTCAGGATGACATCACCACCGTTGTCACCGATGAAGCAGAATAATCCGGTCAAATAAGCTTAGCCTCCCGATTGCAATGTCGGGAGGCTAATTTTATTACGCTTCAGAAAATGCGTCTGCCCATGCTTTTGTCAGGCGCTCTAAGCTCCACGCGGCGTTTGCAGGACTGGTGGAGGGAAGATATTGGGCGTGAATGCCCGTGATGGGATAGGTATGGCGCTCGTAAAGGCGATAGGAAGTGGTGCCGTTGCAAAAAATGCGCTGCACCTGACTGCCCTGCAATATGGGACGAAGATCATTCGGTACCACATCCCGGATAGAGCTGTCCGAGGAGCCGACAATTTCGCACGAAGCAATGACATCCCAGAGAGCAAAGCCGTTAGACAGGATCAGACTTGTTTTTTCCTCTACATTCTGCGGCACCGGCGCATGAGATAATGCTGCGATCAGAGGCCAGAAGCGATTCTGCGGATGTCCGTAGAAAAACTGCGCCTGTCGGGATTTCACCGAGGGGAAGGAGCCGAGAATCAGAATGCGGGAATCCGGGCCGTAGAGCGGCGGGATGGGGTGTTCAACTCTCATAGCGTTTTCAGAGCGGCGAGCAGAGCGTCCACATCGGAAGCACTGGTTCCCCAGGAGGTCACAAAGCGGTAGACCTCATGCGTTTCATCCACATGGGCGCTGAACTCAAAAGCAAATTCCGCAGAGAGCTTTTTCGCATCCTGAATGGGGAGAATCACAAAGACCTGATTGGTAGGGGAGTGCACCTGAAGGGCATAGCCCGCTGCCTCCAATCCGTCGGAAAGGCGCTTTGCCTGTTCGTTAGCCTGACGTGCGATTTTCAGCCAAAGATCATCCTTCAGAATTGCGCTGAACTGCACACCCAGAAGCCGACCCTTTGCCAGCATACCGCCATTTTGCTTGATCATGCTGCGGAAATAGGGAAACAGCGCAGGATTGACCAGCACCATGGCCTCACCGAACAGCAGGCCGTTCTTTGTGCCGCCGATGTAGAAGGCATCGAAGAGCTTGGGGAAATCTTCACAGGTGAGGTCGCAGACCTCGCTTGTAAGCGCCTGCGCAAGGCGGGCGCCGTCCATGTAGAGGAAAAGCTCCAATTCCCGGCAGACTTCGCTGATGGCGGTCAGCTCCGCCTTGGTATAGACCGTGCCCAATTCGGTGGACTGTGACAGATACACCATTCTGGGTGTTACCATATGTTCATCCAGCCCGATATGATATTCCCGGACGATCCCGCGAATCGCTTCGGGGGTCAGCTTGCCGTCCGGCGTGGGAATGGTGAGAATTTGATGGCCTCTAGCTTCAATGGCACCGGTCTCATGGACTTGAATATGGGCAGATTCGGCGGCAATGACTGCCTCCCACGGGCGAAGAAAGGCGGAAATGGCGGTAAAATTGGTCTGTGTACCGCCTACAAGGAAATGAACCTCTGCCTTGGGGCAGTCGAAGCGGGCGCGGATTTGCTCTGCGGCTGCTGCACAGTAGGGGTCCAGACCGTAGCCCACGGTGGACTCCATATTCGTCTCAGCCAGTGCGGAGAGCACCTGCGGATGGCAGCCCTGAGAATAGTCGTTTAAAAAATAATGCATTGCTTTTACCTCTTTGGAAGGAATTTTTATCTATATTATAATTCCTTTTTCGGGGATGTCAAAGGGAGCGGCGTGCTGACGGCAACTTTTTTTCGGCGCAAAACACCCGAAAGCCAAAGATAGTCCGTCCGATCGACTGCCCGAAGAAGCAGAAGCAGACCAAAGAGCAGCGGCAGGAAGCTCCACGGCATGGGCCGCGCCGCGATTACGGACAGCGCAAAGGAAACGATCAGCTTTATGAGGAAGCGTGCCGGAAGCCGGTAGCCTGTCACCCGGAGAAGACGAGCGGCGCTGAGCAGGAAATTAAGAAAATGTGTTACAGTAAAGCTGATAAAATAACCTGCAATTCCCATCTGGGGAAGAAGGAAAAGAAGTCCGATGACATCCAGAAAGGAGGTCAGGGTGTTGTATCTTACAGTATGCACCTGCTGCCCCAGTCCTTTCAGAAGGCCGTCGGTGATGGAATCGAGATACAGAACCGAAACCAGCGGCGCGAACAGGGCAATATACTTTTCCGCTGCGCTGCTGTGGTAGAGAGCGCTGCCAAGCTGCCCTGCGTAAAGATGCAGCAGCCCGGCACAGGTGCAGGAGAACAGAGCGCCTACCCGGAAGCAGTGATCGGTCAAGGACAGAATGCGCTCTGTCCTGCCCCGGATTTTGTTTTGCGATAGCTCCGGAATCAGCAGATCAATGAGCGCCCCCAGAAAGGCCGTGGGAAAGAAAATCACCGGGAAGACCATGCCGTGGATGGTTCCGTAGGCTGCCATAGACTGCTCAGAAGAGCCGCCGTATTTTGCCAGACCGCGCGGGATGAGCATCTGCTCCGTGGAGGAGAGCACAGAGCGCACATAATCCCCCAGCGCCAGAGGAATGCACATCGAGAGCATACGGCGCAGCATCGGCTGAGACGTCTTCTGTGCTGCGTTTGGGAAACAGGGGATCATACACAGCCACATAGCCAAAAGAGAGAATGTACTCGACAGGCAGCTTCCCAGCACGATAGAACAGCAGGAGCGGCAGAGATCGCCCTTTGCCCACAAGCGCAGCAGTGCCATCGTGAGTGCTATGGCGGCGACCCGCTCGCCTACCTCTATGGCTGCCAACTGTCCGACTTTTCCGGCGGCGGTGTAGAAGCCTGTCATAATGCAGCAAAGGCACTGGACAGGCAGAAAGATGCCGATGATCCGCAGGCTCATGGCAGCTCGTCCGTCCCCGATCCAGCGTTCAGCCAGAGGCTGGCTCAACAGCAGGAGGGCTGTTCCTGCGGCAATGCTCATGGCAAGTCCATAGAGGATGCAGGCAGACAGTGCCTTTTTAACGCCCTGCTGCCGCCGCATTCCGATTTCCTCTGCACAAAGGTACATGGCGGTAATGCGAATCCCGGAGATTCCCACCGTGAGCGCCATGGAGCCGACACTCAGGGTCAGCTGCAGCAGTCCCAGCCCTGCCGCCCCGATGGTACGGGAGAGATAAATCTGGAACAGCATGGAGATGCCTTGCAGAAGAAGATTTACGCCCGACAGCAAAAGCGCTCCATAAAATATCGTTGTTTTGTTACGCAAACAATCACCGCCTTCCCCAAAGGATATGGGGAAGGCGGTGTAAAAAGACCGATGCGGTATGGAGCAGCTTAGATCATGCTCTTCTCCCAGCTGGCGGGAGCTTCAAGCTCCATGAGCTTGACAATGGTGGGAGCAACATTGGCAAGGCCGTAGCTGCCTGCCTGGATGGTGTAGGCGTTGTCGGGATCGTAAATCACGAAGGGAACAGGGTTCAGGGAATGTGCGGTACGGACGGCAGTCTTGCCCTTCTTGGTTTCGGTCATCTGATCGGCATTGCCGTGGTCAGCGGTGACGAGAAGGGTATAGCCGTACTTTTCGCAGGCTTCCTTGATCTTGGCAAGGCCGGAATCCACGCACTCCATGGCGTAGATGACAGCTTCCAGAACGCCGGTATGGCCGACCATATCGCCGTTGGGGTAGTTGCAGCGCAGGAACTGGAATTCGCCGGAGGCAATGGCTTGCACCATGCGGTCGGTAATTTCCGCGGACTTCATAGCGGGTGCCTGCTCGAAGGGGATGACATCGGAGGGGATTTCTTCATAAACCTCCAGCGCCTCATCCACCTTACCGGAGCGGTTGCCGTTCCAGAAATAGGTGACATGGCCGTACTTCTGGGTCTCGGAGAGGGCAAATTCGTGAATACCGGCGGCACAGAGAACCTCGGTGAGGGTATCCTTAATGACAGGAGGCTCAACCAGATAGTTTTCGGGGATGTTCAGGTCGCCGTCGTACTGGAGCATACCGGCAAACATCACGCCGGTATAGTCGCCGCGGTCGAAGTGGGAGAATTCCTTGCGGTCGAAGGCAAGGGAGATTTCCTGTGCGCGGTCGCCGCGGAAGTTGAAGAGAACAACGCTGTCGCCGTTGTTGATCTTGGCAAGGGGCTTGCCGTCACGGGCGATGACAAAAGCGGGGAGATCCTGGTCAATGCAGTTGACCTCTGCGCGGTAGGTCTCGATGGCCTGTGCAGCAGAGTCGAACATACGGCCTTCGCCGCGGACGTGGGTATTCCAGCCGCGCTCAACCATAGCCCAGTTGGCCTGGTAGCGGTCCATGGTGATCTGCATTCTGCCGCCGCCGGAAGCGATGGCATAGTCAAAGCCGGGCTCACGAAGAGAAGCAAGAACTTCTTCCAGCTGTGCCACATACTCCAGAGCGGAGGTTGCGGGCACGTCACGGCCGTCAAGAAGGATATGGCAGTAGACCTTGGAGATGCCTTCGGCCTTTGCCTGACGCAGAAGGGCGATCAGGTGAGAAATGTTGGAGTGCACGTTGCCATCGGACAGAAGGCCGAGAAAATGGAAGGCCTTGCCGTCTTCCTTGGCATTGGCAGCGAGTGCCTTCCATGCCTTGGACTGGTAGATGATGCCGGTTTCGATGGACTCGGAGACCAGCTTGGCACCCTGAGAATAGACCTGACCGCAGCCGAGGGCGTTGTGGCCGACCTCGGAGTTGCCCATATCCTCATCGGAGGGCAGACCTACAGCGGTGCCATGAGCCTTCAGATAGGTATGGGGGCAGGTAGCCAGAAGGTTATCGAGCGTGGGGGTATTGGCAACCTTGACTGCATCACCGGCGCCGCCGTCACCAAGACCGACACCGTCCATAATCACTAATACAACAGGTTTTTTCATTTTTTTATTTCCTCCATCCTTTGGATGTTTATTACAGCTATTTTACAACATTTTTTTGCGAACTACAATTGTTATTATTTTAAAAAATTTGGGAGAGCACGACGAAAATCAGTTAAAAATGTCCGTATTCTGGGAGAACAGGGCACGAATCCTCTGCAAAAGGGGCTGGTACTCCGGCTGCTCTGCCGCATCCGGCCGGGAAAGGAAGCGTTCTGCGGCCTCCTGCGCCTGCTTTAAGGTGGGGAGGTCAACGCGCAGACTGGCGATTTTCAGCGCAGGCAGACCGTGCTGACGGCTGCCGAAGACATCGCCGGGGCCACGAAGGGAGAGATCCTCCTCCGCAATTTTGAAGCCGTCATTGGTTTTGCACAGCGCCTTGAGGCGGCTTCTGGTTTCGGCATTCTGTGCGGAGGAGATCAGAATACAGTAGGATTTTGCACTGCCTCTGCCGACGCGCCCGCGGAGCTGATGAAGCTGAGAAAGGCCGAAGCGCTCGGCGTTTTCTATGACGATCAGGGAGGCGTTGGGCACATCCATGCCGACCTCGACCACGGTGGTTGCAACCAGAATATCCTGCTCCCCTCGGGAGAAAGCGCCCATAATTGCTTCCTTTTCGCTGCCGGGCATTTTACCGTGGAGCAGTGCCACTCTCAGATCGGGGAAGACGCTTTGCTGTAGGGTTTCCGCCCAGGCCTCGGCTGATTTCATGGAGTCCATCTCCGTTTCCTCAACCGCAGGGCAGATGATGTAGCACTGGTGCCCCTCCTGTACCTGCTTGCGGATGAAGGCGTTGATTCTTGAGCGGTAGGATTCGGTGACAAGATAGGTCTCTACCGCCTGTCTTCCCGGTGGAAGCTGATCGAGTACCGAGATGTCCAGATCACCGTAAATCATCAGCGCCAGTGTGCGGGGAATGGGGGTGGCGGACATGACCAGCAGATGGGGATTTGCCCCTTTCTGGGCAAGCTTGGCGCGCTGGTTGACACCGAAGCGGTGCTGCTCATCGGCAATGACCAGACCGAGGCTGGAAAACCGGGTGGTCTCGCTGATCAGGGCATGGGTGCCGATCGCAACCATAGCCTGCCCGCTTGCCAGCTTTTCCTCTGCTTCGCGTCGGACGGCAGTTTTCAGGGAACCTGTCAGCAGAACGATTTCGATGCCGAGAGCGGAGAAGAGCTTTTGCAGTCCCTTATAGTGCTGCTCAGCCAGAATTTCAGTGGGTGCCATCATGGCACATTGCTGGCCGTTTTTTGCTGCAAGATAGATGGCTGCCGCAGCGACCATGGTTTTGCCGCTGCCGACATCTCCCTGAAGGACTCTTGCCATGGGAACCGGCTTTGCAAAATCATCCCGGATCTCAGCAATGGCACGCTTCTGGGCATTGGTCAGCGCAAAGGGGAGAAGGGCTTCAAAGTCTTCCAGCGACAAATCGCGGAACGGTTCCCGGCTTTTTCCGGTATTCTGTTTTCGGAGAATGGAAAGCCCGATGGTGAAAATAAAGAATTCCTCAAAAATCAGGCGGCGTCTGGCCTTCTCCAATGTCAGGAAATCAGGCGGATTGTGGATGGCGTCGTAGGCCTCCTGCACACCGCAAAGCCCGTATTCCTGCCGCTCCTTCAGGGGAAGCACCTCGGGCAGGGCGCTGCGGCAGGCGGTAAGCGCCTGAGTCACGGATTTGGATATCAGGTTGTTGGTAATCCCGGCGGTCAGGCTGTAGACCGGCATAATGCGCCTTGTGGCAACGCCCGGCACATCCGGCTGCTCGACCACGGGATTGGTCATCTGGTAGCCCAGATAGTCCCCGGAGAGGGTGCCGTAAAAGTAATAGGTTTCGCCGTATTGCAGAGTATCCTTTCGATAGCTCTGGTTGAAGAAAACAAGATTCAGGGTTCCTGTTTCGTCAGCGACCTTAACCTTGACAAGATCCAGACCCTGACGGATATGGGATAGGCGGGGGGTGGAGATCACCATGGCGGAAAAGCACGCGGGTGTATCGATTTCCAGCTCGGAAATGGTGCGCATCTGGCTGCGATCCTCATAGTCGCGGGGGTAGTAGGCGATGAGATCATACAGCGTATCAATACCCAAACCGTGCAGCTGCTTTGCTCTGGCTTCGCCGACACCCTTGAGATAGCGCACAGAATCAAACAGGTCTGACATCGTTTTCCCCCCTTTATATTCCATAAAATAATCATATCCTATTATGAAAGGAAAATCAAGGTTGCATTTCTTTATTCATATGGTATGATAAGAGCGGATTTTGTCAGAAGGAGGCGAAGGCTGTGCCCAGATTTTTTCTTTCCCCGGAGGAGATCGGCGAACAATTTATGACCCTGACCGGCCAGAGCGCACAGCATGCAAAGGTGCTGCGGCTGCAAAACGGGGAGGAGGTCACGGTTTGTGATGGGAAAGGGACAGATTACCGCTGTACGGTTTCTGATGTTTCCCCCGGTCAATTCTCTCTGGTGGTGCACCGTGCTGAGCCGTCACTGTCAGAGCCGAAGGTGAAGGCCTCTGTCTATATGGCATTCCCCAAATCGGACAAGCTGGAGCATGTGATCCAGAAGGCGACCGAGTTGGGCGCATCGGAGATCGTTGCATTCCCCTCCAGCCGCTGTGTGGCAAAGGTGGATGCCAAATCCCTTGCAAAAAAGCTGGAACGGTGGAAAAAAATAGCCGAATCTGCCGCAGAGCAGTCCGGCAGAGGGTGCATCCCTGAAGTGCTTGCGGTAAATAGCTATCGCGCTGCGATCGAACGCGCCTGCAAGGCGGATTTAGCCGTCAATTTCTACGAAAATGAAGCGGGCTTTACCTTCCATGATGCGCTTTCTCCCGGCGGTTTTCAGACGGTATCCCTCATGACCGGCCCGGAGGGCGGCTTCAGCAGGGAAGAGATCGAGCTTGCAGCGAATAGCGGTATGAAAATCTGCACCCTCGGCAAGCGCATTCTGCGCTGTGAGACCGCGCCCTTGTGTGCACTCTCGGCATTGATGTATGCCTGCGGTGAATTTTAAATAAGAAAGACCGGCTGAAAGCAGCTGGTCTTTTTTTGCCAATTATAGTATAAGCTCGAACAGATGAAAATCTGTCCACCCGGTATCTTCGTAAAACATCCGGGCAGTTCTGCGATAGATAAAGCCCTTGCTCTCATAGAGCTTCCTTGCAGGCAGATTTCCGTCAAGAACATCCAGCCGGATGGCCTTCATGCGCTCTTTTTCTGCAATTTGAATTGCAAAATCTACCATTTGTTTTGCAAGACCTTTACCCTGCAGGGCGGGAAGAACACCAAGCGCATGGATGACCATGATTTGTTCTGCCTCTGCCTCGATGCCCCATTGAGTACCTGCATAGCCCTCGTTTGTTTCATGATTCAGAATCATTGCCGCTGCATATTGCCCATCCTGCTTCAGCATAATCAGATTTCCGCATTTCAGTGATTCCATCAGAAGCGCATCGGACGGATAGACACCCTTTTCCCATGCGGGGCGATAGCGTGCACCCGCCAGAGCGTCAATTAACTGCCAATAGAATTTTTGTACCTCTGAAAACTGTTCCGGGCTTATGGTGATAAACTGCTGCATTGAAGCCTCCGGTTTCATCTGGAATAGACAAAAGGTTACTGGATGGGATGCTGGGAAATATAGTCTTCCATGATCTGTGCGGCTTGCCCTACCAGCTCTTTGCAGGGGCGTTTCTTATAAAACTCCGGTGTACGGGGGGAGGAGACAGGGCAGTCGTGCTTCACCTGCAAGCCCAGCAGCTCCCGGCAGATGATGGAACCGTTAAGCGTTTCAAAGGAATGCGCCAGAGTCTGGATTCTCTCATAGTGTTCCGCTTTTGCAGGGCCGGACACAGGTTCTGCTTCTCCGTAAAGCAATCCCGCCACGATAAACATCCCGCTTACTGCGCCGCAGACCTCCCGGAGTCTTCCCATACCACCGCCAAAGGAGAGGCTCAGCTTGGAAAGTGCCTCCCGGTCGATGGGGAGTAAATCCTCAAAGGCAAGAGAAACCGCCTGGGAACAGTTATAGCCCTCGGTAAACAATTGCATGGCTCGCTCAGCTCGTGTCATAATTTGCCTCCTTCCGGCCACAGCATAGATGCTGCTGCGGCTGCATAGAATTTGCTTAGCTGCATTATAGCATGTCAGAAAATCCTCGTCAATGTGAAAAAATCGCGGCTTCTGCAATGCAGAAGCCGCGAAAATGAAGCGGAAAAATTACATGGCCTTGACTTCTTCGTATTCCTTGACGACTTCCGCATCGGGAGCCTTGGTGAGCAGGGATACGATGACGATGGCGATGCAGGCGAACACGAAAGCGGGCAGCAGCTCATAGATGGCGAACAGACCGCCGAGCTTGGCAATGCCGTACTTCCAGATGAAGACCATACCCCCGCCGACGATCATGCCGGCCAGTGCGCCCCAACGGGTGGTGCGCTTCCAGAACAGGCTGAACAGAACCACGGGGCCGAAGGAGGCGCCGAAGCCAGCCCATGCAAAGGAAACGATGGAGAACACGGAGCCTTCGTTTCTTGCCCAAATCACGCCGACAATGGCAATAGCAATAACGGTAAGACGAGCGATGAGCATGGAAGCCTTGTCGCTGATTTTAACGTGGAATACATCCTGCAGGAGGTTCTGGGAGACGCTGGAGGCAGCAGCCAGAAGCTGAGAGTCAGAGGTGGACATGGTGCTGGCCATAATACCGGCAATGATGATACCGGCAAGGATGGCGAAGATCGCACCCTTGGAAGAGATGAGCTTGGCAATTTCAATAATAATGCGCTGGCTCTCGGTGGACTTGGTCATTGCGGGCAGGGTGCCGTTCTTGGTGATGGAGTAGCCGATCACACCGATGAGGATGGCGACTGCCATGGAGATGACGACCCAGATGGAGGCGATCCGGCGAGAGGTCTTCAGCTTCTCAGGATTCTCGATGGCCATGAAGCGAAGCAGAATATGGGGCATGCCGAAGTAGCCAAGACCCCAAGCGAGGGTAGAAGCGATGGTCAGCGCACCATAGGGTGCTGTGCCGCCAGTCGTAACATCGTAGGTGGAGGTGAAGTTCAGGTAGCTGGGAAGTGCCTGTGCGTTGGAGACCACATTGCTCCAGCCGCCGGCATAGTTGATGCCGAAGAACACGACAGCAATCAGAGCAATGGTCATGATGATAGACTGGATCAGGTCAGTGAAGGAAGCAGCAAGGAAGCCGCCGAGAGAGGTGTAGAGGACGATAACGATTGCACTGATGATCATAGCCCAGAAGTAATCTACACCGAACAGGCTGGAGAACAGAGTGCCGCAGGCATTGAAGCCGGAGGCGGTATAGGGCACAAAGAAGACAACGATCACAATGGCTGCAATGGCGTTGAGAAGCTTCTTATTTTCGTGGAATCTTCTGGAGAAGAAATCCGGGATGGTGAATGCACCGATGTGCTGGGTGTAGTTGCGCAGACGGCGGGCAACGATCAGCCAGTTGACATAAGTACCTACAGCCAGACCGATGGCCGTCCAGCTTGCTTCGGCAAGACCTGCCAGCAGTGCGACGCCGGGCAGACCCATAAGCAGCCACGAGGACATATCAGAGGCTTCTGCGCTCATAGCCGTGACGAAAACGCCAAGCCTGCGTCCGCCGAGATAGAAGTCATCGGATTTCTTGTTTCTGCGGGAGAACCGAATGCCGATACCGATCATCATTGCCATATAAAGAGCAATTACGATGATCATAACAATGTTATTGGTCATAAACAATGATGCCATTCCCTTCTTTGTGCTTCATATGCACATTTCTTTTATAACGGTGAAACTATATCATAAAATACAATAAACTGCAATACAGAACGGAGTACAGACTATACTCCGTACTAAATATGTTAACATATAAAAAAGTCCTTGAAAATCAAGGACTTTTTACAGAACTAATCATAGGATTGACATATGAACAAAAATAAAACTGAGAAATTATTTTTTCTGAATTTGATTTAAAAGCATAGGCAGGGTCTTCTCAGAGTAGGAGCGAAGGCTGTAGTCGCCGTTGCAGATGCACCAGTCATACATCAGCGCCCGTTCGCACATGGCGTAGAGCTTGGTGATTTCATTTACGCTCATGTCGCTGCGCAATTCGCCGCTGGCCTGCCCGGCGGTCACGATCTGGCGGAGAATGCGGTAATAGATGCGGTTGTGATCCAGAAGATGCTTTTCGCCCTTGGTAATCAGCTGGGAAGAAAACAGCCGTGCCATAAGGTCGAGCGGCACCGTGTTTTCCACAACAGAAAAAAGCTCCCGGTTGAGGAACAGGAGCTTCTCCATGCAGCTCATTTCCGGTGTCAGAAGCGGCCGAAGCTCCTCATACTTTTCGTCGAAGAGAAAAGAGAGGGAGCTGAGCAGCGCATCCTTGCCCTCAAAGTAGTGATAAAATGAGCCCTTTGAGGTGCCGGATTCTGCAATAATGTCGTCTACAGTGGTATGATCATAACCCTGCTCATAGAACAGGCGCCATGCGGCCGAGACGATTTTTTTCTTGGTATTGCTGCGCTTTGCCTGCATCTGGGTGCCCTCCATGTCGAAACTGGTTGTATTATAGCCTGTATGACATGGGCTTGTCAATGGATGGAGAAGGCTTATTCTTCGGCGGCAAGCTCATACAGCTCCTGCAAACAGGAGGCACAGATGGATTTGCCCTGGAACTGACGCACGGCAGCCTTATCGCAGAAAATGCAGGAGGCTTCATGCTTCCGAAGGATGACAGTGTCACCTTCTACAAAGATTTCCAGCTCATCACGGTCGGCAATATCCAGAGAGCGGCGGAGATCAATGGGGAGAACAATGCGGCCGAGTTCATCAACTTTACGAATAATGCCCGTAGCTTTCATTTGTATCACCTTTGTTCATAAAATTTATATGGATTATTATAGACAACTTTTGATGTTTGTCAATGTTTTCTCTATAAATTTACTATATTTATACGCACTATTTTTTGCTTTTTTTGTCAGTTGATAGGATAAAGCGTCGATTACTAAATTTTTTATAAAAATTTATCTACAGGAGGTTGGCCTATGTTGTTTTCCTGTATCATTGTGTTCCTTTATGCTTTTTCCATCATTGCAGGTGCGAGCTTTGGAACAATGCCTGAGGTTAGCAGTGCCATGCTGGAGGGAGCAGGAAATGCAGTGAATTTTTGTCTGTCTCTTGGCGGCCCGATTTGCCTTTGGAGTGCCTTTCAGTGTCTTATGGGGCAGGCAGGTATTTCGAAGCTGATTGCCAGAGCATTTGCGCCGCTTCTGCGCCTGATCTATCCCCGGAGCGCCGGTGATGCAGAGGCTGCTGCCGCGATCAGTCAGAATCTCAGCGCCAATCTGCTTGGGCTTGGCAATGCAGCTACCCCCGCAGGCATTCGCGCAGTTGAGCGTATGCGCGAATTGAGCGGCAGCGATCAGGCAACGCATGAAATGTGCCGTTTGATCGTAATGAATACGGCCTCTGTCCAGCTTTTGCCTGCCACAGTCGCTGCGGCAAGGGCGGCACTCGGTGCCCCGGCGCCCTATGCCATACTGCCTGCGGTGTGGCTCAGCTCCCTGTGCTCTGTGGCAGCGGGCTTGCTCTGCGCTAGGGGAATGGAAGCGCTTTGCCATGGCTGATTATATCGTACCCTGCTTTTTTACACTGGTGCTTGTCACTGCCGTTTGGAAACGCATTCCGATTTATGAGCATCTGACCGATGGTGCAATGTCGGGGCTTCAGATGATGGCGCGTATTCTGACCTCTCTGCTTGTCCTTTTGCCTGCGGTTGCCATGCTTCGTGCTTCGGGTGGAATGGAACTGCTCTCCCGCTGGCTTGCACCTGTGTTTCTATGGTTCGGTATTCCGCCCGAGACTGCGCCGTTGATGCTGGTCAGACCCCTGTCCGGCAGCGCGGCTTTAGCGGTGGGGATGGATTTAATGAAGACCTATGGGCCGGATTCCAGAATTGGTCTGACGGCTGCGGTCATGCTGGGTTCGACGGAGACGACCTTCTATACGATTTCTGTTTATTTCGGTGCAGCAAAGGTACGGGGAACAAGGTATGCTGTACCTGCTGCACTATTGGCGGATTTCATCGGATTTTTGATGGCTGCCCTGAGTGTGCGTCTGTTTTTCTGAAATTTCTCTATACATTCGATGGTTTTTCTGCTATCATATGAGTAATAATCTGCGCAAAGCAAAGGAGAAACCGTCATGCTCAAGCTCGTTGATCTGATCTCTCAGGAAGTCAGCCAGGCATTTGCTGATAAAGGCTACGACAGCGCCTATGGCAAGGTGACCGTATCCAACCGCCCGGATCTTTGTGAATTCCAGTGCAACGGCGCGCTGCCTGCTGCAAAGCTGTATCACAAGGCGCCGATCGCCATCGCGGAAGAGGTCGCTGCCAGTCTTGCAAACAGTTCGCATTTTTCATCCGTTGAGGCGTGCCGCCCCGGATTTATTAATTTGAAGCTTTCCGGCAGCTATCTTGCCGAATATCTGGAGGCCATGCGCACTACAGAACGCTTTGGCCTTGAGGCACCTGCCGAGCCCGCGAAAATCGTGCTCGATTACGGTGGTCCCAATGTTGCAAAGCCGCTCCATGTTGGTCATCTGCGCTCAGCCATCATCGGTGAGAGCTTAAAGCGCATTTTCCGCTATTTCGGCAATGAAGTCATCGGCGATATCCATATGGGTGACTGGGGCCTGCAAATGGGCCTGATCATTGCAGAGCTGGAAGAACGCAAACCGGAGCTGCCTTATTTTGATAAGAATTTTACAGGGGAATACCCCGAAGAGGCACCCTTCACCATTGCCGATCTGGAGGAGATCTATCCTGCTGCCTCCGCTAAGAGCAAGGTGGATGAAGCCTTTGCGGCAAAAGCCCATGACACCACCCGCCTCCTGCAGGAGGGGGAGCGCGGCTGCCGTGCGCTTTGGGAGCAAATCATGCGGCTGAGCGTTGCCGATCTGAAAAAGAATTACGCCAGACTGAATGTTTCCTTCGAGGCATGGCTGGGTGAAAGTGATGCCCAGCCCTATATTGCTCCGATGCTGGACATTATGAATGAAAAGGGTCTTGCCCAGTCTTCCGACGGCGCTGTTGTTGTGGATGTGTCCGAGCCCGAGGATACCAGAGAAATCCCGCCCTGCATCCTGCTTAAGTCCGATGGCGCAACGCTCTATGCCACGACGGATCTTGCAACCATGCTCCAGAGAATGCAGGATTACAAGCCGCAGCGCATCTTCTATGTCACCGATAAGCGGCAAGCACTCCACTTTGAGCAGGTGTTCCGTGCTGCCAGAAAGGCCGGAATCATTCCGGAGGAGGTTCGCCTGGATCATCTTGGCTTCGGCACCATGAACGGCCCCGATGGCAAGCCCTTCAAAACCAGAGATGGCGGCGTTATGCGTCTGGAACAGCTCATCTCTGATATTACTGCATTTGTTGCAAAGAAAATTGAAGATAATCAGGTCGTTGAGCCGGAGCGGATGGAACAGACCGCGCGCCAAATCGCCATGGCAGCACTGAAGTACGGCGATCTCAGCAATCAGCCCACGAAGGACTATATCTTCGATATGGATCGCTTCGCCGCCTTTGAAGGCAATACCGGCCCCTATATTCTCTATACCATTGTCCGCATCAAGTCGATTCTTTCCCGCTACGGTGCGTGGGAGGCTCTCCCAGTGCAGCAGGCACAGGGTGCAGAGGAGAAGGCCATGCAGCTGGTCATTTCCCGCTTTGCTGATTCGCTCCAGCTGGCCTGCCGGGATGCGGCACCCAATCTGATCTGCGCTTACATCTATGAGCTTGCCGGTGCAGTCAACAAGTTCTATCATGAGACCCATATCCTCACCGAGGAGGATCCGGAAAAGAAGGCGGGCTTTATTGCCTCCATTGCATTGGCAAAAACGGTTCTGGAAACCTGCATTGACCTTCTGGGCTTTGAAGCACCGGATAAGATGTAATACAAAATGAATTCAAAAGCCTCCATGCTCAGATTTCGGGCATGGGGGCTTTTTTTCGGAGAATAAAAAACCGGGGCTGTCTCTTTTTGGGAGACAGCCCCGGCGGAGAATTGGGAGAAATTATTCCTCTACAGGAGCGAACAGGCGGCTGAGGATGGCAGCAACCTGAGCACGGGTAGCGGTCTGAGTGGGCTCCAGAGCAACTCTGTCACCGTAGAGCACGCCGTTGATGTAGCCGTTATAGACCATCCAGGTCATTGCGTCCTTGGCATAGGTGCTGACGCTGCCAGCATCAGCGAAGTCCAGTGCAAAGTCAGCATCAAAGAAGGTATCCATACCCTTGACCTGGCAGTAACGGTAGAGAATAGCAGCGAGCTGTTCTCTGGTAACGGATGCATTGGGTGCAAACTTTTCAGTGGTGACACCGTTGACGATACCGTACTGGTAAGCCCAGTTTACAGCATCTACATAGAATTCATCGGAATCAAGATCGGTGAAGGGAGCCTCAACAAGCACAGTGGGAGAACCGGCAAGACGGTAAAGAATGGTGGCAACCATGCCGCGGGTCAGCTCGGTGTTGGGGCTGAAGACGGAATCGGAGAAGCCATGCATGAGGCCTTCGTTCCATACATAGTCCACATAAGGCTTGAACCAGTCATTATCCTTGACATCAATGAAGTTATAAGGAGCAACAGCAGCCTTTGCGGAGCCTTCGTAAGCTTCGTCAGTCAGCAGGCTGGAGAAGATGAAGTTGCTGATGTAGCTGTATTCGTCCTTCTGGTGACCCTTGTTGGTCAGGGTGTTGGCGAAGAGGGCAACATGGAGGGTGTCGCTGTCATAGCTGAAGCCCAGAATACCGCCGTTCAGGAACTGCTCATAGGTGGCCTTTGCACTGTTGCTGATGGCGGGAATGAAGCCTTCGGTGGGTTCACGGGAGCCGTCGCAGGCAACCAGAGCAACAGCGTTTTCGGGGATAGCAGAGAAGAAGCCGAAGCCGTAGCCATACATCATTTCGTCGTTGTACTTGATGTTGGTGGTGTTGACCATCGTTTCGTTGGGATAGGTGACATAGGCCAGGCAGTCCATAGAGCCGGACAGGCCGGTACGGGTCACGCCGCCGATGGTGGTGGCAATCGTGCCTCTGGAGGCAGTGGAGCCGTAGCCAATGTAGGGCAGACCGGCCTGAACAGCCTTCAGTGCATCGCCGCTGAGGGAGGAAGCACCGGCAACTACGTCAGCTTCTTCAACATTTTCGGTGACCTTGAAGTTCATGTTCTGCATGGCAACGCGGTCATAGTTCCAGCTGGCATTGCCGACCTGAGAGGTTGCGATACAGCCGGAGGTGGAGGGGTTGGGAACGCCGGTGATATAAACGGTGGGGTTGGTCTTGATGAGCGTGGCAGCGATGCCGGCATCCTGTGCGGCAATACCGGTTGCGATCACTGCGTAGTCACCGCAAATGGTGAGGTAATCAGCATAAGAGCAGATGAAGTCGCCCTTGTAGCTGCCTTCGGTGATCAGACCGACCTGCTTCTCGGCCTGCAGCAGAGCGTTGACAGCAGCGGTGGCATCCTCGGAATTGTTGACGATGATGACATCCTGATTCTTAGCGCCGGAGAAGTAGGAGTTGATGGTGGCGGCATAAGCGCAGGCTGCTTCATAGTCCATGGGAGCGCTCATGACCTTGGCGATCTTGGCATATTCGGCAGGCTTGGTAACGGTAGCCATTTCGAAGCCGCGGGTTTCGTTGAAGGAGGTGATGCCTTCGGAGTAGAGGCCGGGCCAGCCCTGGATCAGGGTGCCGTCGTACAGAGCGCTGTTGGCAACGGAGCGCTTGGCCTGATACATGGAAACGACCATCGTGCCGGCGGGATAGAGGACGCCGTCATAGGTTACAGGAGCGGTAGTGACATTGACCTTGGCATCGTTGCGGGTCAGCCAAACCATCATGTCGCGGGCGGCCTGCACATTGTTCTGGGTAGCACCGTCCAGAGGGATCAGGTAGCATTCGGGATAGAAGTTGCCGTTTTCATCTTCGCCGGTGTATTCGGGGCGGAAGATATCCATTTCGGCGCCTTCGTTGTCATACTGGTCACAGAACCACTGACCGACCAGCTCGAAAGCGTCGGAGTTGAAGTTGGTAGCGCCGCGCTCGAAGGTCTTGACCTGAGCTTTGAGGTAGCCGAGCTTCTCGTTCTTGATGTAGTTGGACTGACCGACTGCGCCGTAGCAGACGGCAATGGAGGTATCCTGAGAGTAAGCGGGCAGCTCAACGGTGTAAGCTACGGTACCGTGGAGCATGGCGAACTGGGGCGTATAGCTGGTGGACATATCGTCCCACGGATCGAACCAACGGGTCTGGGTCTTTGCTGCATCGGTGTAGGAGAGGTAGTCGCGCTGCGGAATAACATAGCTGTTATAGCCATCGTTGTTGGCAACTGCGGCAATGCCGAATGCTTCGCCGCCGGTGACCAGATGCTCAGCCAGCAGGTCATACTCAAAGTTGGGCTCGTGAGGAGGATCGCAGGGCTCGCACTGGAAACTGGTAACACGGCCGTGGAACTCGGTGAAGGAGACGGGGTTGTAGGTGCCGATCATCTTCTGCATGTTGGCAGTTTCGGGGGTCGTCTGGAAGGAGTTATCGCGGTTGAGGTCGTAGCCGTTGGCTGCGGTACGGGTGATGTAGGTACGGCCATCGACATTTTCTTCGGGAACCAGAATGAAGAAGACGCCGCCGAGGAGATCGCGCATGGTGACGGTTTCGGTTTCCTGCTCATAGAACTTATCCAGATCAACAACGCCGGACTTGCCGTTGCCATCCTGGAGGTAGCCGAGGTAAGTGGCCGTATCCTTGACCAGATCGGGAACAGCAATACCGGTACCGGTGCCGCCGTAGCAGCGTCTGGGGTTGTTCATTTCAGCTTCAAGCTGTGCCTTGCCGGCTTCGGTGAAGTCGGTGAGCATATTGTAGGAGATGCTGCCATCAATGCCGGTTTCGGCCAGCAGTCTTGCAAACATCATGATGCCGTCGGTGGCAGCAACTTCGTTAGCGTGGATATTGGAGTAGAGAACGGGAACACGAATGTCGTTGTAAACACCGGCTTCCAGATCGGCCAGAACCTTGGTGGGCTGAGCTTCGGAAGCTTCGGTGAATGCCAGCCAGTTGGAAACAGCAGCTTCGCTGTCGGCAATGATCATGTAGGGCATGTTGCGGCCGGCGGAGGAGGTGCCGAGGGAATCGGTGATGGCATACAGGCCGTTCTTGTTGGCAAGGGCTGCGATCTCTTCGATCTCAGTGTAGACCTCGCTCATGGTGTGGAAACCGTCATAGGGAGCAACCTTCAGGTCGGTGGTGCCGAGTGCGGTTTCACCGGCGCTGGCAGTGAGCTTGAACCAGCCGCAGATTTCCAGATAAGCACCGCCGCTGGAGTGAGGAGCAGAGGGGTCCATGACGTTTCTGCTGTAGAAGTAGCAGTCAGAATCAAAGTCCACGGTCAGAACCGTTGCGCCGTTCTCTTCGCCTGCGGTCAGAACGAAGTTGGTGAACAGAGGCTTGTTGCTCTGGTTCTTCCAGATAGCGGCATTGGTCATATCGCCGCCTGCAATCTGCTTGGGATAAAGGGTGGAGTCGATGTAGGGACGGGTTGCGTCTCTATCGAGGCTCAGGGTAATATTGCCGTTGTCAATATCCTGCTGGAGTGCTTCCACAGTCTTGTCGGCAACGTCAATCTTAAGGGTGTGATGCTCGGGATCGGTGATGGAAATGATATCCTGCACATCATAGAAGCCGCCGAGATTTGCATCTTCGTTGGCTGCCAGCTCAGCAAGATTCAGCGAGGCCGCAGAAGTGGAGATTGCCAGCATGGACAGCAGCATGGCAATGACCAGCAGCACGGACAATGCTTTGGTTGCATGATTCTTCATAAATATACTTCATCCTTTCATTTTTTCGCAGTCGGTTTTTATTCAGATATTCAACCGCTTATATTAAAGATATATCGCAATTATCCCTATGTCAAGTCAAAAATTGTGAATTGTGTTATAAAATGATATTTAATTAATATGCATTTGTTTTTTGTATATTATACCGAAGAGAAATACATATCAAATTGAATAAATATAAAATAATATCCGGGTTTGCGGAAAGCAATCCCGGATAAATATCGAGTATATTTCGCTCATGATGGAAGTCTTTTCAGCAGGCGCAGTGATCGGTGACGAAATCCCTTGTTTCCCTGCGCGAAAAAGGGCAGCGGCTCATGATTTCTGCAAATATTTTAAGACAGTGAAAAAACTGCGGTGCTGCCTTTGCTGTGTATTTTCTGTTTGACGGATGCTTCCTTACAGCTTTTTTACAAACAGGCCGTGCCGGTTGCAGAGGGCATAGAGCATACCCCGTCCCGCTCTGCGGAAACGAAGCGCGGCATTTTGTTCGGGATAAAGCTTTTCCATCTGGATATGGCTGTCGGTCACATAGGCGACCATGGTGATATAGTGCTGCCGCTCCATGGGATGGTCAATGTGGATGTACCATTCTCCGTCCACATCCTCCACCTGAATCTCGTGATCCTCGTCAGACGGCTCTGCCTCCAAAGCGGGCAGCCGGACGCCGCAGCAGGAATAGGCACCTGCACCCATGGAGTGGATGATATTTCCACAAACCGGGCAGACGTAGAACAGACTGCGCTTCATATTGGCAGAGCGGTTGCGGTTTTCGGCGATGTCTCCGGTGAGAAGCTCTGCCACGCTGACATCCAGTGCGGAAGCCAATTCGCCCAGAATGCTGATATCCGGCAGCCCCCGGTCAGTTTCCCATTTAGACACGGTCTTATCTGATACCTTGAGCTGCTCCGCCAGTGCCCTCTGGGTGATTTGCTTTTTCTCCCGCAAATTTCGGATGGTGGTTCCTGTAATGTAATTCATCATACGCATCTCCTTTACGCTGCGTATTCTAGCAGGCAATCCTCTGCTTTGCAACCTGCGCTGGGTAGAGTGACGAAAACGTTTCATGCAACTGCGCCGCAGTTTCGGCAGGACTTCCATACGGACGGACAGTATCCTCACAGCCTTCAAATTGACCCGCATCCAGCTCTTCTGAAAGTCCATGCAGCAGATTATGCTTTGTTTGACGCTTACAGCTTAGCTGCCAGGATACATTTCTATAATCATTCGATTGTTTTTATTCTTCTGCGCAGTGGAGCCAACAACACAAAAGGGCTGACTTCACGTTTGAAAGATGCAGTAAACGAATAACTCTTTTCCAAATACTCTACATTACCACCTCTTTAACTTTTTGTTAAATATCACAAAAAACAGAACGGATAAAGTTGACAGTTTTATTAAACTGTGTTATATAATTAATACGGAACAGCTTTAGACAAGACTGTTCCCTGTCCGGACATTTTTTTCTGCCTGAGAGAATTGGGTTTTAACTTTCTTGTTACATCAATACTGTGGAAAGGAGTGATTTAGAAATGAAAAAATCCTTACAAATCCTGTGTGTGCTGCTTCTTATTCTTGGTTTGTGCTTTTTAATTGGCTGCTCTGAAAAAGGTGATACCGCGACTGCCGAGGAAATAGCAGCCGTACAGTATGCGTTTACAGACCGTGGCTACGGGATAGACAATTTCCAGACGTATGTGCTCTATAACGCGAAGGAACGCCCCGCATATCTAATGGGCGTGAGCGATGACGGCTGTATCATTTGCCGCCGTAAAGATTTCAAGTTTTGCGAATACAACGGTACTTGTCCCTATTTGAATTATCTGGATGTAAAAAAATACTACGCAGAGCCTATGAGCTATGTCATCCGCGCAGAGGATGTGATCGGTGGGGAGGAAAATCCGGACGGTGAATTCTTCTATCTGATGAATTCTACCTATGGTAATTTTCAACCATATTTAGGACAGGGGACGGTTCTCTGTCCTACAAGCTCTGGACGAAAAACAAAAGTGCAAGTCTGTTGTAAAAATCCACGAAAAGGGTGTTTCTATTCGGCAATTATCCCGATTGACAGGTATCAGTAAAGGGATTGTCGAAAAATACTTAAAAGATTAGACAAAGACAGAGAA
>JAZQOW010000107.1:0-76714 GCA_045628065.1 Faecousia sp.
GGGGAAGTGGTGGAGAGCTTTGCTTCTGTGCAATCCAGAAGCCAGACCCCCCAGCAGCCCGCAGAAGCAACGAATAGTGATTTATATTACCAGCTTCTAAAAATCGTTTCTGAGCCAACACAGCCAACGCAGAGCCGACACAGAGGGCGCGGAGCGGGAACAGGGCGAGGGCTGCCGCGCTTCCCGAATGACCACCACTGGAAGCGGGCGGTCTTCTCCAACCTACCGGGGGGTTATAAACTCTAGCGCCGCAACTATCAAAAAACACGGTCAAAAACAAATTTGTTGACACTTTCTGTTGACACTTGAAAAATCAATATTTTTAAAAAGTTGCAAGAAAAGCAGAAAAGCAAGGAAAAACACACGGTTTTGCCTTGCTTTAATGGTCCGGGTTGCGGGACTTGAACCCACGGTCTCTTGGTCCCAAACCAAGCGCGATACCAAACTTCGCTAAACCCGGATATTGTGTTGGGGCTGCGGGATAATCCTCTCGCAACGTTATCCTATTATAGCGGATTGGTATGGTAATTGCAAGGGAAAAATGGGGGGCTTTCTGGCATGAAAAAGGGATTGGAGGCATTTTCGGGCGGCAAAAGCCCCGCGGCTTTTGGGTCGCGGGGACAATTCTGTCAGAGGGGGCGGATGGTGACTTCGCCGGAGGAGATTTTGGCGCGGGTGCCGTCGGGGTATTCGACGAGGAGGGCGGCTTCGCGGTCGCAGTCCAGGGCGAAGGCAGGGATGGCTCCTGTGGGGCGGAGGATCTGCACGGGCTTTCCGAGGGTGATGCAGCGCTCGCGGTAGCGGTTCATGATGGCGTCCTGCTCGGAAAGCATCGTCTCTTTCAGGCGGTACATGGCGCGCGCGATGGCGGCGGCCAGGGCGTTGCGGTCAGGCAGGCGCCCGGTCTGCATGGCAAGGGAGGTGGCGATTTCGGAGATTTCCGGGGGAAAATCCGAGGGCAGCTGGCAGCAGTTCAGGCCGATGCCTACCACGATATATTCTGCCCGCCCGCTCTCCAGCTCTACGGAAAGCTCGGTCAGAATGCCGCAGAGCTTTTTGCCGTCTCCCATCAGGTCGTTGACCCATTTGATGTCGGCACGCCAGCCGGTCTCCTCTTCGATGGCATCGGCAATGGCAAGCGCGGCGGCAGCGGTGAGGTGCATCACCTGCGCGGGCAGCACATCCGGGCGCAGGAGGACGCTGAAATAAATGCCCATCCCCTCCGGGGAATGGAAGCTTCTGCCCAGGCGGCCGCGCCCCTTGCTCTGCGAGTCTGCCACGATGCAGGTGCCCTCCGGCGCGCCGGCTGCGGCAAACTGCTTCACCAGATCATTGGTGGATTCCACCTGCGCGATGACCGCGACACTGTCCTGCCACGGATGACCGGACAGGTGGTGGCGAATCTCCTCCTCCGAAAGCTGGGGGGTCGCGGAGAGCAGGCGGTAGCCCTCCTTTTGCCGGGAGGCGATCTCATAGCCCTCCTTGCGCAGGGCATCCACGGCCTTCCATACGGCGGTGCGGGAAATATTCAGGCGGTCTGCAATGACCTGCCCGGAAATCGGGGTATCAGATTCGCGCAGAAGCGCTAATACGTTATGCTTTGTCATAGAATTAACCCAACCTTATCGCAGAAATACGGCACACAGGCCGCCGATGATCAGAATCGCACCCAGCACAACGAACACGATCCATGCCGCATTGCCGGTGGCTTCTTCCTCTTCGGATGCTTCCTCCATAGGCGCATCCTCCATATAATCCTCGTAAGCCTCCATCAGCTCGTCCTCATCCACCGGCTGCGGCGGGCGGGAGAGAAGGTTCCGGCACTGGCGTGCGCGCTCCAGATCCGGCCTGTCCACATAGAGCTTTCCCGGCGTCTCATGTCCCGGCAGCACCCGGACAAAGATGCCGTTGCCCGCATAGGTGTAGCAGCCGATCTCCATCCTGTGGAGAAGCTCCGGCAGCTCCCATGCGCTGTCGCCCACCGTTTCCTCTAAAAAAACCGGGTCCAGCGCAGGTCTGGAGGGGAGTTTTTCCACCAGCGGCGTGCCGCAATCCGTGCAGACGGTAAACCCCGCACGGTACTCACTTTTACACTTCGGGCACCACATCAGGCTCACTTCCTTTCTCCTCTTACTTTGCCACAAATCCTTCCGAATGTCAAACATTTTTCCGCACGTTGCAATTCCTGCCGGAATATGCTATCATTAAAAAAACTATTAGGAGGCTTCATTCATGCGCGTTATCGTTACTGTTTACGGCCTTGACCGAGTCGGCATCATCTACGGTGTGTGCCGCCTTCTGGCGCAGGCAAATATCAATGTTCTGGACATCAGCCAGACCGTCATGCAGGAATTGTTCACCATGACCATGCTGGCCGATATGTCCGAAGCCACGGAAGAGATGACCACGATCCGCGCCCGGTTAGACGAGCTTGGCAAGGAGCTGGGCGTTCACATCCGCATCCAGAGTGAGGATATCTTCACCGCCATGCACACTGTCTGAGGAGGCTGCCATGCTGACCAATGCCGAAATTATGCAGACTGTGGATATGCTCGATCACCAGAAGCTGGACATCCGCACCATCACCATGGGAATCTCCCTGCGCGACTGTGCGGACTCCGATCCCAAGCGCTGCGAAGAAAAAATCTATGAAAAAATCTGCCGCTGCGGTGAAAAGCTGGTGCCTACCGGCTGTGCCATCGAAGCGGAATTGGGTATTCCCATTGTAAATAAGAGAATCTCCGTTACGCCCATGGCACTGGTTGCCGAGAGCTGCCAGTGCGAGAGCTATGTTCCCTTTGCACAGGCGATGGATCGCGCCGCTGCCAACTGCGGCGTCAATTTCATCGGCGGCTTCTCCGCTCTGGTGCACAAGGGCATGACGGTCGGCGATGAACGGCTCATTGCCTCCATCCCGGAGGCCCTGGCTGTCACCAATGCGGTCTGCTCCAGCGTCAATGTTGCCACCACCCGCGCAGGCATCAATATGGATGCCGTGCGGCGTATGGGAAGCATTATCCGCGAAACTGCCCGCCTGACTGCCGACCGCGACGGCATCGGCTGTGCAAAGCTCGTGGTGTTTGCCAATGCGGTGGAGGATAACCCCTTTATGGCCGGTGCCTTCCACGGTGTCGGTGAGCCGGAATGCGAGATCAATGTCGGCGTTTCCGGCCCCGGCGTGGTGCACCATGCATTGCAGTCGGTTCGCGGTAAGCCCTTTGACGAGGTGGCCGAAATCATCAAGCGCACCGCCTTCCGCATCACCCGCATCGGTCAGCTGGTCGCGCAGGAAGCTGCCAAGCGGCTGGGTGTGCCCTATGGCATTGTCGATCTCTCTCTTGCTCCCACCCCCGCCGTGGGCGACAGCGTTGCAAGAATTCTGGAGGAAATGGGTCTGGAGACCTGCGGCACCCATGGCACCACAGCAGCGCTGGCGCTGCTCAATGACGCAGTTAAAAAGGGCGGCGTGATGGCCTCCGGCCATGTCGGCGGCCTGTCCGGCGCCTTTATCCCGGTATCGGAGGATGAAGGCATGATCGAAGCTGCCAGAGCAGGCAAGCTGAGTCTGGAGAAGCTCGAAGCCATGACCTGCGTCTGTTCCGTGGGTCTGGATATGGTCGCCATCCCCGGCGATACGCCCGCAGAAACCATCTCTGCCATCATTGCCGATGAAGCTGCCATCGGCATGGTCAACAACAAGACCACGGCTGTCCGCGTGATCCCTGCCCCCGGCAAGACGGTTGGCGATGAGGTCGAATTCGGCGGCCTTCTCGGTGCAGCGCCCGTTATGCCCGTGCAGGCACCCTCCGCTGCTGACTTTATCGCCCGCGGCGGCAGAATCCCGGCACCTCTGCACAGTCTGCGAAACTAATTGCGCATTTTTTGACAGAAAAGGGAGGATGCGGTCAGATGAAAGCAATAAAGCGCTTGCTTGCACTTGGAATGATGATCGTGCTTGGTTTGCTGGCCGTGTTCGATACCTTCGCCCTGGCCGCAGGGCAGCCTACGATTTCCGTGGAGTCTTCGACCGGAAAGGTTGGAAAACAGGTCACCGTTCAGGTGATGATGGAAAACAATCCCGGTGTTGCCGCGGTATATCTGGAGATCGACTATGACAGCAGCAAGCTCCGACTGGTGGATGCACAGGATACCGGGCTTCTCGTTGGCAAGTATTTTTCCGAGAGCTACAGCGCCGTACCCTATGCCCTGACCTGGGAGGATTCTCTCAACCCGAACAATACCGCCAACGGCGCAATCGCAGAGCTGACCTTTGAGCTTCTGGACGGCTGCCAAAGCGAAGAAATCCGCGTTTCCAGTGCAGCGGGAATCATCAATTTCGATCTGGAATCCGTTCCCTTCACCTTTCGATCCGGCACGATTCGCGCAGAGGGTGCTCTCCCTGCCAATGACACCGGCAGCAAATCCGAAGCTGCAAAGAACAGCGAACCGACTGCCGAGCCCGGCAAGGAAGCCCCGGAAGAAAGCACGCCCAATGCTGTGGATGACGGTCATACCCATGCTTACCGCGAGGAAGTGATCCCGCCCACCTGCACGGAGGAGGGCTATACCACCCATACCTGCACGCTCTGCGGCGACAGCTATACCGATACCCCGGTCAGTGCTCTGGGGCACAGCTATACCGAAGCGCGCACCCCGGCTACCTGTACCGAGCCCGGCACCGGCGTGTTTACCTGCTCCCGCTGCGGGAAGCAATACAGCACCAGCGCCACGCCCCCGCTCGGTCATGATTATCAACCGGCTCCTTCGGAGGGGAAGCGGGTAGAGCTCTGCACGCGCTGCAACGCCCGCAAGGAAGAGAAGACCACAGCTTCGCGCTATCTGCTGCCCGGCATGCTTGCTGCCGCCCTGTGCCTGCTGCTGGGTGCTTTCCTTGTGATCCGCGGCAGACGAAGAAAGAAGTATTCTTCAAATAATACTTGACAACAGACGGTAAAAAATATATTATGAATTTATGAGAATGAGTCTTATTTTACTCGATAAAAACTCAACATAAGGAGATAAAGCAATGAAAACTTATAAGTGCAAGGTTTGCGGTGAAGTCTTCACTGTCAACGCCAATGAAGAAGCTGTTTGCCCCAAGTGCCGCCAGTCCGGCGACAAGCTGGAAGCCCTTCAGAACAAGTATGCCGGCACCAAGACCGAGCAGAATCTCGCCGCTGCATTCGCAGGTGAGAGCCAGGCCAGAAATAAGTACACCTATTTTGCTTCCGCTGCCAAGAAGGAAGGCTATGAGCAGATCGCTGCCCTCTTCCTGAAGACGGCTGACAACGAAAAAGAGCATGCCAAGATGTGGTTCAAGGAGCTGAACGGCATCGGCTCCACCGCTGAGAATCTCGGCGCAGCCGCTGACGGCGAAAACTACGAGTGGACCGACATGTACGAAGGCTTTGCCAAGACCGCCGAAGAGGAAGGCTTTGCCGAGCTGGCGAAGAAGTTCCGTCTGGTTGCTGCCATCGAGAAGGCACATGAGGAGCGCTATCGCGCCCTGCTGCACAATGTAGAGGCACAGGAAGTCTTTGCAAAGAGCGAAGTCAAGGTTTGGGAATGCCGTAACTGCGGTCACATCGTCGTGGGCACCAAGGCTCCCGAAATCTGCCCCACCTGCGCACATCCCCAGTCCTACTTCGAAATCCACGAAGCCAACTATTAATTGAAAGTATAACCCGATAATCACACAGCCGCAGCTTGAATGATCCAAGCTGCGGCTGATTTGTTGTTATGGGTTTTTTCAGGTTAACGCAAACTGCGAATTATACAGCTGCGCGTAGAAGCCGTTCTGCGCCATCAGCTCCTCGTGATTGCCCTTCTCGACAATATCGCCGTCCCGCATGACAAGGATGATATCCGCGTTCCGAATGGTCGAGAGTCGGTGCGCGATCACAAAGCTCGTGCGACCCTTCATCAGCTCCTCCATTGCGGCCTGAATCAGGTGCTCTGTCCGCGTATCGACAGAGGAGGTCGCCTCATCAAGGATCAGGATCGGATGGTCGGCAAGAAGAGCCCTTGCGATCGTCAGCAGCTGCTTCTGTCCCTGCGATACATTCGAGGATTCTTCATTCAGCTCCATCTGGTAGCCGCCGGGCAGAGCGCGAATGAAGTGATCGGCACGCGCTGCTTTGGCAGCTGCAATGACCTCCTCATCCGTGGCATCCAGCCGCCCGTAACGGATATTTTCCATGATCGTGCCATGGAACAGCCAGGTGTCCTGCAAAACCATACCGAAGCGCTGGCGGAGGTCGCCTCGCGCATACTGCGAGATCGGTACGCCGTCCACGCGAATTTCGCCGCTGTTTACGTCATAGAAGCGCATGAGCAGCTTGACGATCGTCGTCTTGCCTGCGCCGGTGGGGCCAACAATGGCTACCATTTTGCCGGGCTCCACATCCAGATTGAAATCATGGATGATGATGTTTTTCGGGTCGTAGCCAAAGCGGACATGGGAAAAGCTTACCCTGCCATCCTGATCGGCAGCAGCTGCGGCATTCTCGGTGTCCGGGGTTTCCTCCGGCTCATCCAGAAATTCAAAGATTCGCTCTGCTGCGGCTGCCATGGATTGCAGCATATTGGATACCTGCGCCATCTGCGTGATCGGCTGGGTGAAGCGCTTGACATACTGGACAAAGGCAATGATATCTCCGATCATAATGGTTCCTGCTGCTGCCAGCATTGCGCCGGACACGGCAACGGCAACATAGCCGAGATTGCTGACGAAATTCATGATCGGCTGCATCAGTCCGGAGAAGAACTGGCTCTTCCAGGCCGATGCAAAAAGGATCCCGTTCGTTTCACGGAATGCGGAAAGCTCTTTTTCCTCGCGGTTGAACGCCTTGACAACATTGTGCCCGGAGAAGGTTTCCTCGATCTGGCCGTCGATCCGTCCCAGATACTTTTGCTGTGCAAAGAAGTATTTCTGTGAGCGCTTCACGATCAGCGCCACAAGCACAACAGAAATCGGGAGGATCACCACGGTGATCAGCGTCATGAGCGGGGAAATGGAGAGCATCATCACCACTACGCCAACCAGCGTGAACACGGAGGTGATCAGCTGTGTAATAGACTGGTTCAGCGACTGTCCAAGGGTATCCACATCGTTCGTGATTCGGGAAAGAACATCGCCCACCGTGTTGCCTTCAAAAAAGGAAAGTGGCATACGGTTGATTTTTTTGCTGATGTCCTCGCGCATTTTGAAGCTCATCTTCTGGGAAATGCCGGTCATGATCCAGCCCTGAACAAAGGCGAAAACCATGCTCACAGCATAGATCGTCATCAGTGAAAGCAGGATGCTTCCGATTCTGCCGAAGTCAATGCTTCCGCTTCCGGTGATTTTTGCGATCAATCCGTTAAACAGCTCTGTTGTGGCATTGCCGAGAATCTTCGGGCCGATCACGCCGAAGATCGTTGAGCCGACAGCAAAGAGCATGACCACGAAAACAGCGATTTTATAGTTCCCCATATAAGCAAGGAGCTTTTTTATCGTACCTTTAAAATCTTTAGGCTTCTCTACCGGGCGGCGACCGCCGCGCCGCATGGGTCTTCTTGTCTCGGCCATCAGTTCACACCTCCCATTCCGGAAAGCTCTCTCTCGGAAAGCTGGCTTTTTGCGATTTCCATATAGGTCTTGCAGGTCTTCATCAAATCCTCATGCCTGCCCTGCCCGATGATTTTGCCATCCTCCATGCACAGAATCTTATCCGCGTGCAGGATGGTAGAAATTCTCTGCGCCACGATAATGACCGTGGCATTTTTTGTGCGCTTCATCAGCTCGGTGCGAAGCTTCAGGTCTGTCTGGTAGTCGAGTGCGGAGAAGGAATCGTCAAAGAGATAGATTTGCGGCTTTTTCGCAATGGCTCTTGCGATGGACAATCTCTGCCGCTGACCGCCGGAGACGTTGGAGCCGTCCTGCGCAATTGCCGAGGCATAGCCATCCGGCTTCTCGCGGATGAATTCTTCGGCCTGCGCGATTGCGGCAGCCTCCTTCATAAGCTCATCCGAAATATCATCGCCGCCGTATTTGACATTGCTCTCGATGGTTCCGGAGAACAGAATGCCCTTCTGCGGGACATAACCGATTTTGTCACGCAGCGCGCGCTGGGATACCTCCCGTACATCCACACCGTCCACAGTAATACTGCCTTCTGTCACATCAAAGAAGCGGGGGATCAGATTGATGAGCGTGGATTTTCCGCAGCCGGTCGAGCCGATAATCGCGGTGACCTCGCCGGGCTTTGCCGTAAAGGAGATATGCTCCAACGCCTTTGTATCGGCACCGGGATAGGAGAAGCTCACATCGGAGAAGGTCAGAAGGCCGTTGCCCTTTGCGATTTCGCTGTCCTTCGGGTTTTCGGGATCTTGCAGGGAGATCGGGGTCTCCAGAACCTCCGCGATACGGTTTGCCGCAACACCTGCACGGGGCAGAATGATGGAAATCATGGACAGCATCAGGAAGCTCATCACGATGACCATGGAGTAGGTGACGAATGCAGTCAGATCGCCGACCTGTATCGTGCCGAGATCGACCTTTCCGGCGCCGACCCAGACGATGAGGACCGACACACCGTTCATAATAAACATCATGATCGGCAGCATGAAGGTCATGGCGCGGTTGGTGAACAGCTGCGTATCATATAGCTGCTTATTTGCTGCTTCAAAGCGTTTTTCCTCATAGGCTTCATGGTGGAAGGCGCGGATGGGCATAATGCCGGTCAGGATTTCACGGGAGACGAGGTTCAGCCGGTCTACAAGCTTCTGCATTTCCTTGAATTTCGGCATGGCGATGGCGACCAGAATGCCGACCAGAGCGGAGAGCAGAATCACCGCCAGCACAATGATCCAGCTCATGCCGGAGCTGGTCTCGATGACGCGGAGAATGCCGAATACTGCCAGAATCGGTGCATAGGCAACCAGCCGCAGTAGCATGACCGTGACCATCTGTACCTGCTGAATGTCATTGGTTGAGCGGGTGATCAGAGAAGCGGTCGAAAACTGCTCCATTTCCGCGTTGGTGAATTTCATTACCTTATCGTACAGTGCTTCGCGCAGGTTCATGCCGATTTTTGCTGAGGTGCGGGATGCAAACAGGCCGGTCAGAACCGCCGCAGCAGACATGAGCAGGGTCATCAGGATCATCTTGAGACCGACCGCCAGCAGATATCGGTTGCGGATGACGGAAAGGTCGATACCCTGCGCTTCATATTCCGAGGCGACAAAGCTTACGGCGATCTGCTTGAGATAGGTGTCGCTTAAATCTCCGTAAGAAGCAAGCTTATCGTTGATCCCGTCAAGGAACTGTGCCTTTGTCATCATGCCGGCCTGAATGGCCTTTTCGATATCCGAAACGGAGAAGCCCGGGGCGTTGCTGTTTTCCATCTGGTAGAGGACGCTTTCCGGGAGTGCCAGAAGCGCATCGAGCTGATCCAGCTCCGCATCCGGCGCCAGCGTCCGGATTCCGTCACTGTCTGCATCCGAGTAAGCCGCCTCCAGCGTGGGCACGGCATCATCCGGCACAAAAAGCTTCAGCGTTTCCAGCGTTTCCTGACGGATCGTTTCCGGGGCGGCATTTTCGATGCCGTTCTGCTGCAGGCCGACATTTAAAAGATCGCTGGTATAATTCGGCAGTGCAAGATCACAGTATGCCTGCAAAATCAGCAGAAGCACAATGATAATAACGGCTTTTTCCGAGCCTTTGAGAAATTTGATGATGTTCTTCAATGATGATCTTCCTTTCTGCCGCGCAGCTGCTCTGCCAGCACATTTTCCATGCTGGCCTTGACCTCGTTGAGTACACGCAGCATAGCTTCAACATCTTCTTCCGGAATATTTCCAAGCACCTGCGCCCAGTATGCCTGTATAATGTCCCGGTTTTCCTGATTTGCTTTTTTCCCAAGCGCAGTCGCATCAACGTCTATGATCCGACGATTGTCCTTGCGGGTGTTTCTTACGATCAGACCTTTTTCTTCCAGTGTGTTCATCAGTCTGGAGACGGCCGTGGGCTGCATATCGCAGGCCTCATACAGATCAGATACTTTTTTCTTCTCGCCATGCTCATCACAGATTGCGCTCAGAAGATAAACCTCCGCAGGTGTCATCCCGGGAATCAGGCACCAGAAGTTGATATTCTTTATCCGGCGCAGGGTATCCATGATGTCTGTGCTTTGCTTGTGAATCATTTGCGTCACACTCCTTTTTATCAAGCAACAGTTCACAAGGTTAAACATTAACAGAAGATATTATAGTCAAACAATACAAAAAGTCAATGACATTTTTGTGAACAATGAAAAATGGGTCAGATACTCTATTCAATGAAAGGATAAATAAAAACAGACGCCGCAAAAGCATTTCTGCAATTGCGGCGTTTATTTTGCAATGTTGACGGGGCAGATCATGCCCTCAGTTGCGGAATTACTTTTCCGCCAGCAGCTTATTGAGCTCGGCCATGAAGCTGTTGATATCCTTGAACTGGCGGTAGACGGAGGCGAAGCGGACGTAGGCGACCTCGTCCAGAGGCTTGAGGCGCTCCATGACCAGCTCGCCGATGTAGGAGGTTTTTACTTCCCGCTCCAGAGAGTTCTGAATGATCTGCTCAATATCGGAAACGGCGGCCTCCAGCGCGGGCAGGCTGACGGGACGTTTTTCACAGGCGCGCACCATGCCGTTGAGCAGCTTGTTCCGGTCGAAGCTCTGCCGACTGCCGTCCTTCTTGACGACCACGATGGGCAGACTCTCAACGGTCTCGTAGGTGGTGAAGCGCTTCTGGCAGGACAGGCATTCTCTTCTCCGGCGAATGCTGGTGCTGTCCTCGGAGTGACGGGAGTCGATGACTTTGCTTTCCTGATAACCGCAGTAGGGGCATTTCATGGGGGATTTACCTCCCTATTTGTTGTATTTTCTCTATTATACCAAGAATATCTCTGCATGTAAAGAACTATTATGTTTGCGCAAGCAGACAATCCATAACTTCCCGCAGGCAGGCGGGAGTGACCGCACCGTCAGACAGGCGGCGGAGAATGGTCAGAATGCGGCTGCCCACCGGGGTCACGCCGCGAATCCTTCCGATATCGGGCTTGCGTTTCTGCGGGGTATAGAGCAGGATCTCCACGCCGTAGATTTCAAGAGAACCGCCGTCAAATAAAACATCGTCTGTCAGCAGATAATATTCCAGGCGCAGCTTGTCTCCGGACGGCGTCTCTGCCTGGACGCAGCGATAGAGCATTCTTCGGCTCATGCCATCACCTCCTTCCTCAGAGCACTGTCGTACCTCCATTAGAGCACAACACGAACGGAAAGGAAAGAGGAAAAAACCGCATAATTCGACATGGAATTTGACGAATTTTGTTGAAAACACGGAGCAGTTACCACATTTTGTGTAATGGGCGATGCTGCTCCCACAGGGGAAGGTCGAACCGGGGCGAACGATTTTTCCCGGGGGCTTTGCATTTTTTGTCGGAATGATATATAATAATGGCGAAAGGGATGGTGCGTATGTCGAGGCTTCTTTCTGTGGCGCTGCTGCCGGCAGTGGTGCTGCTATCGTATATTTACCGTCTGGATACCATTGAAAAAGAGCCGTGGCAGCTTCTGCTTCGGTTATTTTTGTTCGGCTGCCTGTGTGCGCTCCCGGCCTCCCTGCTGGAATGGGCAGGGACGCGGGCAATTTCGCGGGTTCGTGATCCGCTGCACTATATGCTGCTCAATGCCTTCGCGGTGGTTGCGGTTGCGGAGGAGGGCTGCAAATATGCGGTGCTGTCCACAACATGGAAGCATCCCGCCTTTGACTATCGCTATGATGCCATTGTCTATGCCGTGTGCGTGTCGCTGGGCTTCGCTGCATTGGAGAATGTGCTTTATGTGATGCGCTACGGCTTTGCCACCGGCATTTTCCGCGCCTTTACCTCCGTGCCGGGGCATTGCTTCTTTGGCGTGTATATGGGCTACTGGTTCGGAAATGCAAAGTATGCCGCCTACTACAGCCTGGGCAGCGCCGGACGGAGGCGGCTTCTGGCGATTGCCGTTCCGGTCATTCTGCACGGATTTTATGATTTCTGTTGCTTTATGAGCGGCAATTTCCTGTTTGTTTTGCTGTTCTACGGATTTTTGATTCTATTTTTTATTGCTGCGATCCATTGTGTCCGCAAGGCCTCGGCCTGTGATGTGCCGGTGCGCTCGCATACAATGTATGAGAAAGGATTTCTATGAACGATCGAGAGGTTTCTGAGCTTCGGCGGCATCTGCGCCCGGAGCGCCACAGTATTTCCGCAATTTATGGCTGCTACGTCACGGGAAGCGGCGAGCAGCGGGAGCGGTTTTCATTTTCCATGGGTGAGCTCAGTCAGGATGAGCAGGAGAATTATCTGAATCTCCTGAAAAAGACCCTGTCCGGCTCCATGAACCGCAGTCTGACCGATGTGGTTTTTTCCACAAAGCAGGTGGCGGACTCTGACGAGCACCGGCTTCTGATGCGCCTGCGCGACTCGGAGCTGAAGGATGAGGCGGCGCGGGGGGAGCTGTTTGATAAGATTTCGGCGACCGTCCGCATGGAGGACAATTATCTGATCCTCTGCGCCTGCGACCGCTACGATGTTCCCCGCAGGGCAAAGGATGATTTTGCGCTGGAGGACAGCGAGGAGGTCTTTACATATTATCTGTGCTGCATCTGCCCGGTGAAGCAGGGGAAAACCCGGCTGAACCATGACCCCGAGCTTGGCGGCTTCCGCTTCCAGCCGGGACTTTGGAGCGCTGCAGCGCCGCAGCTGGGCTTTGTGTTCCCGGCCTTTGACGGCAGGCGAACCAATATCTACAGTGCGCTCTACTATTGCCGCGATCAGAAGGATTGCTGCGCCGAGCTTGTGGAGCAGCTGTTCCATACGGCGGCGCCCATGCCTGTTTTGGAGCAGCGGCAGACCTTTGCGTCTCTCCTGAGCCATACGTTGGAGGAGGAATGCAGCCTGTCTCTGGTGCAGACCGTGCAGGAGCAGCTTGGCGACCTGATGGAGGCGCACCGCCAGAGCAAGGAGCCGGAGCCGCTGACCGTGTCTGCCCGGCAGGTCGAGAGTCTTCTCAAGTCCTGCGGTGTATCGGAGTCACATTCGGAAAAATTTGCGAAGGAATGCGATGATGCCTTCGGCGAAGGCGCGGTGCTGTCCCCCCGCAATCTGGTGGAGAGCCGTATGCAGCTGCGCACCCCCGATGTGGTCATCAATGTCAGCGCCGGCCGCAGCGACCTCCTCCAGACCCGCACCATCGGCGGCGTGAACTACATCCTCATCTGTGCCGACGAGGGCGTGGAGGTCAACGGCATTGACATCCGCTTCCCGGAAAAACAGGAATAACCAATGATATAAAAAAGCTCGTACAGAAACAGAAAAAACTGTCTGCTGTACGGGCTTTTGTTACTTATTCAGCTTCAAGATAGCGCATGATAATGGTGGCAATCTGTGCACGGGTCGCAGTGTTCTTGGGGGCAAGAGTGGTCACGCCGTTGGATTTAATGCCGGTGATGAGTCCCTCGGAGACAGCCCAGGTCATGGCATCCCTGGCATAGTTGCCGATCTTTTCTGCATCCGGGAAGTCCAGAGTGCCGTCAACTTTGGGGTTGCCTGCGTAGCGATAGAGAATGGTGGCAATCTGTTCTCTGGTGATCTTATTGTCGGGCTTGAAGGAGCCGTCATTGTAGCCGTTGACAATGCCATTTTCTGCTGCCCAGGCCACAGCGTTAGAGAAGTACTTTCCAGCAGGCACATCCGAGAAATCGGCAGGCGCTTCTACAGCAGGCTGCCCTGCCACGCGGTAGAGGATGGTTACAAGCTGACCTCTCGTAAGACTGCCGGAGGGGCTGAAGAGCATATCAGAGGTGCCGTTCATCAGCTCATTTTCATATACATAGGCCACGGAGCCCTTGAACCAGTCGCTGGCCTTGACATCCATGAAGCTGCCAACCACGGGATCACAGTCAAAATAGACCGTGGCATTGCTGTATTCGCGGAGATATTCTGTCCCCTCAAGCGCTTGCCATTGGGTATAGCTGCCCTGATAAAAGATTTCTTTCAGATTATCGCATTCGGCAAATATATCATACCCAAGATTCTCAAGACCGGCCGGAATATAGACCCAGCGCAATGAAGAACAATTTGCAAATGCCCACCCGTCAACTTCACGAATTGAATCCGGAAGGGTGACACTTTCCAGAGCATCGCAGCCACGGAAGGCAGTATCCCAAATGTATTGGAGATTTTTGGGCAGCTCCAGAGTGGCGAGAGATGTACAGCAGACAAATGAATTTTCATCAATTACAGTAAGAGAGTCCGGAAGTGTAATCTGCTCCAGATTATAGCAATCAACAAATGCGCCGCGTGGAATTTTTGTAACACCTTCCGGAATGCTGATGCTTTGCAGTGCATTACACTCTTCAAAGGCAAACTCGCCGATGGACGCAAGCGTTGCGGGCAGCGAAATCTTCTTGAGGTTATAGCATCCGCTAAAGGCATACTCGCCCAGGGTTACGATTCCTTCCGGAAGTGCTGCCTCCCGGAGATTATAGCATCCTGTAAATGTATGAGATGCAACGGCCTCTACAGGCTTTCCGTCAATCTCCTGCGGGACCTCCAGAAGAGAACGGGTTCTGGCGCTGTCTGTGAGATTATAAACAGACATCTTGCCGCAGCGACCATCTTCTACATAATAGAACAGGTCATCTTCATAGTTGGTGCCGGTATATTGGGTAGGAGCGGTGATGACTGTGGGAGGCACGTCCTCGTCCCACTCGTAATATTTAGTTACACGAGCCCAGGAATCTTCCGTACCGGAATATTCCAAACTTGTGAAATTATCACATACGAGGAACGGGCCAAAAGAAAAACTTCCCACGCTGGCAGGAACCACAATGCGGGTCAGACTGCTGCACTGCGCAAACATACTGTAGTAAATTTCCGTAACACCATAAGGAAGAACAACTTCCTTTAGATTTGAGCATTCTGGGAAAACGGATATGCCAAACGATAATACTTCTTCAGGAAGGGAAATGCTTTGCAGATTTTTGCAATATGCAAATGCATAATCACCGATAGAAATTACAGAATCAGGGACGCTTAGGGATTCCAAACGATTTGCCCCCCAGAAAGCATTGTTTTCAATCACTGTGACGGAAGGCGGAACGACGTAGTCTGTTGCTGTGCTTCTGACGGGATATTGAATCAGCTTTGTCATATCCTTCGAAAAAAGCACACCGTCTTTGCTGCAATAGTTGGGATTCTTACTGTCCACAGAAATAGAGAGGGCAGGGGAAAGTGCCCTGTCTCCCACAAAGGATACATTTTCGGGGATAACAAAGTTAAAGCCGCTGCCATTGGCGCACCCGCTGAACGCATCTTCTCCGATAGAGACAAGAGATTTCGGGAGGTTAATGGAAGCAAGCTCCCCACAGCCGGAAAAAGCGTATTCGCCAATGGAGGTAAGGGACTCCGGGAGCGTAACGGACGAAAGCTCTGTGCAGCCGAAAAAAGCAGCGTATCCGATGGATGTGACCATATCAGGAATGGTGATGAAACGCAGAGCGCATTCATTGAACATCCCCGGCGTAATGGCTGTCATATTTTTGGGGAAGGAGAAGCTTTGCAGATTCGAACAGTATGCAAAGAGGCTGTCTCCAAATTGGGTAACACTGTTCGGAATCGTAATGTTTTCCAGGCTTTCACAGGCTATAAAAGCGCCTTCGCCGAGCGCAGTCACCGTTTCGGGAAGGGTGATTGAGACCAGATTGCTGCTGCCGCAAAATGCTTCGTCAAGGATTGTTGTTACACCCCTGGGTACGGTATAGCTTGTTGCTTTTTTTTAGGGGGATACTGTACAAGTGTGCGCATATCCTTCGTAAACAGTACGCCATCCACGGTGCAGAAGCTATTGCTGCGAGAATCTACACTAATCTCGGACAGTCCGCAGCCGGATAGAGCACTGGGACTCAGTTCAGTAAGACTGGCGGGCAGATGGATGCTGTGCAGATTTGGGCACAAGTAAAACGCTCCTATTCCGATGCTGCGGACACCCTCCGGAATAATGACCGTCTCCAGTTGTTTGAATTCTCTAAAGCAGTGGCCGGCTATTGCGGTGACACGCATACCGTTAATATATTGCGGAATGCTAATCGTGACGCTATCTCGATCAGAGCGATCACTATAGCAGAGTTCACAGGTTCCGTCTCCGTTACTCCGTACAATGAATTCATCACCGAGGTAGTCATCGGCGGATACGCTGCCGGTCATGCCTGCGCACAGCCCGAAGATCAGGCTTAGCGCGAGAAGGATGCTGAGTAGTTTTTTCATAACACATGTTCCTTTCTTGTGCAGGCGGCATACCGATCGCCTGCTGTTTTTTTATTTGTTTCCTCTTACTTCTTATCACGACAGAATATCCTGCGTATCCTGTCGTTTTTTACAAGTATCTGCTGTACGCCAATGCACTGAAATTTCGAAAAATGGCTTGATTTTTTGATTTATTTTACAGGATAAAAAAACAAATATCTACAGGAATTAAGAAAGAATAGTAAAATTTATATTAATAATTAGTGAACAGGGGGATTGCTTTATGTATTATAAATAAAGAAGCACCCCCGGTTGGGTGGCCGGGGGGTGCACTGGTTAATTCGGCTTCGAGATAGCGTATAATGATGGCGACAATCTATGCGTGGGTGGCGGTTTTCTGTTGATATGCTGATGGTTTTGTGTTAATGTGCAATTAATTTTCGAACAAATCCAAAAGGCGCCAGTTGAGGGAGTCTTCTTCACTGAGATTGCCGGAGACTACGGCCTTGCCGCTGCCGATGAATGCGACATCATAGCCGCTATCCTGGATGGTTTTGGCGCTATAGCAGTAGAGATCATCGGGCATACCGGAACTGGCGTATGTATCAGGATTCAATTCATAGATATCAAAGTTCACCAGACTGATTCCCTCTTCCTGTGCAATGACCTCAGACACGACAGAAAAGCGGTTGAAAGTTCCGTCAGAAATAGCGGGGCACCAATAGGCACCGTCTCGGTACGCATAGAAATCACCGGGCGAATCCTCGGAGGTATAGCTCTGCGGCTCCAAAGTAATATCAAAGAATCGGGACAGACAGGAATCCACGGTGTCCTGCTCAATACGGAAATAGGATACGTCGGCCTCAGTCACAACCGTAATTCGGGAACAATTGTTGATAAAATAGTGAATCATAACATAATCCAAAAGCGAATATCCGTCAGCCTTCCTCGGATGCAGGGATGTTATGCTTTCTTCTGAAAAATTAGATAGAAATACATTCAGGGTTTTCAGCGAAATATCATTTATATTGATGGGTTTTGGCGCAGCCTGTGCGAATGCGGTATTTTCTGCGCTTCTGTCCATATTTCTTCCACTCTGGGAAATAAAAGATGCAATGCTTGCAGCCGCAGCAAACAATGCGATGACAGCAAGCGCAAAGAAAAATCTACTCCAGCCGCTTGCTTTTGTTTCTGTCCGTTTTTCAAACAAGTTGGGTTCCCTCTTTTTCTATAATCTAATTTTTAATTGCTCCGGAGTAATAAAGCCGATTGCTACCGTCATGTACAGCGCATCTCCATGGGCTGTTTTTGCTGACAGAGTGGGAAAAATCATTCTGCCATTAAGAAGCGCATGATAATGGTGGCAATCTGTGCACGGGTTGCGGTGTTCTTGGGGGCGAGGGTGGTCACGCCGTTGGATTTGATGCCGGTGATGAGTCCCTCGGAGACCGCCCAGGTCATGGCATCCTTGGCATAGTTGCCGATCTTTTCTGCATCCGGGTAGTCCAGAGGGCCGTCAACTTTGGGGTTGCCTGCGTAGCGATAGAGAATGGTGGCAATCTGTTCTCTGGTGATCTTATTGTCGGGCTTGAAGGAGCCGTCATTGTAGCCGTTGACAATGCCATTTTCTGCTGCCCAGGCCACGGCATTAGAGAAGTATTTACCAGCAGGAACATCGGAGAAATCGGCAGGTGCTTCTACAGCAGGTTCACCCGCCACACGGTAAAGGATGGTTATAAGCTGGCCTCTCGTCAGGCTGCCGGAGGGGTTAAAGAGCATATCGGAGGTGCCATTCATCAGTTCGTTTTCATAGGCATAGGCCACAGCATTCTTGAACCAGTCAGTAGCCTTCACGTCCATAAAGCTGCCAACCACGGGATTGCAGTCATAGTAGACTGTGGCATTGCAGCCATAGCCATAGGATGCATATTCGCTATTTTCAATTGCCTGCCACTGGGAATAACTGCCTTCATAGAAAATGGATTTCAAATTCTCGCACAGGTCAAACAGACTATAACCGAGATAGGAGATGCTTTCGGGGAGGTATACCCAATCAAGAGATTCGCACTTAAAGAAGGCAAAGTTCCCAAGGTAAGTCAGCATGGGGGGCAGCGAAATACTCTTCAAGCTATAACAGTCCTCAAAAGCGCCTGAGTCAATCATTTCCAATTTATCGGGGAAAGCTACATTTGCCAGCTGTTCACAGCCGCTAAAGGCTGTTTCCGGAATTTCCCGGATGCCCTGCGGAATGGTAACGCTGGTCAGGCCACAATTAGTAAAGGCACCTTGACAAAGTGAGGTAACTGAGTCCGGGATGCTTACGGACTGTAAATAGTATGCATGATAAAAGGCTCGGTTACCAATTTCTGTGACAGAGGATGGGATATCATAGCTATTTGCGGCGCATTTTGAGGGATACTGGATCAACTTCGTCATGTCCTTGGAAAACAGCACACCGTTTTCACTTGCAAAATAGGGGCTATCGGCATCTACAGAAATGGAGGTGGCAGAGGCAAGTGCAATATCTCCCAAGCAAGACACATTTTTGGGGAGCGTAAAGCTCAAGCTGACATCCCTACCGCAATCCAGAAATGCGGCTTCACCGATAAAGACAACGGATTCCGAGATGTTGACGGAGGAAAGCTTTTCGCAGCCTGAAAAGGCATATTCGTCAATCCAAGTGACCTTGTCAGGAATGGTAACAGAGCGCAAGTCGCAGTTATCAAACATCAAACGGGAAATGGATGTCAGATTTTTTGAGAGGGTAACATTCCGCAGATGCTGGCAGTTACTAAACGCCCCCATCTCGCATTCGGTTACGCTGTCAGGAAGGGTGAGCTTTTTCAGATTGCATCCTGCAAAGGTCAAAATGCCAATCGTGGTCAATGTCTCGGGAAACGTGACAGAAGAAAAATATAAGTTGTCGGAAAATGCGTAATTAGCAATTTCTGTTACGCCATCGGGGACACGATAGCTTTCTTCCTCTTTCTTGGCCGGATAGTATAGGAGGGTATGTTTATCCTTTGAAAAAAGCACACCGTCCACAGCACTGAAGGTCTTGTTCCCGGCATCTACCTGAACTTCTTTCAGACTGCTCCCGAGCAGCGTATCATCTTCCAACTCTGTAAGGCTGGCAGGGAGATAAATACTATGCAGCTGCCAACAATCATCAAACACACGGGAGCCAATGCTGCAAACACCTTCAGGGATTGTGACCTTTTCCAAATTGGAAAGTCGGGTGAAGCAGCCATCAATTAAACCAGTGACACGCATTCCATCCACATATTGGGGAACAGTGATTTCTACAGTATCTGGATTTTCATAATAGGAGATTTGACAGGTTCCATCTCCGTTATCCCAAGCATAGTATCCATCACCGTAATAGTCCTCCGCAGATACACTGCCTGCCATGCCCACGCACAGTCCAAAGATCAAACTCAGAGCGAGAAGGATGCTAAGTAATTTTTTCATAACGCATTATCCTTTCTTTTACAGGCGGTATACGTATCGCCTGCTGTTTTGATTTGTTTCCTCTTACTGCTTATTACGACAGAATATTTTGCGTATTCTGTTGTTTTTAACAAATATCCGCCATATGCTATTATACTGATATCTCGAAAAATGGCTTGATTTTTGGATTTATTTTACAGAATAAAAAACAAATATCTACAGGAATTAAGGCTCAGAGTGAGAAGGATGCTAAGTAGTTTTTTCATAACATATGTTCCTTTCTGAATGATTTGCAGACAGCGGGGAGTAGTTTATATTTTAAAAACACTTACAATTGGAGCTTATCAAAATTATGCACTATTGTCAATCTTTAGCAGGAATATTTCAACAATTTTAGCGAAATACACTATTGCTATTCTTCTGTTTTGGCACAAATCCACAAGCATTGGAAAAGCTAAAAAATAACTGGAAAAATGGAAAAATTGTGATATAATTGTAAGCTGGAATTTTATTGAGGCGCGGGGGCGCTTCTTTATAGGAGGTACGGGTATGTATTTGCTTCTTTACTGCCTGTGGATTATCTGGAACGGAAAAATCACGGTGGAGATCCTTCTGCTGGGATTGGGCATCGTGGCAGGAATCGGGCTGCTGTCCTGGGTGCTGTTCGATTATACGCCGAAGCGGGAGTGGAGAATTCTCAGGAAAGCACCGCTTTTTACGGCTTATGTATTTGTACTTCTCTGGGAAATTCTGAAGGCCAACTGGAATATGCTCGGCTTTATCATCAATGCGCACCGCGCCATTGAGCCGACCCTTGTGACCTTTCAAACCGACCTGAAAACCAGCATGGGACGCTTTATTCTTGCCAACTCCATCACCCTGACCCCCGGCACCATTACGGTGCAGATGGAGGAGGATCGGCTGACGGTGCATTGCCTGCGGCGTGATATGCTCGACACCTCGGAGGACGGGGTGTTCCAGCGCTGGATTCGCAGATTGGAGGCGTAATCATGGAAGCATATTATCATATCTTATATTCTGCAACTGCGCTGCTTCTTGCGGTGGGTCTGCTTTTCTCCCTGCTCCGCGCCATCCGCGGGCCGAGAGTGGCCGACCGCATCATGGGCATTAATATGATCGGCACGCTGGTTTCGATTTCTCTGGCGGTGCTGTCTGTATGGCTGAAGGAAAGCTGGCTTCTGGATGTGTGCATCCTTTATGCTATGATCAGCTTCCTTGCCGTGGTCGTGCTGGCCAAGGTATGTATCGCCGCAAAGCGGCAGGAGGTGAAGCACCATGAGTGAGACCGTTCGATTTGTTCTCAGCGCCGCCCTGATCGGGTTCGGCCTTCTGTGTATTTTCTTTGCCATTCTGGGCGTTTTTAAGTTCCGCTTTGTCATGAACCGCATGCACTGCGCTGCCATCATCGACACGCTGGGCATTGCCGGTGTGGCAGTGGGTCTCATGGTTGCTGCCGGAAGCCTGCAATACATCCCGAAGCTTCTGTGCGTGCTCCTGATCCTCTGGGTCGGCAGCCCCATTGCCTCCCATCTGGTGGGTCGTCTGGAGATTATGACTGATGATAATTTGAAGGGGCATATGGAAATGGAAGGAGGCCGGAGCGATGACAGCGATGGACTTATTTGAGATCTCTCTGCTGGTTCTGGTGGTCATCTGCGGAATCTGCACCTGCATCAGCCGGAATCTTCTGATTTCTCTGATTATTTTTATGGCCTACAGCGTCATCATGGCAGTCATCTGGGCGCTGCTTCAGGCACCGGATCTGGCAGTCACCGAGGCTGCCGTGGGCGCGGGAATCTCCAGCTTGCTGCTGTTCCTCACCCTGAAGAAAATTCGTGATATCCGGGAGGCGGCAGAAAATGAATAAATGGAAAAAACTGCGCCTATGGCTGCGGCGCTGGGATTCGGGCGAGCTGAATTTCGGCTGCGATGCCTTTACGCTTGCTCCTGCGCCCGAGCCGGAGGATGAATCGGCGGATCAGGCATGGCAGCGCATGCCGGTGCGGCGGGTAGAGCAGGCAGAGGAACGCTTTTTCCGGCGCATGTACCCCATTCTTGCTACGGTTCTATGCTGCGTCATCATTTCCTTTATGCTCCTGACGGTGGCAGACCTGCCCTCTTTCGGACAGGCGGATGTGCCGACCAATAATGAAGTTTCCGCACGTTATCTGGAAAAAGGTCTCGAAGAGACCGGCGCTGTGAATGCGGTGGCGGGTATGATTCTCGATTACCGTGCCTTTGACACGCTGGGCGAGTCTCATGTGCTCTTTACCGCGACCATTGCCGTGCTCATCCTTCTGCTGACGGTCGAGGGTACCCCTGAGCCGAAGGTGCAGGCAAAAATCATGGAGCAGGACCCGATCCTGCGCCAGACGGCCAGAGTCATCGTGCCGATGGCCTGCCTCTACGGCGTTTATGTCATTCTCAACGGCCATTTGGGGCCGGGCGGAGGCTTCTCCGGCGGTGCGGTCATCGGCGGTGCGCTGATCCTCTATGCCATCGCCTTCGGATTTGAGCGGCTCGATCGCATCCTCAATCTCAAGGCCTTCCGAATTGTGGTGCTGTGCGCCCTGTGCTTCTACAGCAGCGCAAAGTGCTATTCCTTCTTCTGCGGCGCCCATGGCCTGCACACCATCTTTACCACCGGCACCCCCGGCGCGATTTTCTCCGCAGGTCTGATCCTGCCGCTGAATATCGCGGTGGGTCTGGTCGTGGCCTGCACCATGTATGGCTTCTATTCTCTGTTCCAAAGGGGGAGAATCTAATGCTGCTAAATCTATGGAACAGCCGCATTCAGTGCGCGGCGGTGATCCTGTTTGCCATCGGGTTTTCTACCCTGCTGCTGCACCGCAATCTGTTCAAAAAAATCATCGGCATGAATATTATGGATACGGCGGTGTACCTTTTCCTGACCTCCATCGGCTATATCCGGGGGAGGCTGGCTCCCATCATTGTTGAGGGAGCGACCAGTGCGTCAGATTATGTCAACCCGATTCCTGCCGGTCTGGTTCTGACGGGCATCGTGGTCTCCGTATCCGTGACCGCCGTGATGCTTTCGCTGACGATTCGCCTCTATCAGCGCTACCATACCCTGAATCTGGATGAGATTTACGCCAACGCATTGCGGGAACAGGAGGCGCAAGCATGAGTTTTTGTCTGAATTTCCCCCTGTTTTCCGTGGTCGCCTCGCTGATGTTTGCTGTCATCAGCTCTGTTGTGTCGGGCAAGGCGGCAAGAATGCTGAGCCTTTTCCTGACCTCCCTGATCAGCATTACCTCGGCAATTCTGCTTTTCTATGTTCTGTCCACGGGGGAGACCTACACTTATCTGATGGGTCATTTCTCCCATCCCTGGGGCAACGAGCTGCGCATCAGCATTTTGGAGCCGCTGTTCAGCGCGGTGTTTGCTGCGGTGATGTTCCTGTGCCTGCTTGGCGGCCGAAAGCATCTGGCAGATGATTTGCAGCCGGATAAGCAGAATCTGTACTATGTCATGGCAGATCTGGTGCAGTCCTCTCTTCTGGTTCTGGTATATACCAACGATATTTTTACCGGCTATGTATTCATCGAGATCTGCACCCTGTCCTCCTGCGGCCTGCTGATGATTCGTCAGTGGGGCAGGACGACGCTGGCGGCAGTGCGCTACATGATTTTCTCTCTGGTGGGCAGCGGCCTGTTCCTTCTGGGCGTGGTGCTTCTATATAATATTACCGGACATCTGCTGATGCCGGATCTGAAGCAAAGCGTTGCAGCGCTCTGGGAAAGTCAGCAGTATAATGAGCCGCTGATCTCCTCTGTTTGCCTCATTACCGTGGGCATTGCCATCAAGAGCGGCCTGTTCCCGTGCCATTTCTGGATGCCGGATACCTATGGCTTTGCAACGCCTACCTCCTCCGGTATTCTCTCGGGCCTCATTTCCAAGGGTTATATCTTCCTTCTCGTGAAGATCATCTTTGATGTATTCGGCACCGAGGTGTTCTATGAGAGCGGCGTGCAGAACGTGCTGTTTGTCTTCGGTGCCATGGGCATTGTTGCAGGCTCGGTCAGCGCCATGCGGGAAAAGGAAATTTTCCGTATGATCGCCTTCTCCTCTGCGGCACAGATCGGCTACATTTATATGGGCATCGGCATTTCTCCCACGCTGGGCATTGTGGCGGCGATGTACCATATTCTCACCCATGCGGTCACAAAGCCTCCGCTGTTTCTTGCGGCGGCACGGCTGTGCGATACCTGCGACGGAAAGCGGCGCTTTACGGATTTGCAGGGTGCGGCCTGGGCAAACCGTCTGGCGGGTGCCTCCTTCAGCTTCGGCGCATTCAGCATGATCGGCCTTCCGCTGACCATGGGGTTTATCTCCAAGTATCTGTTCGCGCTCTCCGGCTTCCATGTTAATGTCAAGCTGGTGCCGACGCTGGTCATACTGGCTATCAGTACCGTGCTCAACACCATCTATTTTACCCGCACCGTTCTGCGCATCTACGGCCGCAGGCAGACGGGAAATGTGACCTCCCTGCCTGCCCGGCAGCAGCCCTCTTTTGCAGTGGTCGCTGTTCTGTTTATTGTCCTCAATGTGGCAGCCGGTGTGGCGGCATCTCCTCTCATCGACCTCTTGCAGCGTGGATTGGAACTGTTTTGAGAATCATAACAAAGGTGAAATGCTATGAATCAAATATTACTTATGTTTCTTGTTTTCTTCCCTGCATTATGTGCGCTGGTGCTGCATTTCTTAAAGTCTATGGCGGCAAAGAAGACACTGCTGATTTTTGCGCTCGCGGCGGAGGCCTGCCTGACGGCAGTGCAGTTCCCCCGGCTGGGCGCAGAGCTTGTGCTGTTCTCCATGACCGACACATTGACGGTGGCACTGCGCTTTGATCAGGTTTCCCGCATTTTCATGACCATTGCCGCAGGCGGCTTCCTGCTGGCGGGAATCTATACCCTTCGCTATATGGAGCATTCGCAGCGGCAGAGCAGCTTTTTCAGCTTCTTCCTGCTGAGCCAGAGTGCGCTGATGGGCATGGATCTGGCAGCGAATCTGATCACCATGTACCTGTTCTTTGAAATGCTGACCCTGATGTCCATGCCGATGGTGCTCCATGACCGCAGCCAGACGGCAGTGAAGGCAGCGCTCAAGTATCTGTTCTACTCTATCGCCGGCGCCTTCCTGGCGCTGTGTGCGATCTTCTTCCTGTTCCGCTATGCGGATACGCTGGACTTTGTGCCCGGCGGCAGCCTGAACAATGTCGAAGGGCATGAGAAGCTGCTCCGCGTGGTCATTTTCCTCGGCGTTGTCGGCTTCGGTGCAAAAGCAGGCCTTTATCCCCTCCATGGGTGGCTGCCCGATGCGCATCCTGCGGCACCGGCACCTGCCTCTGCGGTTCTCTCCGGTGTCATTGCCAAGGCCGGTGTACTGGCCATCATCCGCGTGGTATTCTTCGCCGTGGGTGCGGATTTCGTCAAGGGTACCTGGGTGCAGAGCGCATGGCTGGGTCTGGCGCTGCTCACTGTTTTCATGGGCTCCATGATGGCATACCGCGAGAAGCACTTTAAAAGACGTCTTGCGTATTCCTCTGTCAGCCAGATTTCCTACATCCTTGTGGGTCTGTTTTTCCTGAGCCCGGAGGGTGCGCTGGGCGGCCTGATGCATCTGCTGTTCCATGCGATTATCAAAATCTGCCTGTTCATGGTTGCGGGCGCTTTTATCTGCATTGCCGGTACACATTATGTGGACGAATTTACCGGCTACGGACATTCTATGCCCAAAACCGTTTGGGCATTCACGCTGGCTTCTCTGGCGCTCATCGGCATTCCGCCTGCCTCCGGCTTTGTGAGCAAGTGGTATCTGGCTGCCGGTGCGCTCAGCTCCGGGATGGCGGTATTCTCCTGGCTTGCGCCGGTGATCCTGCTCATTTCTGCGCTTCTCACGGCAGGTTATCTGCTGCCGATCAGCATTCGCGCACTCTTCCCCGGAAAAGATGCTGTTTTGCCGGAGAGAAATGATGAAGGCGGTGCGCTTATGTGGCTGCCGATCATGATTTTGGCGGTGCTTTCTATTGTGCTGGGCATTTTTGCCGGGCATCTGTACGATTTCTTTGCGGCTCTGAGCAGCTCGCTGTTTGCGTAAAGTGGAGGCGGGACTATGCATGAATCATTATTGTTTGCGGCAATCCTGCTGCCGATTCTGGCGGGTGCCAGCCAAAGGCTTTTCCGGCTGGAGCGGGAGCGTACTTACCGCATTTATATCGGCAGTGTGGTCGTTCTGACATCGCTGCTGACCTGGGCGTTGATTTTGTTCTGCGGTCAGGAGCGCTTTGCGCTGCTCCGGTTTACCGAGCGTCTGTCTCTGGTGCTTCGCTTTGACGCATTGGGACGCTTTTTTGCCGGGATCATTGCAACGCTGTGGCCGCTGACCACCCTGTATGCCTTTGAGTATATGAAGGACGATTCCCGGAAGAAGGCGTTTTTCCCCTTCTTTGTCATGTCCTACGGTGTGACGCTCGGCGTTGCCATGTCGGGCAACCTGTTTACGCTCTATTGCTTCTATGAGCTTCTGACCCTTGCCACGGTGCCTCTGGTGCTTCACACCAATACCAGAGGGGCGGTTCTGGCGGCAAGAACCTACTTTATCTATTCTCTGGGCGGCGCGGCCTTCGCTTTTGCTGCCATGCTGTTCCTGATTTCCAACGGCGCCGATGAGGATTTCATTCTCGGCGGCCTGCTGAACACCTATCCCTATGCCCGGCCCAATTTCACCCTGATTTTCTATACGCTGGGCTTCTTCGGCTTTGGCGTAAAGGCTGCGGCGTTCCCCACCTGCCGGTGGCTTCCCAAGGCCTCGGTCGCACCGACACCGGTCACGGCGCTGCTGCATGCGGTGGCGGTTGTCAAATCCGGCGTGTTTGCCATCATCCGCCTGACCTGGTATGCCTACGGCACCAAGCTGCTCACAGGTACCTGGGCGCATAAGGTGGTACTGTGCTTCGCCATTTTCACGATTTTCTACGGCGCTGTCCGTGCAGTAAAGGAAAGCCACTGGAAACGGCGTCTTGCCTGGTCTACCGTGGCAAACCTTTCCTACATTCTCTTCGGCGTGGTGCTGATGACCCCGGAGGGGCTTGCCGCAGGTCTTCTGCATATGGCATTCCATGCAGAGATCAAGATGCTCGCCTTCTTCTGCGCGGGCGCTGTGCTCCACCAGAGCGGCAGGGAATATCTGCGCGACCTCAACGGTCTGGGACGGAAAATGCCCGTCACCTTCATCTGCTTCACCGTAGCCGCGTTGGCACTTACCGGCATTCCGCCGCTTTCCGGCTTCGTCAGCAAATGGAGTCTGCTGGTGGCTGCCGCAGAGGGCACAACGCCGCTGGCCTATGTTGGTGCAGGCGTGCTGCTGATCGCGGCACTGCTGACCGCGATCTATATGCTGACCACCGTATGCCGCGCCTGGTTCCCCGAGGAGGGCTCGGTGCATACGCTATCCGGCATCCGGGAGGCAAACTGGCGGATGCTGGTTCCCATGGGAATACTTGCCGCAGCGATTGTCCTGACCGGTCTGTTTGCTGCACCGATCATAAATGCGGTGCGGGAAATCGTCGGTCTTATGTAAGGAGGCGGAAGGATGCTGCTTCTTTTGATTTTCTTCCCCATGGTCATGGCCGTTGTCTGCTATGGCGTGGGTCGATACTCTAAAAAAGGACGGAGCGTAGTCGCAATTCTGACCGGCGCTTTCGTTTTCGGTCTGTCTGTTTTCCTCGCTTTTGGGGAAAATCGGACGGAAATGCTCTCGCAGGTGTGCTCTCTGGGGCTGCATCTGGAGCTGGATGGCTTCCGAAAGGTCTATTGCGTGATCATCAGCCTGATGTGGTTTATGACCCTGCTGCTGTCCGATGAATATTTTGCGCATTACCACAACCGCAGGCGCTATTATTTCTTCAACCTTCTCACGCTGGGCGCCACACTGGGCGTTTTTCTGGCCGCTGACCTGTTCACTGCCTTTATTTTCTTCGAGGTCATGTCCTTTACCTCCTATACCTGGGTGGTGCATGAGGAAAGTCCTGCGGCTATCCGGGCGGCCAACACCTATCTGGCTGTGGCGGTGATCGGCGGTCTGGTGGCGCTGATGGGTCTGTTCCTGCTGCAATACCGGCTGGGCACTACGGAGATTTCCAAGCTCTATGCGCTTGCTGCCGCCTGTCCGCAAAAGGCTTCCCTGTATGCTGCCGGGGGCTGCATTCTCTTCGGCTTCGGTGCAAAGGCCGGTATGTTCCCGCTGCACATCTGGCTGCCCAAGGCACATCCCGTGGCACCGGCGCCTGCATCGGCGCTGCTGTCCGGCGTCCTGACCAAGTCCGGCGTGTGGGGCATTGTGGCCATTTCTGCCACGATTTTCCGCTATGACCCCGCATGGGGGAAGGTGATTCTGGCGCTTGGCACGATCACTATGGTGCTGGGTGCGGTGCTGGCGCTGATGAGCATTGACCTCAAGCGCACGCTGGCCTGCTCCTCCATGTCCCAGATCGGCTTCATCCTTGTGGGCGTGGGCATGATGGGCATTCTGGGGGAGGAAAATGCACTTGCTGCCCGCGGGGCGCTGCTGCATATGCTGAACCACTCTTTGTTTAAGCTGGTGCTGTTCTCCTGCGCCGGTGTGGTGTTCATGAACCTTCACAAGCTCGATCTGAACGATATTCGCGGCTTCGGCAGAAAAAAGCCGTTGCTGAACCTCTGCTTCCTTCTGGGCGCGGCGGGTATCGCAGGCGTACCGGGACTCAACGGCTATGTCAGCAAGACTCTTCTCCATGAGGCTATCGTGGAGGGGGGGAGCTACGGTATCGTGGAATGGCTGTTCCTGATTTCCGGCGGCCTGACGGCGGCCTATATGACCAAGCTCTATATCTGCCTGTTTGTGGAGAAGAATCCGGAGCGGCAGGCGGAATTTGACAGCCGCCGCGGGTATATGGATATTGCCAGCGCACTTTCGCTCCTGATTCCTGCGATCTGCCTTCCTGTGCTGGGTCTGACGGCGGGCAAATCCATGGATGCCATCGCCACATTGGGGACGGATTTCTTCCATCCGGGAGAGCTTGCCCATAAGGTTGCGTATTTCTCGCTCGGAAACCTCAAGGGCGGCTTCATCTCCCTTGCCATTGGTGCTGCTGTTTACCTGTTCGTTGTCCGCAAGCTTCTGATGAAGGATGGACGTTATGTTAACCGCTGGCCCGAAAAGCTGGATTTGGAGGAGCTGGTCTACCGTCCGCTGCTCCTGAATATCTTCAGCTGGCCGCTTGGAAAGGGCAGCGATCTTGCAGGCAACAATCGCCTCTCCGGGCCTGCCGCAACGGGCTTTTTCCGCGTGATGACCATTATCGGCCATGCTTTCCTTGACTTGCCTGATGCTCTGGTTTGGGCGCTTCGCGCCACGATTTTCAAGGAAAGCCGCATTCAAAGTCAGGAGACCGCACTGGAGTCCCTGCCGTATCGTCTGGGCGAACATGTGGACCGCTGGGAGATCGCCCGCGGCAAGGAGCAGCCGGGTGAGCACCGCTATGCTCGCCTGCTCTACCGCGGCTGGCATACCATCAGCGAAACCTCCCGCCGCATCTCCTCCAACCTGTCCTTTGCCCTTCTGATGCTGTGCGTGGCCGTGTGCTTCGTCCTGCTGTATGTAATTGGATACAGATGATGAAAGGCTGCTTGCTTTTTTCAAAACCTGTGCTATACTGGGTATAGCGGATCGTTCTTCCCGTAAAAAAAGAAAGGGGTATTTCTATGGCTGATTTCAACGAAAAGTTCAACGAATTCAATAATACCGAGGATACCACTGCCGCCTACTCCCAAAAGGATATTGACGATAACCGCGTGATGTCCGTGCTGGCCTATCTTTCCTGGCTGGTGCTGATCCCCCTTCTGGCGGCAAAGCAGTCCCCGTTTGCCCGGTTCCACACCAATCAGGGACTGGTGCTGGCTCTGGCAGAGATCGTCGTCGTTATTGCACTGAGTATTTTGCAGGCGTTTCCGCTCATTGGCTGGGTTTTCAAGGCGATTCGCTATCTCTTTGAGATCGCCTGTGTTGTGATGTCCGGCATTGGCATTATTAACGCAATCAACGGCAGAGCAAAGGAACTGCCCCTTGTCGGCAGCTTCCATATTCTGAACTGAGCATCCCCGAACGGGGGTAACGGACGTGCTGCAAGGTATCCTGTCATGGCAAAAGCTGCCGGACTGCTTTGCAGCACGTTTTGCTTTCCGCTGCCCGGGAAGCATTTTGCCGGTATTTGCAATTCATTACCATAATTTCCCTTTTATGAGTAAATTCGATTTTTATTTGCTATTATCCCTGTTTTTTGGCTGCTTTGAATTTTTCAAAATAAAAAAACCGGATAAATTTTGAAAAAGTACTTCCCAATTTGGGGAAAGTGTGCTATACTTGCAGTGTATAGATATCGTAGGATAGCTATGCCATAATTCCGCCGGAGGTTTTGAATTGTGAGCAGCTTGCAGACGCCAGAGACGATCTCTATTTCCATTCGGGACTGGGCTGCACTGGCACAATCTGAAGGAGCCGCCAATGTGTGCATACAGCTGCATGGCAACAGTATGCGCCCTCTGGTTCGAAAAGAGCGGGATGATGTCACGATCGCGCCCCTGACCCGCGAGCTCAAGCGCGGAGATGTGGTCCTGTTTCAGGCAAGAGACGGACGATATACCGTTCATCGGGTCATACATCTTCTCTCCGGGCATATCCTTACCCAAGGTGATAACTGCCGCCGTCCCGATTCGCCGACACCGTTAGAGGATGTCTTCGGCCTGGTGGTTCAGGTGAAGCGCGGCAAGCTGCATTTTTCCATTGACAACAGTTTTTTCCGCCTCTGCGGATTGTTCTGGATATGGATTCTCCCGGTTCGGAAATTCTTCAGTTGGCTGTGGGATCTGCTTCTGGAAATCAAAAAAAGAATTTTTGGAGCCTCTAATCATGATGAAACCTGATAACAATCTGAATGAGATGCTTGACCGCATGGATGCGCAGGGAGCAGGAAAGCATGACCGTATGCGCAGCTTCGAGCAAGTCATCAACTTTCAGGCCAGGAAAAAAGGCGTGCCGATTAAAGGCAAATTTGAGCTGACGCCGCTTTGCAATCTGGATTGCAAAATGTGCTATGTGCACCTGCACAGAGAGCAAATGAACGGTATCGAGCTCATGAGCACTGCGCAGTGGAAGAGCCTGATGAAGCAGGCGGCAGATATGGGCATGATGTACGCTACCCTGACCGGCGGCGAATGTCTGCTCTATCCCGGCTTTGATGAACTTTTCCTTTATCTGCGCTCTCTGGGTATCAGTCCCGTTATCCTGACCAACGGCATTCTGCTAACAGAGGAGCGGGTTGCATTTTTTAAGGCGCATACCCCGCAGCTGATTCAGGTTACGCTCTATGGTTCGGACGATGATGCCTACGAGAAGGTCACCGGCCACCGTAAATTCCAGACGGTCATGAACGGCATTCGTATGCTCAAGGAAGCCGGAATTCCGTTCCAGGTTACGATCACCCCGAATGCTTTCATGGATTTGGATGACGCGAAAAGAATGATGGATCTGCTCCATTCCATGGACATTTATTTCGAAGTAAACACTGCACTCTTCACCCCCTACGAGGAAACCGGCCGCCATGAAAAACAAATCGAGCTTGATGTTGAAGATTATGTTGAGCTTTATAAATACAATAGGGATTTGCTTGGCGTGACCTATAATCTGACCAATCCGGATGATGTTGTTGATACAGTTGATGAGGACGACAATGGTCGCGGTTTGCTTTGTTCCGGTGGCAGAGCCACGTTCTGCATTACCTGGGATGGCATTATGCAGCCCTGTAGTGTTATGCGCGATATGCAGCAGTTCCCCCTCCGGGACGGCTTTGCCGAGGCCTGGAAGAAGCTGAATGCACAGTGCGAGGATTATCCCCGACTGGCTGAGTGCGCGGACTGCAACTTAAAATATATATGCATGCTTTGCCCCGGTACGCATCAGATCGATGCACCGAAAGGTCATGCAAGTCCCAGAATCTGTCGCTTGACCCACAGACTGGTGGAGGAGCTGACAAAATAATTTCCTGTTTACATAGCATAACTGCTTTGTAATATAATTAATTTTCGATTGAAAGGAGGTGCAATGTAAAATGAAAAAGGCTCATATCGCTCCCGTTGTACGCAAGGTGGAATTTGCTTATAATGAGCAGGTTGTTGCTTCCGGTGAAATCTTCGCTTCTTGCACGATTTACTACAAGGGTCTTAATGGTGCACCCGGTACTGCATGCGAAATCGTCAGCATGGTCAACAATCAGAAGTAATCTTGCACAAGTGCGGCCGGCGGCATAAGACTCAAAAAGATGATCGAAAGGACGAAAGCCATGACATATTATTCCATCGCGGGACTCAATATTGAAAGCTTTTCGCTTCCTTCCTGTTTTTCTCCTTTTGAGATCCCAGCCGCTGGCCAAACCCATTGCACAATTATCAAAGACAGCGATGGGTTTTCTAACCATTCCGCGCCAAGAAAGAGCTTTCCTTATGATAGCTTTATCATTACGGCGCTTGAAGATAATAGCTGGCTCTATACATCCCCGGAAAATTATATGCCGGTGTCCCTGCTGATTTCCCCGGATTACAGCCAGATTCGCGTTCACTTTCCTCCCGGAGATATTCATGACCATCAGGATTGGCAGTTGTCCAATTTGCTCCGCGTAGCACTGGAATGCCTTCTGATCCGTCATGGCAGATTATCCCTGCATTCGGCCTGCGTTGCACTGGATGGACATGCCGTTGCCTTTACCGGTCATTCTACTGTGGGAAAATCCACAAGAGCAGGGAAGTGGGTAGACCATCTGGGCGCCCAATGGCTCAGCGGTGACCGCCCGACCATTGCCTGCGGAGCTACCGGTCTGACCGCCTGCGGTGTTCCCTGGGATGGGAAAGAGCAAGTTTTCTCTCCGATGATGGTTCCTCTCAAGGCCATTGTGGAGGTTCGCCGTGCCGGCTTTGTAGGTGCGCGGCGTCTTAACGCAGCACAGGCCAGAGCACTTTTGATGCAGCAGTGCTTCCTCCCTATGTGGGATACCGAGACTGCCGCTATGGCTATGTTCCTGATCGGCTCCGTGATCCGCCAGGGGATTGTGCTTCGCGGTTTCTGCGGCCCGGATGAGGAGTCTGCCGCTGCATTGAGAGAAATACTATATCGGAATCCCCATGCAATTGGAGAGGAGAAGGTTGATATGCGTATTAAAAAAGACTTTAAGCTTCAGAAAATGATGGATGAATTCCTGGTTCTTCCTACCGGCGATAACATCAACACCTTTAACGGTGCGGTCGTACTGAATGAGGTTTCCGCATTCATCTTCGAGCAGCTGGAAAAGGGCGTAAGCCGGGAGGATCTTCTGAATCTCCTTCTGGGCGAATACGATTACGACACCGAAGACCTGACAGAAGCCAATGAGCATCTCACCATGGCGCTGGAGGCCTTCAACGAAATCGGCGTTCTGGATGCAGAGGGCGAAGCCCTGTAATACAGCAATATGCAAGAGCCTGCCAATTTGGCAGGCTCTTTTTGGCACAGGGGACGGTTCTGTGTGCCCGGCACACAGAACCGTCTCCTGTGCTTTGGCATAACCTTTCCTGAAAGCGCATAGTCTCAAGCAAGGATCATTGTGCTGGGAGTGGTGCTTTTTGAGAACCAATATGGAGGAGCGCGCCTGCCTGCTGGCGGAGTACATCGTTGAAAACCGGGCCACCTGCCGGGCAGCCGCTAAAAAATTCGGCATCAGCAAATCCACAGTACACAAGGATATCTCCGACCGCCTGCGTGCGCATCATCCTGCGCTCTACTGTCAGGCGCAGGAGGTGCTGCAGGAAAACAAAGCCCAGCGTCACCTTCGGGGCGGCGCAGCCACAAAACGAAAATGGGAGGAGCGAAGCAAAAAAGCAGCCACTTGACGCATCAGCGATTTGCGGTTATAATTGTGGCGGTTCCCGCCGACAGTTCGAAACCATCCTGTCGAAAAACAAAACTATGGAGTGTGTTACAAATGAAAAATGAATGGAAGCTTTCTGTGCATCGTCTCACAGCTTGCGGCATTGTTGCCTGCCTTTATGCTGTGCTGACCATTTCCACCGCTGCCCTGTCCTACGGACCGGTGCAGTTCCGTCTGGCTGAGGCGCTTTGTGTGCTGCCCTTCTTTGCACCGTGGATGGTGTGGGGCGTGACACTGGGCTGTCTGCTGGCCAATCTGTTCTCCACTGTGTCTGCTCTGGATGTGGTCGTTGGCACGCTGGCGACCCTGATCGCCGGCATTCTCACCAGCCGATGCAAGCGAACCCTGCTTGCGCCTCTTCCGCCCGTTATCTGCAATAGCGTCATCGTTGGCGCCATGCTTGCCTGGGTCTGTGCACCGGAGGCCTTCTGGAGCAGCTGGGGGCTGTTTGCCCTGGAGGTTGGCGCAGGGGAGGCGGCGGTCTGCTACCTCGTGGGTCTGCCGCTGCTGATTCTCTTCCGCAGACAGGGTCTGGACACCAGACTCCGCGATCTTCCATAATCCGACAGGGGGACGGTTTTTATGTCCCCTGATTCATGTATAAATCATAAATGAACGAAAAATAACGATCAAAGAGGGGACAGGGGAACCGTCCCCTTCTTATTTATATTGCATATGAAGACAAAACATTTGACAAGACTCGCGCTTCTGACGGCAATTGCGCTGACGATTTTCCTTTTGGAGCTGCAAATCCCATCGCCTGTCCCCATTCCGGGTGTAAAGCTGGGACTGAGCAATATCATCACGCTCTACTGCGTCTTTGCCTATGGTCCTTGGAGCGCTCTGGCGGTTCTTTTTTGCCGGGTGATTCTGGGCTGCCTGTTTTCCGGGCGGGTGGCGGCGATTGCCTATTCTCTGGCAGGCGGCCTTCTCAGCTGGGCGCTGATGTGCGGCCTGAAGAAGCTGGTCACGGAAAAACAAATCTGGGTTTGCAGCGTGCTCGGCGGCCTGACCCATAATCTGGGACAGGTGCTTGCTGCAATGCTGATCACAGGCACGCCTTCCATTTTTGTCTATTTCCCCGTGCTTGCCGCAACCGGCATGGCGGCGGGGCTTTTCACCGGGCTATGCGCGCAGCTTTTATTGAAGCGGCTGCATCAGATCGGGCAAAAATGAAGAAATTGCAAACTTTTTGTTGACAAATTGCCGCAAATGCGGTAATATATTCTAGCCTGTGTTAGCAGGCAAATCCTTGCCGCTGCAAGACGGCGGCCAAAAGTCCATAAGGAGGTGCACAAAACAATGGCTAAGATTTCCGCAAAGTATGAGGTCCTCTATATCATCGACGCTACCCTGGAAGAGGAACCCAGAGTCGCTCTCGTGGAAAAGTTCAAGGCAATGGTTGAGGCAGAAGGTATCCTGACCGATATCGACGAGTGGGGCAAGCGCAGACTCGCATACCCCATCAACGATATGACCGAAGGCTACTATGTTCTGATGAATTGCGAATGCAAGCCCGAGTTCCCCGCTGAGCTCGACCGTGTGTTCAAGATCACTGAAGGCATCCTGCGCTCCATCATTATCGCAGTAGAGGAGTAAGATACCATGCTGAACCATATCGTTCTGATGGGTCGTCTTACCCGTGACCCCGAGCTGCGCCGTACCGGCAGCGGCCTCGCGGTTGCTTCTTTCTCGCTGGCTGTCGACCGTGATTTCGGTAAGACGGAAAGCGGTGAAAGAGAAACGGATTTCATCGACTGTGTGGCATGGCGGAACACCGCTGAGTTCGTGAGTAAGTACTTCACGAAGGGCCGCATGGCTGTGGTTTCCGGTCGTCTCCAGATTCGCTCCTGGACCGACAAAGAAGGGAACAAGAGAAGAAGCGCTGAGGTTGTGGTCGATAATATGTATTTCGGCGATTCCCGGCGTGACAGCGCCCCCGGCGATAGCTATGGCGCATCCACCTTTGCACCGGCTGCCCCCGCTGCCCCCTACGGCGGCTACAGCGCACCGGCTGCTCCCTATGGCGGCTACAGCGCACCCGCTGCTCCCGCTGCCGTCAGTGACTTTTCCATGCTGGAAGAGGATGACGGGCATCTTCCCTTCTAAATCTTAAAATAATGAACTTTTCTCGAAACTTGAATGAAGGAGGAACCACTCATGGCTAACGAAAGACCTCGTCCGCATAAGCGTAAGAAGGTTTGCAGCTTCTGCGTGGACAAGATTGCCCACATCGACTATAAGGACACTGCCAAGCTTCGCCGTTACCTGTCCGAGCGCGGCAAGATTCTGCCCCGCCGTACCACCGGTACCTGCGCTGCTCATCAGCGCCAGCTGACTGTCGCCATCAAGCGCGCTCGTCAGATCGCTCTGCTGCCCTACGTCGCAGACTAAGCCACAATACTTCCGGGACCGCCTCAGAAATGAGACGGTCCCTTTTTTTTCTTGACAAAGGCGGTTTATCGTGATAAACTCAAGTTAGGTTTATTGCGATAAACCGTTTTTGAAAGGGTGGTGTGCCATATGCGTGAATTTGCGCTTGGTGCGGTGCAGCTGCGCTTTGCCAATCTGGTATGGGAGCACGAGCCGATTTCCTCCGGGGCGCTTGTGAAGCTGTGCGAAGCACAATTCCAGTGGAAGAAGCCGACGACCTACACGGTGCTGCGGAAGCTCTGCGAAAAAGGACTGCTGCAAAATGTGGACGGCGTTGTGACCTCATGCGTTTCCCGTGACGAGTTTTACGCAGACAGGAGTCGGGAATTTCTCGATGATGCCTATCAGGGCTCTCTCCCGGCGTTCGTGGCTGCATTTTTGAGCCGGGAGCGGCTGTCTCCTGATGAGGCAGAAGAAATACAGTCTATGATTGATTCTTACCGTTCGGAGGTGGAATAGGATGGAGCGGCTGTTTTTGGCGGTTTTGAATCAGGCCTATGCGGCCTCGTGGGTGATCCTCGGCATTCTCCTCCTGCGGGTACTGCTTCGCCGTGCGCCGAGGCGAATGGTATGTGCCCTATGGGCGTTTGCGGCATTGCGTCTCATCTGCCCGTTTTCGATTTCCTCTGCACTGAGCCTGCTGCCGAACGCCGCGCCGATTCCTGCTGACATCGCCATGCAGGCAGAACCTGCGGTGCAGACCGGCATTCAGGCGGTAGATTCTTCTATGAATCCCTTGATTTATGCAGCCTTTGCTCCCTCGGTGGGCGATAGCGTGAATCCTTTGCAGATCATTCTTTCGATTGCGGCCATTGTTTGGCTTGCCGGTGTGGCGGTATTCTTTATTGCGGGGGGTGTCAGTGCGCGCAAGCTGAAACGGCGTGTCCGTGCGTCGATTTCGGAGGACGGCAAGGTTTGGCGCTGTGATGAGATCGCTTCTCCGTTCATTTTTGGCCTGTGGAAGCCGAGAATTTATGTGCCGGGCAGACTGCCGGACGGCTGCTTTGATGCGGTGGTCGCGCATGAATTGGCACATCTGCGGCATGGTGATCCGTGGTGGAAGCTGCTGGGTTATATTCTGCGCAGTATCTTCTGGTTCCACCCGCTTTGTTGGGTGGGTTATTGGTTATTCTGCCGGGATCTGGAGCTGGCGTGCGATGAGGCGGTGATTTGCACTATGAAACCTGCACAGCGGGCAGATTATTCGCAGGCTCTTTTAAATTGCGGCGTAAATCACTTTGCTATCACACCGCTTGCCTTTGGCGAAACCTCCATCAGGCAGCGCGTCAAGGCTGTGCTGTCCTATCGGCGGCCAACGGTCTGGATTATCCTTGCAGCTGTACTCGGTTGTGCGGCGCTGGTCTTGTTCTTTATGACGAGCAAACCGCAGGTATCTACAACGCAGGCTCCTTTTGAAGAGATACCACCAACCGCTAAACCCAGCTTAGCGCAAAACGATGTGGACGCACAGTCATTTGTGCTGAAGATTTACCGCGATGGAGCAATCACAGACTATCCGATCTTGGCTGAGGATACGTCTGTACTGGAAGACATCTTAGATATTGAAGGAATGGAGGGAAAAAACCCAGACAGTCTGGCAATCCCTGGTTCGGATACATATATATTTGTCCGCGGGGAGACTTGCTTTGTTTTGTCGGATAAGCTTTCCTATGTAGACGTTGTTGACAATACCGCGCCATCCTATTCCTGCTATGGGCGGGGGCTGAAAGAAACAGAAACTGCCATCCTGAAAGCGCTGATTGACCGTTATGTAGCTCCATCCGAAAATCAGTCGGATGTGGCAGAGCTGTGCAGGAGCTATCTTGCGGAAAACTTCAGTGCACAGACGCGCGATACCGTCACCAATTGGGATGCGCCGCTGATTCATGCTCTTGATGTGCCGCCGGATGCACAGTGCTATGCATCGATCCAGCCTGATCCCGGCAGCGGGGATTACTGTACCGTTACCTTCGAGACGACAGAGGATCCCTTGCTTGGACCGATTGCCTTCCTTGTCCGGGGCGAAACGATCATCGGTGCATACTATCGTGAATAATTGAAACAAGGGCTGCCTCACGCTATTGTGAAGCAGCCCTTGTGCATTAATTCAGATCAGCAAGCGCACGAAGTGCGGCAATTTCGGTATCCGTCAGCGGACGGCTTTGGCCGGGGGAGAGGGCAGAATCCAGCTCCAATCCAGCAAAAGCTTCGCGTTTCAGGGCAACCACCAGGTGGCCTGTGGCCTCCAGCATCCGCTTGACCTGATGGCGCTTGCCCTCCGTGAGCCACAGATGGGCGCAGAAGACGGGAAGAGAAGGATTTTCCTCCAGTAGCGGCCTGCGAATCGGGAAGACCTGCGGCGCAATATCGGAAATCCTCCCCTGACTTAAAATTTCAATACGGGCTGGCTTTGTTGGTTCGGGAAGCCCTTTGAGCACCATGCCCTCCCGAATGGCGCGGCACATGGCTTCCTCCGGCTCTCCGACAGCCCAGAGAAGATAGCGTTTCTCAATCTGCCGCGCCGGGTCGAGGAGGCGATAATTCAGCTTGCCGTCATCGGTCATGAGCAGCAGACCTTCGGTGTACTTGTCCAGCCTGCCGAGTGGAAAGAGGGTTTTCTGCGCAGAGGCGGGAAAAAATTCCATCACCGTGGGGCTTTCAAGGTCTTTCCGGGCGCAGACATAGCCTGCGGGCTTGTAGAGCATGGCATAGGTCATGGCGTTTTTTCCTTAGCGGGTGCAAGCTCATTGAGCATGGCAAACACAAGGATCATCGCGCCGCCCAGAAGCTGGAGCGCAGTGATCGGCTCGCGCAGGAAGAAGACCGATACCAGAACGGACACCGCCGGGTCAATGTAGCTGAGAATCGCTGCATTTTGTCCGTCCAGACTGGAAAGCGAGGTGAAGTAAAGGGCATACATGATGCCGGTATGGAACAGACCCAGAATCAGCAGGTTGATCCAGCCGCCGGTATGGAGCGATGCCAGCCGGAAGCCGCCGGTGAGCGCCACATAGGGGGTGAGCACCAGCGCGGCAGAGGCAAACTGAATCCAGGTGCGGGTAATGCCGTCAATGGCACCTGCCTTTTTGTTGAGCAGCACTACAACAGCATAGAGCAGTGCCGCGCCGAGACCAAATAACAGCCCGATAGAATCCGATGTTCCCCCGCGGCTGACGCCGATAATCAGCACCAGACCTGCCGTGGAGGCCAGAAAACACAGAATCTGTCTGAGGCACAGGCGCTCCCGGAAGAAAAAGACAGAGCCGAGAATAATTAATGTGGGCGCAAAATAGTAGGCCAGCGTGGAGAGCGCCACGGTGGTGTAGCGGTAGGCGGTGAACAGCAAAATCCAGTTAAAGCCCATGGCTGCGCCGGATAAAAACAGAAGGAGTCCCGCCGTTTTCAGCACGCGAAGCTGCCCCAGCCGTCCGGTCAGCAGAAGATAGAAAAACAGGACGATGCAGGCGATGACTGCCCGATAGAGCGCGATCTCAGCAGAGGAAAGCGGTATTCCCTTGACAAAGATACTGATGGTGCCGAAGGCGACCATGGAGATAATGAACATCCATCTTGCGCGGGCGGCTTGTCTCACAGTGCATTCACCTCTTCGAACAGATTCCAGGGATAGCTTGCCGGAGGCGGGCAGAAAAGATCCACCGTTTTTCCGGTGTCGGGATGCGGGAAGCACAGGCGGCACGACCAGAGGGAAACATCGCAGTTCTTATCCTTGCTGCCATAGCGGATATCCCCCAGCAGAGGAAGCCCCCGGGAGGCAAACTGGACGCGAATCTGGTGGGTTCTGCCGGTGTGCAGGCGGACACGGACGAGCGTCAGGGGCTGCCCGTCCTTCTCGGTCTGCGCCAGAACCCGGTAGCTCAGGCTGGCATCCCGAACGCCTTTTCGCTGCCTGTCCACGACAAAGGTCTTGTTGCAGCGAGAATCGTGGAACAGGAGGTCGTTGAGGGTGGCCGCGGATTCCTTTGGGCTGCCGCGGAGGATGGCAAGATATTCTTTTTCCAGCTTTCGGTTGGATATCAGGCCGATCAGCTTGCCGGTCACATCCTTCCGCCGGGAAAACAGCATGAGGCCGCCGACATTCTTATCCAGTCGGTGCACCCCGGAAATAAAATCCGGCTTTCCCTGCCCCCGGAAGGTTTCGCTGAGCAGCTCCGGCATCCCCCTGCCGCCTGCGGCTTCGGACACAACGCCCACAGGCTTCAGGCAGACCGCAAGGGCGCGGTCTTCATATAGTATTGTTATTTCCATGTAATGTGCTCCTTGAAAAAGCGGTGTGCCGGCAAACGACACACCGCGGTAATTTTACAGCTCTGCATATGTGGGGGTGGTCAAATAGAGATGCCATGCCACCAGAAGTGTTCCGATCTCAGGCGGCTGTTTTGCATTGCTGTCTGTTTCCAGCTCCTTTTTATCGAGCTTTTCCATCTTGGGGAGCCAGGTCGTTCCCGCAGACGGTTTGAAGACAAAGCTGCACGCTTCCATATCGGCGCGCAGGCTGTCATTTTCGCCCTCCTGCACGGTCTTCGCAGCAGCTTCATCCACTTCGCGCAGCGCTTCGAGGCAGAAACGATAGGCCATAAAATTGCCGGAATAGCAGTAATCCGTGCTGTTGGAGGCGATGCAGGAGAGAATGGAGATAAAGGCTGCATCGGAGTCCCGGGCAATGGACATGCGGTGGGCGGTTTCGGCTGCCATCAGGTAGGGCAGGACGATGTCTTCCTCGTTGGGATTGACACAGCATTCGCCGGTCAGGCAGCAGAAAAGGCTGGGAATATCGTGCTTGGAGAGGCGGCCAAGCTCCTTCACCGGGGCATAGCTGCCGCCGAAGACATAGCTTGTGCGGATCATGTTCTTCATGCCGCTGCCAACCTGCTCAGCCAGAGCATCAAATTCGTCAGCTTCAAACAGGCCGTTTTCATCCCGCGAGACTTCCAGTGCAGACTTGTTGGCGGCATTGCGGTAGTAGGTGGCTGCCTGACGGAGCTGATCATCGCTGTAGGAGCTTTTCACATCCAGGCGCATGCTCTCCGCTATGGAGGGGGCATAGTAGTTGAGGCCATACAGTCCGACCCACAGGCAAACAAAAAATGCGGCGGCGGCTGTCATGCCGGAGACCCAGCGCAGGAGATTTTCCTGAAGGATGATATCCAGAAGCAGCGTGACACCGGCCCAAATCAGCATCACCAGCGCGATCCGCTCCCAGAGAAGATAATCCATCTTCATGGTCAGCTCAGACAGGAAGACCTGCACTTCACGCATGATGCCGGGGTAGAACATAAACAGAAAGTCACCGTACTGCCGCGCTGCACGGATCAGCAGGACAGCGGCGGCAAGAAAGGCGGCAGTGAACACAAATCGGCGAATGATTCTCATGACTCGGCGCCCTTTCTTTAGAATGGGGGTTCAGAAAAATACTTTTACACATATATTATAGCACAGCTTTATGAAAATGTCTTCTCTTTTTTTATAATTGTAAGGGCTGCCAAAAGCTTGGCTGCCCGCAGACTGTAGAAAAACCATGATATGCACCTCCGTGACTGAGCAGCGGGGAAAGAGTGAAGGGGGCAAAAAGCCCCCTTCGCGTTCAATCAGCAGCCGCAGCCGCCGTTATCGCAGCCGCAGCCGCAGCCGCAGCCACCGTTGTTGCCGCTCAGGAGCACCAGAGCCACGATCAGGATGATGATCCACCACCAGCTGCTGCCATATGCGAAAATACCGCTGCCATTGTTGCAGGAATTACAAGTCATATGATTTACCTCCCGAAATTATATCAGCGTTGCCGCTCATTCCATGTTATGCGCGCGCGAAAAAATGGTGCGCATGCGTGCTGATTACTGCTTGATAATTCGTTTAGTTTATGTTATGCTGTCTCCATATGGATAGAATGCGTCTTTTTTGCGGATAAAGAAGGAGAAACAAAGATGAGAAAATGTACCCGTTTGATTGCCCTGCTGCTGGCAGCTCTTTTGCTCCTGCAAGGCGTTGGCGCAGCAGCTTCCGACAATAGCGGTGATTCGGATATTCCGTCCGGCGCCGATATTATCGTTCCCTCCGGCTGGGCGCATGATGCGCTCATATTCTGCGTAGATTATGGCATTCTCCACGGCAACACCTACGGCGACCTTTTGCCGACGCATAATGCAACGCGTGCCCAGCTTGCCGCCATGCTGGTAAGGCTTTTTAAGGCTGAGCCGATGCAGACGCTGGAGGAATATAGCGATGTGCGGGAAGCTGCATGGTACTATTCTGAGATGGCAAAGGCTGTGGCCATGGGTCTGTTTGAGGGAAGCGGCGGAAAGCTGAATCCTGAGAAGTATATTACGAGAGAGCAGGCCTTTACGGTGCTTGCCCGCGCATTCGGCGTTGCGAGCGAGAATACCGATGTGCTCAATGCGTTCTCGGATGGAGATAAGGTTAGCCTGTGGGCGCGTGCCGGTGTTGCGGGGCTTCTGGAGGCCGGCTATATCCACGGCACGACCAAAGGGAAGCTGAATCCCAAGAGCAACATCACCCGCCAGGAGCTGGCGCAGGTGCTGTATAATGCGCTCGACCGCATTACGGATGACCCCAAGTGGCTGACCGGCAAGCAGTGCCTCTATACCGGCGAATTGGAAAAGCTCAACGGCCGTACCTTCAGCGGTGACCTGATCCTCAGCGTGAATACGCCCGAGGATGTTGAGCTGAGCGGCTTTACCGTAGAAGGACGGCTGATTCTCCATCTGCATGGTGCGAAGCGGGTGACAATGGAGGCTGTAAGCCAGAATGTTGCGGTCTGCTGCCCGGTCACTGTGACACTCACCGAGCCGGTGGAAACCGTTTCCTGCCTGCGCGATGGAGCTTATACCATTGCCGTGGCAGATAATGCTGTGATCCTCGGCGACGGCACACTCAGCGGCAGCTATGAGGAGGTCACCTGCCTCGGCGGTAATCCTACCATTGAAGAGGATACGCAGGTGGAGGTTATGACGCTCTCTTACACCATGAGCGGTGCCACGCTTTACCAGCATGGCACAGTGGATGCCCTCCATGCCAAGGCACGGCGCCTTACGATCCAATCCGATGGCAAGATCGGCAGCTTCTATCAGTATTATAACGATACGGTCTTCATCGGCACCGCGGAAACGATGCTTGACTGCATCGATGCAGGACTTGAAGGCGTCACGCTCACGCCCGATGGGATCGCAGAGGCCTATTATAATGAGCCTACGGTCACGGTTTCCGGTGTCATCGGCGGCGTGAATTCCACGCAGGTCTTCGGCCTGCCGGATGGCGTGCGCTATTGCAAGGTGACTTACAATTTCAATGGTACCATCGTCAAAACCGAGAACAATGTCCCGATCACGAACGGCACAAAGCTGTCCTGCGAGGTAACCGCTCCGGTGTCCTTCGGGAGAGACGCCGCCTATAATGTGCTTGTTACCGTCTATTATCGCGATGAGCAGAGCTACTTCTATCTCCCGCTGCGCGTTCTTGGACGCTATACTTCCCTTTATGAAGCGCAGAATGTGAGAACCATCAAGATTGAGGCCAAGGTGAATAAGACGGCAACGATCTACTCCCGATCCTCACTTACCGGAAAGATCGGTGTTGTGTCTGCCAATACGGTCGTACATTTCATCACCAGAGATTCCAATACCGGAATCGCTGCACTGATCGAAACCCCGGATGGCGTGCGCGGCTGGGTCAGCGCAAGTGCCATCAAGGTCATTTCGCAGAAATATCATAATGACAGCGTGTCGTACTCTCAGGAGGTCATGGAGCTGTTCGTCAATGAGGTGCATCAGTATTCCAGCAATACCAAATATCTGATCTGGTGCAACCTCTTCACCACCACCGTCAATATTTTTGAGGGCAGTCAGGGCAAATGGAAGCTGATTTCGACCAGTGAGGTTACCATCGGCGATCCCACAACGCCAACCAGAGTAGGCGAATTCAAGATCGTCAGCAAGTCGTACCGCTGGGATTTTGATGATTGCTATGTCAACTATGCATCTGTTTTTGACGGCGGCATTGCCTTCCATACGAGGACCTTCTATACAACGAACGGATCACTCTTTGATCCCTCTCTGAGTGCGGAGAGAAGCCATGGCTGCGTTCGCTGCACAAATGAGGTCGCCAAGTTCATCTTTAACAACTGCCCGGTTGGGACAAGAGTTGTGGTTTATTAAATATTTGCAAAGCATTATCGGCCGCAGTCTTATCGACTGCGGCCGAAGTATGTCGCCCCAGTCTGCCGCCAGGCAAGGCTGGGGTATCCTGCATACCGGAGAAAAACGAAGCATAGTTATCATAAAAAAGAAAAAATCCCGGCATAAGCCGGACTTTTTTAATGTTCAAAAGGGGCTGCCGAGAAGGCAGCCCCTTTGCAATTTTGTGATGGTGGGGAACGAGTTATGCTTCCAGATAGCGCATGATGATGGTAGCAATCTGGGCGCGGGGAGCGCTGGCCTTGGGATTGAGGAGGGTGACGCCGTTGGTCTTTACGCCGGTAATGAGGCCTTCCTGCGTTGCCCAGATCAGGGCATTCTCAGCATAGCTGCCTGCCTTGGCTGCATCGGGGAAGTCCAGCTTACCCTTAACCTCGGGGCTTCCTTCGTACCGGTAGAGGATGGCAGCGATCTGCTCGCGGGAGATTTCGCGGTTGGGCAGGAAGGTGCCGTCAGAATAGCCGGTGACGATACTGTTCTCAGCTGCCCACAGGACGGCCTTGGTGTAGTATCTGCCGTCTGCCACATCGGAGAACTGCTTATCCGTGGTAAACGCAGGCTCTCCGGCAATGCGGTAGAGGATGGTAACGAGCTGACCGCGGGTGACGGTGCCGTTCGGGTTGAAGATGCCGTCGGAAACGCCCTTCATCAGACCGGTTTCCACGCAGTAGTCAATGCCTGCATGTGCCCAGGTGCCCGCCTTGGGTGCATCTGTGAAGAGCTTGGAGGGGCAGGCTTCGCCGCCAGCGCACACATAGTCGGGATCCTTGTCGCCGCAGCGGCTGCACTTGCCATTTACATAGCTGTGACCCAGTGCGGGGATTTCCGTGACATCCTTATAGTCACAGCGAGAGCAGGTCTTCGTGACGGAGCCGGTTTCGGTGCACGTTGCGGGAACGGTGGTTTCCTGAACATCATGACCCAGAGCGGCAGTTTTGTCTGCAACATAGCTCTCGCCGCAGGCGCAGGTGTAGATGGTAAAGCCTTCCTCGGTGCAGGTGGGAGCGGTAACTGCTGCCGTATAATTATGGACATGGGTGCCAACATCTTCAAACTTGAGGGACTTGACATAGAACTGATAGCCCTCGGTCATGCCGGTGTAGGCGTCGATGGCGATCTTGTCTGCCTCAATGCCGGTATCGGCATAGGCAAACATTTCGGTGAACTCTTCGCCGTCGGAGGAGCGCAGGCAGGTGTAGGTGGTGCCTTCCTTGACCAGCTTGAACCAGTAGGTACCATTGGAGCCCAGACCGGGCGCGGATTTCACACCATCGGTGTCGGCAGTCACTGTGCCGTCAAGACGCAGGAAGTTTTGCAGATCGTTGTTGCCGCCGCGGATACCGGCAGCGTTGTTGTAATCCTGCATGGCATAGAAGCCGAAGAACTGATAGTAGCCATTGGAGGCACTGCCCTGGCTGAAATTAAATTCCATGGTAGCAGCCCAGTCACCTTCAACAGGGATTAGCACCAGATCCTTGGGCGTGGTTGCTGCCGTGCCGGAGAGCTGGTTGTTGGCAGGCTCAAAGCCGTCCTTGGTGGTGATCAGGTACAGACCCTGACCCTCTCGGATGGCGGTCACATTCTGATTCACAACCTCAAAGCGGTCGGCAGAGGCGGGATCGGTAAAGTCAATATCATCGGGAACGGTGGCGCCGATGCGCGGGATTCTCTTGGTTTTGGTTGCATCGCAGCGCGTGCAGGCGATGGTCAGCACGCCGGGCGTGGTCACTGTGGGCTCCACGGTGACGGTGCCTTCGTCCCAGTTATGGCCGAGCGCAGCGGTGGTATCACCCTTGCGGGTGTTGCCGCATTTGGAGCATACATACTGCGTATAGCCGCCCTCCAGACAGGTGGGGGCGATCACCTCGGGTACATATTCGTGCTCACAGCGTCCGGCCCCGGTGAACAGGGACAGGTCAATGGCATTTGCCATGGCGCTGTAGCCGTCATAGGGATGCAGGCCATCGGAATGGGTGTATTCACTGCGCAGGTAGGTGGGGCGGGAGGGATCTGCGACAGCGCTCTCAAAATCAATGATAGCGTCTACATCCGCTTCGGGGGAGCGGAACCAGTTGTTGATCATGGTTCTGAGCTGCTCGGAAGCGGCGCTGTAGTAGTCGGAGCTGCCCTGGAAGGGGAGGATGGGGGCAACATAAACGAGAATATCATGCTCATGTGCCAGATCGATCATCTTCTTATATTCGGTGATCATCTGGTTATATTTATTGGTGTTGGAAAGCTTTTGCAGATCGTTGACACCGAAGTGGATGATCAGGTAGCCAACGCCGTCATGCTCCAGAAGGTCGCGGGCAAAGCGATCCTTACCGGCATCAGTGGGGTAGGAGCTCAGCATACCGTTGGCACCGATGCCCTCATTGATGACGGAAATGTTTTTGGTAGCATCGTTGGCTTGCAGGCGCTTGGCGAAGTAATCGCCCCAGCGGGTGTAGGAGTCGGGCTTCTTGCCGAGATAGTCGGCATCGGTGCCGTAGCCATCGGTGATGGAGTCGCCGAAGCAGACAACGGCCTTGCTGCCTGCGGGAGCATCCAGTGCCACATCGCACAGGAAGAACCAGCTGGTCGTGGTTTTGGTTTGACCGGAGGCAAAGGTTTCTGTGGAGACGTTGTTGCCGGAAATCTGGTAGGTGGTGGCTCTTGCACCGCGGTGACCGGTGATGTTACTGGTGGGCGCATTGCCGAAATAGGTGGAAACGGCAATGTTATCCAGTGCATCGACATGGAATCTGACAGGGTCAGTCTCGATGGTCTGACCGGCCTTGATGGTGAATTCCGCCTTGCCGCCTACGGTGACAACAGTATCGGTGGAAACATCAATGGTGGAGCGGTCAGCCTGAACCTGCTTTGCAATGTGCAGAGAACGGATGACCACATCACTGCCGCCGTACTGGTTGGAGAATTTCAGCTTCATCACATCACCGGCGGTGGTGACGCGGATGATCTGACGGACGGTGGAGCCGTTGAGTGCCATTTGCGGCATACGGTCAGCGTTAATGTCACATTTTTCTTCTGAGGTACCCCAGGTGGATACCCAGTTGTAGCTGCTGTCTGCCGCATGGACAATGACGGGGCAGCTCAGGAGAATGGCAAATGCCAGGAGCAGCGCGAGATATTTTTTCAATTGTTTCATCTTTTGATCCTCCTAGATGGTTTTATTGATGCGTATTTGCATTATACCACAAAAATCCGCGTGTTTCATCCCTGAATTTAATGAAATGATAACAAATTTTTGCGCGCCGAAGGACAGACGGGTGTTGACACTGAATGGAATATCCGTATAATAAAAAATGTCGAAAAGAAACGAGGAAAGTTTTTCGGAGGATACAGCCATGAAAAAAAGAATCTGTAGGTATTTTGCGCTCCTGCTGGTATGGACACTGCTCCTGACGTCACTTCCCGCGCAGGCTTTTGCGGCTGTGCCCGGACAGGTACCAAGGCTGCGTCTTTCCTCCGCAACAGCGAAAGCGGGAGATACGGTGAAGCTGACCATCTCGATGGAGCATAATCCCGGCCTCATTGCCATGATCCTTGATCTGCAATATGATCCGAAGCAGCTGGCTCTGGTCAGCGCTGAGGATGAGCGCCTGCTTGCTGGCGGCCTGTTTACAAGCAATCCCGCAAGCATCCCCTTTGTGCTGTATTGGGATGATTCTCTTGCGGCGCAGAATAATATGAACAACGGCATCCTTGCGACCTTGACCTTCCGCATACTGAACGGCTGCGAAGCGGCAGAGGTCTCTGTTACCCAGAGATCGTCAAGCACATTTAACAAGGAAATGCAGGATGTTATATTCCGGATCGAAAACGGCATTGTCAGGAAAGAGAAAGCGGAGCAGCCGCCTGTTCCGGAAAAAACCTTTAAGGATGTGAAAAAAACCGACTGGTTTTATGCTGCGGTGCAGTTTGTTACCGAACGTGGCCTGATGAACGGCACATCGGCAGAGCAGTTCAGCCCGCAGGAGTTTACCAACCGCGCAATGATCGCCACGGCGCTTTGGCGGCTTGCGGGCAGCCCTTCGGTGGACTATGATATGAGCTTTCAGGATGTGCCTGTCGGAAAATGGTATACCGAGGCGATCCGCTGGGCGCAAATGACGGGGCTGGTCAATGGCTACAACAACGATACCTTCGGTACGGCGGATGAGATCACCCGCGAGCAGATGGCGACCATTCTCTACCGCTATGCAGCTCGTATAGGCAAGGCGACGGACATGAATGACACGCTGTGCTTTTCTGATGCATCGAAGGTCAGCGCCTGGGCAGATAAGGCGGTTCGCTGGTGCGTCAGAGAGGGCTTTCTGAACGGAAAGGGCAACGGCATCCTCGATCCCAAGGGCAAAGCCAAGCGGTGCGAGGTTGCGGCCATTGTGCAAAGATTTGCTGAAAAAATGGGTACATAAATCTTATCACTGAAAAATTTTGGCTGGGTATGCGCCGCGTGTGCGGTACATACCCAGCCGTTTTTTATTCAGGCTTCAGGAAATGCTTGCAGATTATTCTGCGGTAGCGCGATAGAGGAAGGTAACAGCCTGTGCGCGGGTGCAGTCGTTATTCGGCATGAAGAGCTCTTCGCTCATGCCGGTGGTGACGCCTGCTTCCACTGCCCATGCGACTGCGTCAGCATAGTATTCGCTGGCGGGAACATCGGTGAAGGCTGCGGGAGCGGAGGCGGCGGGCTTGCCCATATATCTCCACAGGAAGGTCACGATCTGACCGCGGGTGCAGATATCGTTGGGAGCAAACTTGTTCTTGCCAACACCGTTGGTGATGCCATTCTCAACAGCCCAGGCAACTGCCTTGGCATAGTATTCGCCGCCCTTGACATCCTTGAAGCTGACAGCTGCATTGGGCTCGGGGCAGCCTGCTGCTCTCCACAGGAAGGTGACCATCTGTGCACGGGTGAGTGCAGCATTGGGAGCGAACTGGTGAGATTCGAAGCCGTTCGTGATACCGTTCTCGACAGCCCACTTGACAGCGTCATAGTAGAAGGCATGGGAATCGATATCTTCGAAGGTGCTCAGCATGAACTCGGTGTCATTCCAAAGGACTTTGAAGTATTCGCGGACTGCCTGATCCCAGCAGTTAAAGTCGTGGCCGCCGGGGGGCTGGTAGTAGATGTATTCGGCAGCGGTCTTGGGCAGAGTACCCATGTCCAGATAACGCTCGGTGGAGCCGTTGGAGAAGAAGTAGCGTGCCTTTTCAACGCCGGGAACGTCCTGAATGTCAGCGCCCTTGCCGGTGGAGACCATCAGGTAGTAGCCGAATTCGTCAACGCTGCGGCCCTCGGTGTTGCCGAGGAACTTGATCAGGCTGCCTGCGGTCTGGTAGTGGCCGCCGATGGCGCGGTCAGCGCCGTCCTTGGAGACGTTGTAGTTGGCTTCGATGTAGGGGATGAGGTAGTCAAACAGACCCTCGAAGTTCCAGTAGCCGTCACCGTCGGTATCCTGCAGGCCGAGGAACTGGTTGTTGCGGGCTGCGATGCAGGAGACGATGATGGCATCGGGGTCAACATCGCCGTAAGCAATCAGATTGTCCATGACATTCTGGCAGCTGCCGATGCCGAACCAGTCAGCTTCGTCCTGATCGTAAGCGGGGGTCATGTAGATGGTCTTATAGGGTTCAGCGCGGTTTGCATCGTAGCCTGCGGGCAGGTAGACACTGATGCGGCGGGTGAGGTCGTCGCGCTTGCCTTCGGGGGCAAAGTCGGGCTCGATGACTTCCCAGGTGAGGGTGCCGGCATAGGCATCGGTTCTGGGGGTCTCATACTTGCCGCGGAGTTCAAGAAGCTCATAATCCTGCACTTCGTCATAGGGAACGTAAACGGAGTTGTAGCCTCTTCTGGTGTAAACGCCGTCAACATTGGTCTCGGTGCAGCCGGGACCCCAGATTGCGGGATTGGCGGGGTCGGGATACCACTTGGCGGTGCTGCCGTTGCAGTAGAACCAGTACTGGTTTGCACCGGCTGCCAGAGGCAGCTCATAGTACCAGTAACCAGCCCATTCGCCGTCTTCGATCTGGGTCATCTGACCCTGAATGGAGCCTGCACGCATGTAGCCGGGCTCGTATTCTTCGGGCTGCTTGGAAACGGTGTCGGTGTAGTCATTGGCATTTCTCAGAGCGAGGTCGCCGTTGAACTGGACGGAGGTAACATCCTCAAAGGTCCAGCCGATCACGGTTCTGCCTTCCATAATGGCGATGGCAGCCTTTTCGGGAGCCTTGAAGAGGAACTTCACGGTGTAGCCGGTGGGGGATTCGGGGTCGATGCAGATGTTGGGACCTGCATGGAGGGGAGCATCGAGGGTCTGAACCTTGTAGGAAACCTCAGGTCTCAGAACCTTGGCGGCAGCGGTCTCATAGTCGCCGTCAACAGCCAGATCAAGAGCGACATCGCCGGTGTAGTTGACAACAACATTGTCAGCCTTGAAGGGCACGACATTGAGCTGGAATTTGCCTTCTTCGGCAAATACGGAGTAGATGGTCTGACCGGGAATTTCAAAGTCAGCAACATCAAGCTCAAGCAGGTCATGGACGGAGGTGCCGTCAATGGCGCTGCCGGTGTAAACAACAGCGGTCACATAACCGGCATTGTTTACTTCGACAGTTCTGGTGATGCTGGTCTCAGGCTCGGCAGCGCTAACCAGGGAAGCGGGGAGCATGGCCAGAAGCATCGTCAGAACCAGAAGGATTGCGAGTGTTCTTTTCATTAGATTCTTTCCTTTCCTTTTTGTGGTTTATTCTGAAACGGATCCGGTTTCGGTTTTCATACCGAAGCTGCGATGCCTGAGAGCAGCACCGAGCTAAGCTATGAAAAAGAGACGGGAGCCGATTTCATTTGTGCTCAGGCATTTTTATAGAAAATGCACTGAAAAAAGTAATTACTTGCAAAATATATTGAATTATAGCATAAAGGAATATAATTATGCAAGCCTAGAATACGATGTATTAAATTGCATCATATATAACATACACGAATGATCCGGGTGCTCTTTTCGGGGGGACGGAAAAGACTGTCATAAAACCATTGCGCATCGGTTGATGCAATGATATGAAGAGAAAAAACGGGGTTGCCTCACACAAGCGAGACAACCCCGATCGGAATCAGCTGGAAGGATCGGACTTATTTCTTTGCGTCCTTGATGCCGCCAAAGAGGGCGACCAGCCAGAAGATGAACAGTGCGGACAGCGCGATGACATAGCCGATAACGGCGTTGCCGAAGAAGTCGCAGATAGAGCCGGCGAAAATGAAGGACATGACAGCGGGAACGATGACCATGATGCAGGCCTTATAGAAGAAGACAAAGGCCTTGTTGTTGACGTTGCCGTGGCCGATCTCGTCCAGGATGGGCTTGCTGCGCAGCTCCCAGCCGATCATCAGAGCCATCAGCATGGCGCCGAGCGGCATGGCGATACCTTCAGACCAGCAGTCCATGAAGTCGAGTGCGCAGTCATTCCAGGTTGCGGTTGCGCGCCACTGGAAGAGCTTGCCGAGGTTGGCGTTGCTGCCCAGACCGTCAAGTGCGACCCAAATGGCTTCGATCGCAATCACGAGGCAAACCAGCATAACGATTCTGGAGCGGTTGGGGGTACGGCCCTTCAGGTGGGCATTGTCAATAAAGAATGCAGAGATAACTTCAATCAGAGAGATGGCGGAAGAGATTGCTGCAATGAGAACCAGCAGATAGAAGATGACACCGAACAGGGGGCCGATGACGCCCATTTCAGAGAAGACGTTCTGCAGGGTAACGAACAGAAGGCTGGGACCGGAGAGCTTGATTTCAGCAAAGGCCAGGCCGTTCTTGATGCCGTTGGCAACAGCGGCGGGGATAACGGCGACGCCGGCCATCAGAGCGATCAGGGTGTCTGCAATAACGATGACGATGGAGTTTTTCTTGAGGTTCTCGTTCTTGCCCAGGTAGGAGCCATAGGTGATCATAGCGCCCATAGCAAGGGACAGGGAGAAGAACATCTGACCGCCGGCAGTAGCCAGAACGGAGATGAGGCCGGGTGCCTCTTCGATGAAGCCTGCCTTGACAGCATAGCCGGGAACAAACATGAACTTCAGGCCTTCCACAGCACCATCCATGGTCACAGAGCGGATGATGATGACAACCAGCATGACAAACAGAGCGGGCATACCGATTTTGTTGAACTTCTCAAGGCCTTCGGATACATCACTGCGGTTGATAAAGAAGCAGATGAGCAGGAAGATCAGGGTGAATGCTGCGCAGCCGAACGGGTTGGTCAGCATGGAGCCGAAGGTGGCGCCGCCCTCAAGGGCGATGCCGAAGGTGTTCTGCAGGCCGAAGCTGAGCTCAGCCAGATTCAGGGACATGTACTGCAGGGTGTAGCCGCCGAGAACAGAGTAGAAGCTCATGATCAGGAACGGGGCGATAACGGCAAGCCAGCCGACCCACTTGAAGCGCTTGGAGATCTTGCTGTAGGCGCCGATCGCACCAAGCTGGGTTTTGCGTCCGAGCGCAAGCTCGGAGACCATGATGATAAAGCCTACGAAAACAGCCAGTACCAGATAAACCAGCAGGAAGCTGAAGCCGCCGGATTTGCCCATCTTATAGGGGAAGCCCCAGATGTTGCCCAGGCCGACAGCTGAGCCGATGGCAGCCAGAAGGAAGCCCAGATTGCTTCCCCATGAGCCGCGTTTGTTGTTGTCCATAAGTATATCTCCTTTTCAATTTCTATGGAATAGTTTTTGCTTTATATACTTTAACTAATAATATTCACTTTGTAAAAACGTATTTTTGCATATTATACATTAGAAATTCTCATATATCTAGTTTTTTCTCTCAATGATGGTTCGATTTTAGGGTTGTTTTTGCAGAAAAAAGGAAGAAAATATACTTTTATTTAAAATTGAATAAATCAATGCACGCCTGTTTTTCTCTGGATTCCGGCAGCAAAAATGCGGAAAAAGCTGTACATATAAAAAAGCTATGGTATAATCATTGCCGAGGCAATGATTATACAAAAAATGTGCCATTTTCTCGCCCCTTACGGGGCAACCGAAAATGATGCACAATTATACCATTCGCTTTCGCTTCTGGTATAATCAACAGAAAAAAGGAGGCTTTTCCATGATCGAAGCATTGATGATCCGGAGCGGTGTGGCATGCTGCGGCGGATTTGTTGCCTACTATAATGATATGTCGGTATATGCTCCCGACCCGGCGCTGCCCTTTTCCCGCGCGGTCGCAGTTCTGGTGTGTGCGGATCGGCGGCTGCTGATTTGTCCCATAGATATGACAAAGCCGGAGGAAATCCCGGACAGGCCGCCTTTTGTCCGCATTTCCCGCAGTGATTTCGGCGCACGCTCCACGGGTGCTCTGTTTGCCTCGGGCCGATACTTTTCTATCCGCAGCGGCGCGCTTGCGGGGAGTTATCAGATTTCCGATGATATGGTCATCAATGACGATTTCCCGAATGCCAGAGCCTATCGCCGTTTTTTGCTGATGAAAGACGAGCAATAAAGATGGATTCAGCCGAAAACTCTGCTATGCACCTCCGCGACTGCCTGGCGGGGGAAAGGAGCAAAATGCCCCCTTTGCGAGAGATTCTCAAACTATTTTTAAAAGCCTGGGCAGCTTCTCAGCGTGTCAAAAGGTCTACTTTTGACGCGGTGTAGGGATTATTTTTTCGTGGAAAAAACTTCCGGAAAAAATATTGCTGAACTTAAAGAAAAAATGGTTGTAATCCGTCGGATATGACGATATAATAACTGGTAGTCTATGAGATATTAGGAAAATGAACACGGTTTACATTCATCTCAGTTTTGTGGACTCGAAGGACGTATTATGGATAAGACCGAAATAAAAAAACAACAGATGCAATTGGAGCGCACAGAGCGGAAAAAGCTGTTTATTCGTGTGCTTCTTTTGGTGATCGTGGACTGTGTGCTGGCTGCGCTGGTGCAGGCAGTCGCTTTTGCGCTCTATTTTAATTATGACTTCCTGAGTGGAGCGGCGCGGGGACCCATGCAGAATGCGATTTTCTTCTTCCCTATTTATCTGGTGCTGACGCTCCTGCTCTTTGCGGTTATGGGACTCTATTCCAGCCTTTGGCAGTTTGCGGGTCTGGATGAAGCGGCGCGGATCCTTGGCGCGGCGATTCTGGTTTCGGCACTGCAATTCGCTCTGATGCGCCTGCTCAACAGGGGCCTGCCGATTAGCTTCTCTGTGCTCAATGCGGTCTTTCTGGCACTGGCTGTGGCAATTTCCCGCTTTTCTTATCGTATCCTGCGCAACATCTTCCATAAACATCAGAAGAAAAAGGGCATTCGCACCATGCTGGTGGGTGCCGGTGCAGCGGCTTCTGTGGCATTGCAGGATCTGACCAGCTCGGATCGTGTGAAAAACCACATTGTCTGCATCATTGATGATGACCCCAGCAAGAAGAATCTCCGCCTGCGCGGTATTCCCATCGTCGGTCAGCGGCAGGATATTCCTGCAATGGTCAACCGCTACCGTGTCGAGCAGATCATTCTTGCCATTCCCAGCGCGACCCCGGCACAAAAGCGCGAAATCACCGATATCTGCCAGTCCACCGGCTGCGAGACCAAGCTCCTGCCTTCCATTGCGCAGATCGCATCCGACCATGTGGATGTGCGTCAGATCCGCAATGTGCAAATCGAGGATTTGCTGGGTCGTGACAGCGTGAAGGTCGATATGAAGGAAATCGCCAGCTATGTCGAGAATAAGGTGGTTCTGATCACCGGCGGCGGCGGCTCCATCGGCTCCGAGCTTTGCCGACAGATCGCTGCCCATAACCCCGCAAAGCTGATGATTTTCGACATCTGCGAAAACGGCGCTTATGATATCCAGCAGGAACTTCGCCGCACCTATCCCGTCCTTCCCATGGAGGTGCTGATTGGCTCGATCCGTGATAAAAAGCGTCTGGATGCGATTTTCCGCGAGCACCGTCCCGAGATCGTCTATCATGCAGCCGCGCATAAGCATGTGCCCCTCATGGAGGACAGCCCCCGCGAAGCGGTGAAGAATAATGTCTTCGGCACCCGCAATCTTTGCGAGGTAGCCGATCAGTACGGTGTGGAGACCTTTGTTCAGATTTCCACCGATAAGGCGGTCAATCCCACCAACGTCATGGGTGCGACCAAGCGCATCTGCGAAATGCTGGTGCAGTCGTTCAGTCGCCGCTCGAAGACCAAGTTTGTCTGCGTCCGTTTTGGCAATGTGCTCGGCTCCAGCGGCAGCGTGATCCCTCTGTTCCGCCGCCAGATCGAGAAGGGCGGGCCGGTCACCGTGACCCATCCCGATATCATCCGCTACTTTATGACCATCCCCGAGGCGGTGTCGCTGGTGCTTCAGGCCGGTGCCTATGCCAAGAAGGGCGAGATTTTCGTCCTGGATATGGGCGAGCCGGTCAAGATCGATGATCTTGCCAGAAATATGATCCGCCTGTCCGGATTTGAGCCGGATGTGGATATCAAGATTCAGTATGTCGGCCTGCGTCCGGGCGAGAAGCTGTTTGAAGAGCTCCTGCTCGATGAGGAGGACATCCGCTCTACCGCCAATCACCTGATTTATATCGGCAAGCCGCTGATGATCGATGAAGCCCAGTTTGCCGCCCAGCTCAAGGAGCTTGAAAAGGCCTGCGGTCAGGAGGACAGCAATGTTCGAGCACTCCTGCGTGAGATCGTCCCCACCTACCGCCCGGAAAAAGCCGGCGCCCGCGCCCGCGTGAAGGCTTAATTATTACATCAAAACTGCCCCATTCTTCCTGACGAAGAGTGGGGCAGTTTTTTCGCTGTGGGGGTTAATCTGTTAGCTCTATGTTGTGCGCAGCGGCAATCTGCTTCAGGTACTGCATTGTGTGGCTGCCCGAATCCCAGATTTCAAGGTAATCGGGGTAAATATTCCTGTTGCCGCTGAATTCATTGATGCTGTCAGCGTCAGCATTGTCGTACAGGAAGGACAGGATCATGGTTTTGCCTGCGGTATTGCGGATAAGGAAGTATTGCTGTGCCATGCGACCCTCTGCGCAGTCTGACGCAATTGCGTCAAGCAGCTCCTGCAGATCCTGCTTATGGAGTATGAGATCGGGATGGTAGCTAAGGTCTGCAAAATTGGACAGGGAATCGTTCGAAAATACCACGGAAAAATCGTCGATATCTGTATAAATCCATTGAATGTGCGTGGAAAATTCCCCGAAATCATCCGTGCCGAAAACCAGCTCCGGGCGGCTTAATACGGATTTTGCAAGCTGATAGGTCTGCCCCGAAAGCGGACAGTTGTAATAGCGGCTGATTGTTTTTCCTGACTTGAGCTGATAGGTGATCGGAATGGTGTTCCAGTCGTCACCGCGGTCATGAATCAGCGCCCGGTGAAGCTCTGTAACCTCAGCAATGACCTCCGGGTTGGCAGTCTCGTTTTCGATGGTGACCGAAGCGACATCCTCCGGGTCGGGCACATAGCTGACCCGCCCAAGGGGGTCTGCCGCGACAAGGAAGACACTGCCAATAATGATGACTGCCAAACTCAGGAGAGTAAGAAGGCTTTTCGGCTTAAATATCTGTACTGTCCGATGCAGGAGCATGAGCCCGGTGAAGTAGCCAACGATCATACCGATTCCATAGAGAAGGAACGGAAACGCAGAGAAAAAGATGGAATCCAGAAAATAGAAAAACGCACCGCAAAGCAGCATATGCATGGCCAGATATAGGGGAGCCATGGAGCGGACGGCAATGAGATCTCCGGCGGTCTCCATGTGCCTTTTGCGGAACAGCAGCAGTGCACCAGCCCACAGGCCGATACCGATGGCGCTGCACACGGCCAGATACCACCATTTTCCGGTGTTGTGTCCCAGCAGGGTAAAAACGTCATGCTCGTAATCTATATTATAGTGAATAAACTCGTTTGAACGCAGCCAGACAACCGGGCAGAATTTTGAAAAACCGTCTACACTCAGCTCAATGCCGTATAGAGTCGGAATATACAGCGCATCGACCAGCACAAAAATCAGCAGAGCGGCAAAATTGATGATGCCGTAGACAAAGGCTGCGCCGAGGCGGTTTCCGGCAAGCTGGCAGGATAGCACCGCAAGGCCGAAAAAGAACAGAAATTCCAGCGTGCAGGCCAGAAGCCAGAGAAAAGGCAGCGCGGGATACACGGTACGCACCAGAGGCAGAATGACCAGCGCAAGCAGCGCATTGGGGACGATTCCCATCAGGAGGCTCGATACGGTATGGGTAAGGAACCAGCCTTCCCGGCGCAGGGGCATCGCGTGCAGAACGCCGACGGTACGGAACCGGAACGGGTCACTGAACACCGTAAGGGCAATGACCAGTGCATAGATGAAATTCAAAACAGCCGATGCCTCGAGCAAATCGCAAACATTGCCGACAACAACGGCCGGTTTCCCAAGACTGGTGAACAGGAAGATGATAAAGTTGACTACGGTATACAGTCCCCAGACCGGGGCATAGCGAAGCAAATCCTTTTTCAGGACGGTGGGATTAAAGAATGATGTTCTTGACTTCATAGTTCACACCTCCCAGCTCATAAATGAAGATTTCTTCCAGTGACAGCGGCAGCACATCGAAGTAGGCCGGATTTCCGGCGGCAGTTATTTTTTCGACCTCCTCGGCAGTGCCCCGGACGATCAGGGTTTGCAGTCTGCCGGAATCGACCCGGTGTAGGATCTCCAGCTGAGCGGGAATTTCACCCACCAGTTGTAATTTGACCGTGTTGCCCTGCATATCTGCAAGGCTGCGCTCTAAGAGCATTTTCCCGTGATTCATGATGCCCACATGGTCGCAGATATCCTCCAGCTCGCGCAGATTGTGGGACGATACCAGCACCGTGACCTCCCGCTGGGCAACCTCCGAGAGGATCAGGCTCCACACCTGACGGCGCATGACCGGGTCGAGGCCGTCCACCGGCTCGTCCAGAATCAGAACATCCGGTCGGGTGCACAGGCAAAGCTGGAAGGCCGCCTGCTTCTGCATTCCCTTGGAGAATCGGCGAATGGGCGTGGAGGGCAGACAGAAGACGGAATGGAGCTTTTTCCACAATTCATCATCAAACTGCGGATACATTCCGCGATAGAAGCGGTGCATATCTTCCAGAGACGCAGAAGGATAGTAAAAAATGTCGTCCGGGATATAGCCGATGCGGCCTTTTACGTCAGGATTTTCGAAAATCGGCTGGTTTTCCATGGTGACCTTGCCGCTGTCCTGCATATATACGCCGGTGAGATGGCGGATGGCGGTGGATTTGCCCGCGCCGTTGGGGCCGACCAGACCGTAAACCGCGCCCCTGGGAACCGTCAGGGTCAGGTCGTCCAGCGCCCGGAAGCTGCCGAAGGTCTTGACAACGTGGTTCATTTGCAGCATATTATTCTCTCCTTACTCGCTCGCATAATTCTTCCCGGGTAAGCCCTGCGTCCAGCAGCTGTCTGGTGAGCGTATCAAACTGCTGCAAAAGGGGCGCAGGATCGGCAGACCGGCGTTCGCGCACAAAGCTGCCTTTTCCGGGCACAGAGCTGATCCAGCCCTGCGCCTCCAGCTCCCGATAGGCGCGCTGGATGGTATTGGGATTGATCGCCAGCGAAGAAGCCAGCTCCCGCACACTGGGCAGCTTCTCCCCCGGCTGTAGGATACCGCGGGCAATCTGTTCACGAAAGCCGTCAAAAACCTGCGCATAGATCGAACGATTGTCCCGGTAGTCAAGATGAATCACGGTGCAGCCCTCCTTCCATGCTTGACTGTGTGAAGTGTATTAACTGTACTAGTACGGTTATAGCATATTATTACTGCATTGTCAAGATAAAAGAGCAACATAGGGGACGGCTCAGTTTGCTAAGCACAAAGACTGCAACAGGGACGATTCTGTGTGCTTAGCACACAGAATCGTCCCCTGTGTTAGTAAAAATCTTCTTATTCTTTTATTCAGTTACAATTATAATAACCTGAAAAGATTTGCTATCCACATTGTTTGAGAAAGTAACTGTTGTAATACCAGCCGACATTGGAATTACGGTCATTGTTGTTGAGTGGTCCCACTTTTCATTGTCGAACTCTACTGTTGCTGTTTTCTTGATATTTGGGCTATAGGATACAGACACTGTTCCTCCTTTTGACCAGTATGCTGTTAGCGTAAACTTTCGCATTTTTTGATTCTTTCCTACGACAATAACACTTTCACTAGATTGGAAGTTACTTGCAGCATAGCCAAGATTATTACAGCAAAGGGCAGATAATAAATCATCGTAGTCTTTTGCTTTTTTAGCATTCTCAGTTACCATAGCGTTCAAAGAGGAAATATTAGATTCCTGTATTGATATCATGCTCTTATAGTCCGATATTGTTCTGGCATTGAGAGCAAGTTCATTTTCCGTGTCTGCTAGTTTACTTTCGAATGCAGAAATTGTTTCGACAGATTGTTGATTGTTTAAATACTGCACTATGTTCAGCACTGATAGAATAAAAATTAAGATGGATAGAAAAACTAGAGGAGCTATTCTTTTCCAGTGAAAATACTGTTTTCCACATACAGTGCATTTTTTAGTTTGGGTATTAATCTGCCCCCCACACATTTTACAAAAACGCGTAACTTTATTGGTTGCATCTATTTGCACAGTATTCACTGTATCGTTTTTATTTTCGTTATCAACAGAAATCTGCTCATAAGCACTAATACTAGCATCATTAATAACAGCACAATCTGGAGTTGCTGGATTTGGAACACCCCCAGTTTGTTTAATTGAAGATGGAGCTATTTCGACTAATATTCCGGACTCGGTTTCAGTTAAATCCGACTGATTTCTACAATACTGGCAGAAATCGCCGGCATCGGTATTATTTGATCCACAGTTTCCGCAATCCTGTGTGTCTAGGAGCATCATGTTCGATCTTTGAAGGATATTCTCCCCCTTGTTGTAATCATCGTTTGCAAGCGACTGAGATTTTTCGTTTGCAACATTATTATCTGAAACGCTTGAGCATTTTCCTCTTTTTTCATCCCATTTTTTGCACATTTTTTTTGCAAAATAGAACTCAGCAAAATATAGAACCACAACGCCTGCTTTTATCCCGGTAACATAACCTAAAAATGTATTTAACAATGTTCCGACAAAAGCTGTTCCAATCCATATGAGTATCTTCACTATGTTTCTCTCCCTTTTAGGACAGGGGCGACTTGCTACCCTGATTGATATTGTTCGGATATTCTGTATCTTTATGGAACAAAATGATATTTTGATAAAATTCATAGATAGAGCTCATGCCCTCGTTTTGAACTTGAATGCTTGATGTTTTTAACCTTATTATCGAGGCGAATGGCTTTTTCAGTGGTTTTGAACCATTCCTTCTCTTCTACGGCTTTATTTATTCACTTTTTCTCAGGTCGTTGCCCAAAAACTGCATAAGCGGGTACATTCCCAGCACTCTGGAAGCGATAGCGGGGGAGTATTTGGCGCTCAGGGCGTCGCGGGTGAGGTTGGTGGAGATGATGGTGGAGAGGTTTTCCATCATGCGGGTGTTGACGACGGTGTAGAGGGAGGCCATGGAGAGTTGGGTGATCATTTCGCTGCCGAGGTCGTCGATGATCAGCAGGTCGCATTTTAAGTATTTGTCGGTGCGGCTGCCATCGGCGGAATCGCCGAATTTGGCGGCTTCGAAGTCGGCAAACATTTTGATGGCGGTCTCGTAGACCACGCTGTAGCCACGGTCGGCAACGGTGCGGGCAATGCAGGCGGAGAGGAAGGTTTTGCCCAGACCCGGTTTGCCGGAGAAGAGCATATTGCCGCTGTCCGGGGTGAACTGCATGGCATAGCGCTGGCAGCGGCCGAGAATCAGTCGCATCATCTGCCGTGGGCTGCATCCGTATTCTTCATTATAGGTGTCGGGATAAACATCCAGACGGAACTGGTCAAAGCGGGCATTGGCAGAGGTCAGGAGGCTGGTCAGCTCCTTTTTCTGCTCCTGACGGCACAGCTCGGAGAGGCATTCGCACATCTGCGAGCCGATATAGCCGCTGCCGCCGCAGAGCGCACATACGGGGCCGCCGTCTAAATAGCCTTCTTCCAACTGGTCAAGATAGCGCTGCCTTTCTCTTTGCAGTGCAAGATTTTCCTCCCGAAGTCCGGCAATGACAGGCAGGGGGTCTTCGCCCCGGCGGAAGCTTGCGGCGACGGCCTGCGCCACGGTGGCGCTGAGCTGCCGGTCAATCTCCTGAAGGCGGGGGAAGCGGGTATAGGCCAGCGACAGATGGCGGGTGTTTTCTGCCTCCCGCTCGGCCTTGGCCTGTGCCAGACGCTGACGCGCCCGGGAGAGGACTGCTTCTGAATATGCCATGGCTTATCCCTCCTGTGCCAGCAGGCGTTCATAGGCGGCTTTGACCTCGGAGCTGTCCGGCTTATTCTCCGGCTTTCCGGGGGTACGCCGCTGGGGAACGGTGTCCTGCGCTTCGATTTGGGCGATGGTGTGCAGGCCGTTTTCGTGCCAGCTGGCTAAAATGCGGTTCATGTACGCCCAGATCAGGGCGCCTTTGTTGAGGCAGGTTTTTTCATAGGCGCGGTGAATTTCCGCCTTGCCGAAGCCCCAGCTCAGCCACTGGCGGACATAGTTCTCCTCCGCCATGGTCAGGCGGCGATCCTCCAGCTGGAGGGTGGTGCGAATTTCACCGATTTTGTTTTGCAGCTTCAGCTGCTGCTGGGTATAGGCGGCGGCATCCTCCAGCGTGTCGATGCTGTGGTCGGCCCAGTAGTAGGCCTCCTTCTCAATGGTGCGCATGGAGGGGATGCGCTGTACGCCGCGCACCCGGTTTTTCTGTATACAATAATTAATAAGTAAGGCAATCACATCCAGCGGCAGGCGGAGATAATCGGACAGGGAGAGGAGCACCTTCATTTCCTCCGTGGAGAGCACCCGCCCCAGACGGCGCTGGGCATCGTGCACCAGCATGGAGAATTCTGCGCCCCGCTCGACCTCGCGGATGATATCATCCTCGGTATAAACGGGCTTTTCCGGGGTGCGCTGGATGGGCTTGGGGGTCTCAGAGAGAAGCCCCAGCTGCCGCAGGGCAGCACCTGCGCGCTTCAGGCGGTCATCGGACATGGCAAGCTGTACGCCTGCCTCCTGCGGATTGCGCCGGTCGCACAGATAGAGGTAGAGAAGGGCAGCATCCGGATTGGCAGCGCCCAGAAGCTTTCGGACGGCAGTGCGTGAAACGGTCAGCGGTTCATCCATATCTGTTCTCCTTCCCCACATTTTGTGCAATTCATTATAGCACAGCCACCGCCCCGGTACAAGAAGGGAAAAGAAGGAAAATGTTCTTTATTTTCGCTTTACACCCAAATGCTTCCCATAACGCACAGAAGCGGGATAAAGTCCTTGAATTTTGAACGTGCGCTGATTATAATGATAATAGATAATCATTCGGACATTTATTTCGACCGCTTTGTGCGTATAGTCAATGATCATCCCATATCATCATGAGAAAGGAAGATTTCCATGGAGATTCAAAAAAACAAACAGGGGCAGGCGCTCAGAATCATTTTGTCCGGAAGACTGGACAACACCACGGCACCGATGCTCGAAGAATCCATTCAGGAAGATATTCACGACATCAAGGAGCTTGACTTTGATCTTGCAGGCCTGGAGTATATTTCCTCTGCCGGGCTGCGTGTGATTTTGTATGCACAGAAGATCATGAATAAGCAGGGGAAAATGACCATTTCCCATCCCAACAGCTTCATTCGTGAGATTTTTGATATTACCGGCTTTTCGGATATTCTCACGCTGCTGGACTGAGCTGCTTAGGTATCTGATATGGTTGCTGTGAAGATGGCTTTGGCAGCACTGGCTTCCGCCGTGCTGGCGATCGTGTTTTGCTTATTTGATACCAGAACAAAATTCGGTGCGCTTCGCAATCTGTATCGGCAGTGCATCATTGGCATCATTTTCGGCATTCTGGCCTGCCTTGCCACGCAGTTCGGCATTTCCTATGACGGCTATGTCCTGAATGTCCGCACCGCTGCGCCCTTAACGGCGGGGCTGCTTTTCGGCGCGCCTGCGGGCCTGATCGCCGGCGTGATCGGAGCGGCCTATCGCTGGTTCAGCGTCTTCTGGGGGATTCCCACCTATACGCGTGTTGCCTGTACGGCGGCAACGCTTCTGGCGGGCATCAACGGCGCAGTGTGCCGCAAATATATGTTCGGCAACAAAAGACCCTCCTGGTTCTACGGTGTTTTTATCGCTGTGGTCACAGAGGTCTTCCATATGCTGCTCATATTCCTTACCCACATGGACGATATCCCAACGGCGTTCGATGTGGTAAGACAGACCGCGATCCCCATGATTCTGGCAAATGCCGCATCGCTGTTCCTGTCCCTGCTGTTTGCTGCGATGATTTCCGGAGAAAAAATTCATAAATCGAAGCACACCAGACCGATTGCACAGACATTTTCTGCCGATCTGTTCATTTGCGTGCTGCTTTCCTTCCTGGCTACGAGCCTCTTTACCTTTGATTTGCAGAACAATGTCAGCAAGATGGAAACAGAGCGGCTGCTTCTGATGAATATCAGCGATGTGCAGGCGGATATTCGTCTGGCAACGGACCGTGATTTGCTGACCAGAACGGAGAGCATTAAGGCAAAGCTGGAGGCAAATCCGGATTTTTCAGACAGGAGAAAAACGGAAAAAATCAGAAGGCTTCTGATTGAATGTCTGGATGGCTACAATGTATCTGAAATCAATCTCGTGGGTACGAACGGGCGCATTACGGTCAGCTCCAATCCGGTCTTTGACGGCTTCAATATGGCTTCCGGCGGTCAGGCAGAGGAATTCCTCTGTATGCTGCGCGGGGCAAAATCCTATGTGCAGGATTTCCGGCCCACGGATTATGACAAGTCCATATCCAGAAAATATGCCGGTATGGCACTGGCGGACGGCGGCTTTATTCAGGTGGGCTATGATTTTGCGCACTTTGAAGTTTCTGTTCGGAAAAGCATTGAAAATGTCGCATTAAACCGCCATATTGGTCAGAACGGCTTCCTGTTTATCCTGACCAATGCGGACGGTACCGTTGTCAGTGCACCTCCGGATACCGTCACAACAGAAAATGTTGTATCCTTTTTTGAAAAAATGGCAACACTGCCCGATAATGAGGTATTGAGCTTCCGATCTCTGGAGGGAGAAACCTATTTCTATGCCAAGGCACAGGTGGAGGGCTATACAGTTGCAGGCTGTCTGCCGAAATCCGAGGCCGACTTCTCGCGCAATATCTCGGTTTATATCGGCGCACTGTTGCAGCTTTTTGTTTTCTTCATTCTGTTTATGCTCGTTTTCTTCCTGCTGAAGAAGATCATTGTGGATAACATTCATAAGATCAACCGGTCTCTCTCCCGGATTTCAAATGGGGACCTTTCTACGCAGGTGGAGATTCGCGAAAATCAGGAATTTGCCAGCCTGTCAGACGATATCAATACGACCGTGGAGCGATTGAAGGGCTTTATTGATGAAGCGGACAAGAGAATTGATATGGAGCTCGCTTTTGCAAAAACCATTCAGTATTCCGTTCTTCCGGTCGCATTTCCGCAGGAGCCTGCCCAAGCCGGATATGAACTGTACGCCCTCATGGATACGGCAAGGGAGGTCGGCGGAGATTTCTATGATTTCTATCTTCTGGATGAAAATCATCTGGCCTTCCTGATTGCCGATGTATCGGGCAAGGGCATTCCCTCTGCGATGTTTATGATGAATGCCAAATCGGTGATCAAAAACCTTGCCGAGAGTGGGCATTCTGTGTCGGAGGTATTCAACGAGGCCAATGAACGGCTCTGCGAGGCCAATGAAGCGGGCATGTTCGTTACTGCGTGGATGGGCATTCTCGATTTGCAGACCGGCGTGGTGAAGTTTGCAAACGCAGGTCATAATCCGCCGCTGATCAAACGCAGGGATGGCAAATTTACATACCTTAGAACCCGCCCCTCTCTGGTGCTGGCGGGCATGGAGGGAATTCTTTACCGCGAGGGGGAATTTAAAATGGAGAAGGGAGACGAAATCTTCCTGTATACTGACGGCGCTACCGAGGCGACCGATCAGGCATCTGAGCTGTTCGGCGAAAAGCGCCTGCAGGATGTGCTCAATGCGAAGGATTATCAGAGCGCTGAGGCGGTTTGCCGTGAGGTCAAGAAGTCGCTCGATGAATTTGTCGGCGATGCACCGCAGTTTGATGATATCACGCTGCTGTCCCTGAAATATTGCAGGGAAAATGACGATATTGGCGAGAGTCTCACCGTGGCGGCAGTTGTGCAGAGCACGAATACCGTTACCGATTTTATAGATGCCGTGCTGGAAGCGGCAGAGTGTTCTCCGAAAGCGCTGATGCAAATCAATGTGGCCATTGATGAAATATTCAGCAATGTCGTGCATTACGCATATCCGGATGCCGACGGGGAAGTGACGGTCGGGATCAAGGTGGAAGATGCTGCCGCAAGAATCACCTTTATCGACAGCGGCACGCCGTTCAATCCTCTGGAAACCAAAGAGCCTGATATCACGAAAAGCGCGGAGGATCGCGCCATCGGCGGACTTGGGATTTTCCTTGTCAGGAGGACCATGGATCATGTGGACTATGATTACCGGGACGGAAAGAATATTTTGACTATTACGAAAAGTATTTAAGGCAGGAGAATAGAGTATGCTGGAGATTACAAGCAGAAAAGAAAATGGCACGGTAACCGCATCGGTTGCCGGACGCATAGATTCTACCAATGCAGCGGAATTTGAGAAGGAGATCATGGCAGAAGCTACCGAGCACGGTCTTGTGCTGGATATGGAGGGGTTGAAGTATATCTCCTCTGCGGGGCTTCGTGTCATTCTCAAGCTTCGCAAACGCTATCCCGATCTCACGATCCTGAATGCTTCCACGGAAGTCTATGAGATTTTCGATATGACTGGCTTTACCGATATGATGAACATCAAGCGCGCCTACCGCAGGGTTTCGGTCGAAGGCTGTGAGGTTATCGGTCAGGGCGCAAACGGGAAGGTGTACCGCATTGATCCCGATACGATCGTCAAGGTTTATCTGAATCCCGATTCCCTTGCCGATATTGAGCATGAGCGCGATGTTGCCAGAAAGGCACTGGTGCTGGGCATCCCGACGGCCATTTCCTATGATGTGGTCAGGGTTGATGATCACTATGCTTCCATGTTCGAAATGCTCAATGCAAAGAGCTTTGCCAAGCTCCTGAAGGCGCATCCTGAAAATGTGGACGAATATGCGGTGATGTATGTGGAGCTTTTGAAGCTCATCCACTCCACCGAGGTGCCCGCAGGGCAGCTTCCCGATCAGAAAGCTGTTCTGCTCCGCTGGGTTGCGGATTTAAAGGGACATCTGCCCGATGATGTGCACGCAAAGCTCTCCCGGCTCTCTCAGGATATCCCCCACGATGACCATATGATTCACGGCGATTATCACACCAAGAATATCATGCTGCAAAATGATGATGAAGTGATGCTGATCGATATGGATACCCTTGCCGTGGGGCATCCCGTGCTGGAGTTTGCCTCAATTTATAATGCCTATATCGGCTTTTTCGCGCTGAATCATGACGGCATACTGGATTTCCAGGGCTATGATTACGAAACCGGCGTCAGACTGTGGAAGGATACCCTGCGCCTGTACTACGGCACGGAGGATGAAACGATCCTTTCCTACCGCGAAAAACAGGCAAAGACCGTAGGCCTCATTCGCCTGCTTCGCAGAACCATTCGCCGGAACGGTGATCGCGCATTCATTGACTATTGCAGAAACGAGCTTTGCTCTCTCGCCTTTGAACTGGATACCTTGACTTAAAATTATGTTTTTACATCCCGATTTACATATCCACTCCACTGTTTCGGACGGCAGCGATACGCCGCTGGAGCTGCTGGAGAAGATTCGCCAAACCGATATTGATATATTTTCGCTGACCGATCACGACAGCTATCTCGGCTGTCAGGAGATTTTAAAGCAGCTTCGCCCCGATGACCCCGTTTTTCTGGGCGGCATTGAGCTGAGCTGTGAGGATGAGACAGGGAAATATCATATTCTCGGCTACTGCTATAATGTGAAAAAAGCAGCCATCCGGGATGCTGTGGAGATTACCAACTCAGCCAGACGGGAGAAGGCCAATAACCGCATTCAATTTCTGGAGGAGGAACACAATTTCCACTTTACGCAGGAGGAAATCGACATGCTGCTCCAAAATGAAAACCCCGGCAAGCCGCATTTTGTGTCTCTGCTTTTGCAAAAGGGCTATGTTTCCGACAGGGCAGAGGGCTTTTCCATTCTGGCGGAGTACCACGGCAGGGAACGGCGGCTTACCCCCGAAGAGGCAATTGATGCCATCCTATCCGCTGACGGTATCCCTGTTCTGGCGCACGGCATTCTGGGTGACGGCTCAGCCCGGCTCTCCGAAGAGGAAATTGCCGAGCGTGTCAATCGCCTGAAATATTTCGGCCTTATGGGTCTTGAGGGCTATTATTCGTCCTATACAAAGGAACAGACGGACATTATGCTGTCCCTTGCACAAAAGAACAACCTGATGATAACAGCAGGCAGCGACTACCACGGCAAAAATAAAACCGTGCCTCTGGGCAATTCCGGTACCCCGGAGCCTGCAAGAATGGAGCGCTTCTACCGCGCGGCACAGCATCTGCTCGGCGTTTAGAAATCAGAGAAAAGGAGAACGCCTGCGATGGCAACCTCAAAGGAATATCACGATTATGTCATGGAGCAGTTCGCCGGAATCAGGGAGATATCCTCCAGAAAAATGATGGGGGAATACCTCCTGTATTACCGCGGCAGGCTGTTCGCCGATCTATGCGACAACCAACTGCTGTTAAAGCCCACCCCATCCGTCTTGCGCCTGCTGCCGGATGCTGACAGAGTATATCCGTATGAGGGTTCAAAGACAAAAATGGTCGTTGTGGAAGACATGGAAAACACGGAGCTGATGGCGGAAGTCCTTCAGGCAATGTATGACGAGCTGCCGGAGCCAAAGAAAAAGAAATAATGTGACAAAGGGACAATGCTCCTTATCTCCAGCAAGCTGCCGAGCCAGAAGACTTTTTCCAAATAGATGTGAGGGAATATAATGGATAAAGCGTTTTATACCAGAATACACTATATTCGGCTTTATGCATTAGTGGAAACTCTGTTGGTTATTTGTATTGGTTCTTTTCCGCTTATTGCCATTGCCGCAAGGAGGAATGATCGTTTACTAAGTGTTTCTTTCCTGATATCTTCTGTGTTTGCAGGAGTTTTCTTGTTTTTGCTAACCAGAAAAAAGCGGGAAATCGGTATTTGCAGATTGCCAATTCGAAGTAATTGTTTACAGGATTTGGTTGAATCACTCCGAGCCAAAGAATTATTCGATAATACATACTACTCTTTTTTAAATCAGGACAATGTTTCTATTCGTGTATTGTTGCAGTACACTCAATCAGATGACGCTGAAAACATAAAAAAGAATCGACGCAAAGCAAATTTAATGATCAACAAAATCCATCACGTCCCGGAAGAAATGCCACTTGAAGAAGTTGCGCACACAATGAGAATCAATATGCGCATATGTGAGACAGCAAACGATGAAATATCCCAATGGCTATTGCGGGATGCTAATATGCTTTTGTCCCGCTCTGAGATCATTCTCAATATGGCTATCGTATTGGATGAACATATTGCTTCTTTCCCTGAATGCACGTTTGGAACATATTTCAGTGAAATTCATCGGTATTGTGCGGCAGTAAAAGCAATTGAGATGTGTTTAGGAACAACGGCTTATGACAAGAGGACGGTTCCCCTGTCTCCGGAGGAGGATATCACGGATGGTTGACAAGCCAGCACGCGAAAAATGCGTAGAGGAAATATATGACTTTTATCAATCGGAAACGCTGATATATCTTGACGGCGTTGTTGATACTGCAACTCTTTCAGAAGATTATGCACAAGGTTATTCTCCTATGTACGGCTATTATCGCATCAATCTTTGCAGGCGGTTTGAGACGCTTTTCTATGGAAAAAATGCCTGTACCGTGTCCGAATACATGCTTCAGCACGGATATACTCTGGAGCAGTATGTATGCCTGCAAAGGAAATGTACAATGGAGCAGGAGACAATGCACAAAAATGAGCTTCAGCTTACCGATGAACTTGATTTGCACGGCTGCATGGATGCACTTGCTGTAGATTTTTTCAAAAACGAGAGTATTGCGCTACTTGACCTCGTGCTGAAAGATCACCCGGAGGAGCCGGAATATTCACCGAAGACGGCATATCGTCTGTTAGACCTTTCACGTCAGTATGAAGTGCTATATCATGGAAGAAATATTCCTGATGTCAAGGCGCTGATTTTGGGCAATGGCTATTCAGAGAAGGATTACTCGCTTCTAATGGAAAAATGTTCCCAGGAGCATATGTGGTTTGAGTAACACAGGGACGGCTAAAGGAAAGGCATCTCCCCGCGTTATAAGCAAAAAATAGAAAAATAGGACAGGGGATAATATGCCATTTGATTTTAAGAAGGAATACAAAGAATTCTATATGCCGAAAAACAGTCCGGAAATTGTCACGGTTCCGAAGGCGAACTACATTGCGATTCAGGGCAGGGGCGATCCAAATGAGGAAGGCGGAGCCTACCAAAAGGCGATTGCCGTGCTCTATGCCATTGCTTATACGCTGAAAATGAGCTATAAGACTGACTATCGGATTGCGGGCTTTTATGATTATGTTGTCCCGCCGCTGGAGGGCTTTTGGTGGCAGGAGGGTGTGGACGGTATTGACTACAGTGACAAATCCACCTTCTGCTGGATTTCTGTCATTCGCCTCCCGGATTTTATTACGAAGGAAAATTTCGATTGGGCTGTGCAGAGTGCCGAAAAGAAGAAAAAGCTTGACTGCTCTGCGGCGCAGTTTATGACCATTGAGGAAGGCCTCTGTGTGCAGATCATGCACATTGGTGCTTACGATGACGAGCCGGAAACGGTTGCCCGCATGGATGCTTTCCTTAGCGAAAACGGCTTTGAGAGCGATTTTGCCGATGGCAGACTGCACCATGAAATCTATTTATCCGATGCAAGAAGGATGGCACCGGAAAAGTGGAAAACGGTTATTCGCCATCCGATAAAAAAGAAATAAACGCATAAAATTGCCACCTTGCAGGAGAAAGAAGCTCTGCAAGGTGGCAATAATTTTGGAAAATAAAGGGGAAGTTTTATTCTAAAGATGCCCGGATTCCATCGTCGGCATTTTTTCAATCCGGGCAGTCAAAAATCCGGGACAGGGCGCTGGAGTAGGCTTCGAGCTGGCCGCGGTAATGGTTGGCGCGGTCGGATTCTGTGTCAATCTGTAATTATGACAGGAGGCAGCAGCTCCCGCTTAGGATGCTGCTGCCTCTTTGTTATTGGACTTATGATTTTGTGCGTTGGAAAACAAGGCTTCCTTCGATCCTCTCCGGCTTGACGGCCTTTACCTCGGCATAGTCAAACAGAGCAAATTGCCAGTCGGTGCTGGTATCAAGGTAGCGGAACATTTTGTGATAGATTTCATTCCGGGTTTCCCAGCCGGTGTCTTCACGGAATTGGAGAATGACATCGGAGGTGGAGAAGTCCTCGGTGATGGTCTTTTTTACGAGATACACCTTTTCTACCGCACCGCTGTCGATCGTTTGCAGGTGGTTCAGGATGCCCTCCAGCATTCCCTCCGGCAGGGTTTCCCGGCTGAGCTTGTCGTTTTTGCGAAGCTCACCGATTTCATCGTATACGTCCAGCTTTGTCTGCGCGATTTGCAGGAACTTCTCCCGGAAGATGTCCAGCTTCTCCTGATTTCCGGTCAGGCAGCAGTATTCGCCGATGAGATCGGTGCCGCTTTCCGTATAGTTCTGGTTCGATTCTATCGCGTGGTACATCAGGTCGATCCCGCGGTCATCATAGGCATGGAGCAGGTAGCAGGCTTTCTGATATACTGCCTCGCAGGCTGCGGCATCGGGAAGCTCCTGCATGGCGCGGTCACACAGAGCCATGGCATCCTGATGGCGGCCAAGGGTGATCAGCGCATTTACAATGTCCGGATATTCTTCGGCAATCAGCGCTTGCCCCGCTTGCTCCCAATCCTCCACCTGCTTTTTGGGGGTCAGATAATAGTCCTTGCGATGCTGCGCATAGTCCTCCTGTTCCTCTTTCCAGATGCGCTCCTGTGCGCACTCCAATGCCTTCTCGCATTCCCGGCGGTAGGCAGGGCGGTCGTTCCCGGTAAAGAGGTCGGCAGAATCAATGCCGAAAGCTTCCAGACGCATTTTCACTGTGGGATGGCTTGCTGAGCGGGAGAGGATTTCCTGATTCAGAAGGCGATCCCAATCCGCTTTCCTATGGGAGAGCGCCTGCTGAAATTGGTCAACATTTTCTTTCAGGCGGCGGGGCTGGGTCTCGGATTCGTAGAAGGAGGGGAAGTCGCTGTTTTCTTCCTCCCAGGCAAAGAGAGTGGTGTATTTCAGCTTCCGCAGCACGCTGGCTGCCGCCATCGGGTCGCCGTAGGTGATCATGGCGCGGTCTGCTGCCGCCTCCTGACTGACGGTGAGGGAATCGCTGTAGAGGAAATGTTCATAGGAAAATACCGTGTCCGTATAGAGGAAGAAGCTGTATGCCAGCCAGCGTAAAAATGTCGGCACATTGGTATCCGGCTGCTGTGCAAAGCGGTTGATGCGCTCTTCTTTCGGCACGGTGTTGGCAATGTGGGCGAATTCATGGAGCAGAACGGCATAGATTTCTTCCTCTGCAGTGACGGAAAGCAGCATGGTACCCAGCTGGATGCTATAGATACTTCCGTTCTGCCAGATCCCTGCATTCTCATTTGGCAACAGCGCAATATGAATGGTTCCGGACAGACCGAGCGTATCTCTTGCTTTCTCTGCCAGTGCATAAAGCTCCGGAAAATCGGACTTTTCGACATAGCCCATTTCCGAGGTGAAGACTGCCTTCGGGACCTGAAAACGAATGCGGCTGAAGGCAACGATCATCAGCATGATGGCAAGAAGCTCCATATAGCTGAAGCCGTTCGCGGAGTACAGGCCTGTAAAGAATGCAATGCCTCCGGCGGCAAGGGCAAGTGCCACAGCCAGAAGATCGTTCTGGCGAATCAGGCGCAGAAGATTTGTCCGCTTTTCCTCTGCTGTCTGCTGGGCAAGCTCGCGGTTGGTGAGCAGGAGATGCAGGATTTCCTCCACCTTCTTTTCCTCTATCTGCTTTCGGAAGGCTTTTGCCCGCAGCAGGCTGATGACAGAGGCTAGCGCGCACAGCGCAAGGAGAGAATAGGGAATGGCAATGAGCCAGCCGCTTTCACCGAATGCCGGCTTTGCAGCAATGCCGAGGCAGATCAGAGCCAGCACCAATAGAAATGCCAGCACCGACAGCGCGAAGGAGCGCCGTTTCAGCCGTTTTTCCACCTTGGTGGGCGAAGCGGGCTTTGGCATCGGCGGCTGAGATGCACGGTTCAGCTTGCCCAGTCGGGCAGCACACCAAAACGTCGCAATCAGAGTGACCAATTCCATTCCGATAAAGACTGCAAATACAGTCCAATCCCGGTGCGAAAAATCTGCAAAATCCTTTCCTGCGGTCAGAATGACTACGAGCCCGATCCACAGAAATGCCAGAACAATCTGGACAAAGAGGGCAATGGTTAATTTCTTTTTCTTTTCCATTTCATTCTCCTTTAGAGGTAAAATGCCGTATCGGTAGCAAAAAAGTAGAGGATTTTTTCTTTTACAGGGCAGTCAAAAATCCGGGACAGGGCGCTGGAGTAGGCTTCGAGCTGGCCGCGGTAATGGTTGGCGCGGTCGGCTTCTGTGCCGGGGCGGATGCGGTCTGTCTTGAAGTCGATCACGCACAGGCCGTCCGGCTCCTTCAGGCAGCAGTCGGTGACACCTTGCAGCATGATCTGCTCGCCTGCAAGCGCCGGGTCAAATTCGCCGCCATCGGTGAGAAGGGAGAATTTAAATTCCCGGATGACCTCCGGCGCGGCTAAAATGCGTTTGCCCAAATCGGAACGGAACAGCGCAAGGAGCTTTTCCGGCGCAACACATTCCGCCTGCTGAGGCAGAAGGAAGCCCTCTTCCACCAGACGGAGCAGCTCTGCGCGAATGGCTTCTTCATCGCTGCACGCCTCATAGCGGATGTACTGCATGGCCAGATGGACGCTGGTGCCGCGCTCTGTGGCAGAGAGCGGGCGCTGCCCCTGCAGGAAAAGAGGCTGACGGAGCGGGGCTTTTGCGCTTTTGCCCTCGGGCGCCTGCTCGGCAGTTTCTTCATCCAGAAAGCGTCCCTTGAGCTGGGTGGCGGTGAGCTTGGCCGGGCTGACGGTGGCCTTCTCGTGGGGATAGCGGAAAGCGGTATGCAGCTGCGCAAGCGGCTTTGCGGGTTCCTCTTCTGCTTCAAAAATCGGGGCATCAGCCTGATCAAGCTCTTCGGGGCTCCACAGACGAATGCGCCACGGGTATTCGCTGATGCGTGTCTCCTCCGGCTGACCGCCGAGGGAGAACAGTTCTCCGGCCTCTGCTCTTTGCATGGCTGCCATCAGCACCCAATGCCCGAGGCAGTTTGCCCGCCGGGACAGGCCGATGGGGCCATCGGGGCGCACCTGATCGGCAAGATCGGTGAGACGCTTCGGGAGATAGGCCGCAGCATAGGTCATAATCAGCAGATCCTTCGGTCGGGTCAGTGCGACATAGAGCACGCGCAATTCCTCAGATAAGCGCTCCTGCCGCAGCTTGCCGAGGATGGCCTGCTTGGCAAGGGAGGGATATTTGATGCGCTGCTCTAAGTCTACCACATCGCAGCCGGTTCCCAGAAGCGGGTGAATCTGTACCGGCTGCCGCTCATCGGCGGTATTGAAGGTGGTGGACAGACCCGCCACAATGACAATGGGGAATTCCAGTCCCTTGGATTTGTGGATGGACATGATCCGCACGGCATTGGCATGGCGCACGCCGCTGCCGGTGATGCCGCGCTCTTTTTGCTGCGCCAGCTTTTCCAGAAAATCATGCAGTCTGCCGGGGCCGTCCGGGTCGAAGGCGGCGGCCATGAGATAGATGGCTTGCAGATTTTCCAGCCGCTGTTCGCCATCCTCCATGGCGGCAAATACATCCCGCAGGCCGGTTTCCTCCCACACTCTGCGGATGAGCGCTCCGACAGGCTCTTCGCGTGCCATGCGTCGATGTGCGCTAAGCTGGTTCAAAAAGTCGGAAAATGTATCATTTTCCTGCGATTCTTCCAATAATGCCTGATAAAAATCTCCGGTGCGGCGGCCGATGCGAACCTGCGCCACCTGCTGTGCCGTGAAGCCGAACACCGGGCTGAGCAGTACGCTGACCAGCGGGATATCCTGATGGGGATTATCCAGAATCTGGAGATAGGACAGGAGCACGGATACCTCGCCGGTTTTCAGAATATCGTCGCTCTGGTCACTGACGGCATCAATGCCCATCTCGCGCAGAGCGGAAAGGTAGGCCTGCGCCTGAGAGCGAAGGGAGCGAAGTAAAATCACGATATCGCCGGGTTCTGCCTTTCGAAGTCCGTTGGAAGCGGTGATCTGCGTGCCATCGCGCAAAAGCCCGGCAATCCGCTTTGCGACCAGACGCGCCTCCAGCGAGCGCTTATCATCGCCGTCTTCCTTGTCGGTGCAGTCCAGACAGTGGAGCTCAACGCAGGGGCGGTCAACCTCCGGCAGAGCTGCACCGGGGTAGAGCGCTTCGGCATCGGTATAGCGCAGGTCGCCCACCTGCGGGGTCATGGTCAGGCGGAAAATATCATTGACAGCGGAAAGTATTTCTTTTCTGGAACGGAAATTCTGAGAGAGCAGCACCCGCCGGGGTTCTCCCATTTCGGCATCTGCCGCATCCTTGAAGCGGTGGTATTTTTCAAGGAAAATCCCGGGGTCTGCCAGACGGAAGCGATAAATGGACTGCTTCACGTCGCCTACCATGAATAGATTCTCCCCATCCCGGGAGACTGCCGCGAAAATGCGATCCTGCACGCCGTTGCTGTCCTGATATTCGTCCACCATGATTTCGCAGTAGCGGCCACGAAGCTCTTCGGCAACGGGGGAGAGCGCGCCGGATGCATCATATAGCAGGCGCAGCGCCTCATGTTCCAGATCGTCAAAGTCCAGCGCACGGTTTCTCTGCTTGATGGCCAGATAGGCGGCCTTAAACTCTTTCAGCAGGGAGAACATCCCGGCAATGACCGGCGTGCCCTGCCGAAGCTCCTCCAAAGCCTCCGCGGAGGGCATGGAGAACACGCTTTGTGCCTTTTTCAGCCAATCGATGCACAGCTTTCTGGGCTTTTTCAGGCGTTCCAGAATCGCTTTGTCCTCGCCGCGCACCGCGGAGAGCCGTCCGAAATCGGAGATTCTCCGCCGGTACAGCTCGTCCCAGCCGGTGCTGTCATGAAGGAATTGCATCTGTGTCAGATTTTGCCGGAAAAGGGGGGCGTATTTTTCTTCCACATTCGGATAGGCGGCAAGCGCATCAATGGCCTGCTCCATGGCGGCGATCTGTTCTTCAAGAAGACTCTTGAAATCATCGATCAGGAGCTTGCCCCAGATCGTCTGCGCCATGTCTGTTACGCCCGTTAAGCGCAGGTCTGCGGCGCACGCCTCCAGCCATGCGGCGGGATCGCTCTGGCATTGCACACTGCGGTAGGCCTGCATGAGGATGGCGGCGCTGGTGCGGTCGTCACGGCCTGCACCGAGCCGGTCAAGGAAGGCGCGGCGCTCCGGGGCGGCATCGAGATTGGCATAGGCCTCGGAGAGCGTCTGCTCCATCGCCTGCTGCTGCCAGAGGGCGGCCTCCTGCTCCTGCACCACGCGAAAATCGGGATAAATTCCTAATTCATGGGCATAATCCCGCAAAATAGCGGCGCAGAAGGAGTGAACGGTAGAAATTCTTGCAATATAGATGCGGCTCAGCTGCCGCTGCAAATGGCGGTTTTCCGGCTCCTTTGCCAGCGCTGCACCGATGGCGGAGGCAAGCTTTCCGCGAAGCTCGGCGGCAGCGGCCTTGGTGTAGGTGATGATCAGAAAATCATTGATGTTTCCGGGCTGCTCCGGGTCGCACAGGCGCCGCATGACGCGCTCGACCAGCACGCGGGTCTTGCCGGAACCGGCTGCCGCACTGACAAGGAGTGCACCGCCGCGGCTTTCCACTGCCTGCTGCTGTTGGGGTGTCAATTGAAACTC
>JAZQOW010000108.1:0-16520 GCA_045628065.1 Faecousia sp.
AATTCCGTATGCTTTGCATATGACGGACAGGCCATCGGTGTCGGTGCCGGTCAGCAGTCCCGTATTCACTGCACCCGTCTGGCAGGCTCCAAGGCTGATACCTGGTTCCTCCGCCAGCATCCCAAGACCCTCGCACTCCCCTTCCGCGCCGACCTTCGCCGTCCGGACCGCGATAATGTGATCGACGGCTACATCAACGGCAATGAAGAGGATGTCTGCGCCGAAGGCATCTGGCAGAATTACTTCACCACCCGTCCCGATCCCCTGACCCAGGAGGATAAGGAAGCCTTCCTCAGCAGCATTTCCGGCGTATCCCTCGGCTCTGATGCGTTCTTCCCCTTCTCCGACAACATCAAGCGCGCCCATAAGTCCGGCGTCAGCTATATTGCAGAGCCGGGCGGCTCCATCCGTGATGATCTGGTTATCGAAGCCTGCAACGACTTCGGCATTGCCATGGCCTTTACCGGCATGCGCTTGTTCCATCATTAAAAAGAGGTGTGCCTATGAACATTATGCTGATTGGCAGCGGCGGACGCGAACACGCCATTCTCCGCTCTCTGAAACTGAATCCCGCGGTTGAAACCGTATATGTTCTCCCCGGCAACGGCGGCATGGCAGACGAAGCAACCTGCGTCCCCATTTCCGCTACGGATCTTCCCGCGATCCGCGAATTTGCCGAGGGCAACAAGATCGATTATGCCGTGGTAGCTCCCGATGATCCTCTGGTCATGGGCTGTGTGGATATGCTGAACGAATTGGGAATTCCCTGCTTTGGCCCCAGAAAAAATGCGGCCATCATCGAAGGCAGCAAGGCATTTTCCAAGGAACTGATGAAAAAATACAACATTCCCACCGCTGGCTATGAAATCTTCACCGATATGGAACAGGCGCTGGCCTATCTCGAAACCGCTCCCATCCCTACCGTAGTCAAGGCCGATGGTCTGGCTCTGGGCAAGGGCGTCATCATTGCCCAGACCAGAGAAGAAGCCAAGCAGGCCGTCATTGACATGATGCAGAACGCCAAGTTCGGCAAGAGCGGCTCTACGGTCGTTATCGAAGAATTCCTCGAAGGCCCTGAGGTCTCTGTTCTCTCCTTTACCGATGGGAAATGCGTCAAGCCCATGGTATCCTCCATGGATCATAAGCGCATCGGCGACAATGATACCGGCCTGAACACCGGCGGCATGGGCGCCGTTGCCCCGAATCCCTACTACACTCCTGAAATTGCCGAACGTTGCATGAAGGAAATCTTCCGTCCCACCATTGATGCTATGGCACAGGAAGGCCGTCCTTTTACCGGCTGCCTGTACTTCGGCCTCATGCTCACGGACAAAGGCCCCAAGGTCATTGAATATAACTGCCGCTTCGGCGATCCCGAAACGCAGGTCGTCCTGCCGCTTCTCGAATCCGATCTGCTCACCGTGATGCAGGCCACCACCAATGGCACGCTGGAGGAAACCCCTGTTGTCTTCCGTGACGGCAGTGCCTGCTGCGTGGTCACCGCCTCCCAGGGTTATCCCGAGCACTACGAAAAGGGCTACCCCATGAGCTTTACCCCGGAAGCAAAAGCACATACCTTTGTGGCAGGTGCAAAGCTTGTCGATGGGAATCTTCTCACCAACGGCGGCCGTGTCACCGGCACCACCGCCATTGCCCCCACGCTGAAGGAAGCGATCGATGCTGCTTATCAGCTGGCTGAGGGCGTGAGCTTCACCGGCGCATACCGCCGTTCCGACATCGGCCAGCGTGCGCTGAAGGCCGGAAGATAAGGAGGAAGCATGGTTTACCGAATTTATGTTGAAAAGAAAAAAGAGCTGGCATTTGAGGCGGAGGCTCTGCTTCAGGAAGCCCGCCAGCTTTTGCAGATCAAATCCCTCCGCGGTGTCCGCATCATCAACCGCTATGATGTGGAGCACATTGACCCCACATTATTTGAGCAGTGCATTGATACTGTATTCTCTGAGCCGCAGGTCGACATGGTCAGCCGCACGCTGGAAGCCGAAGGCACCGTATTTGCCGTAGAATATCTCCCCGGCCAGTTTGACCAGAGAGCTGACTCTGCCGCACAGTGCATCCAGATCATCTCGCAGGGCGACCGTCCCACGGTACGCACTGCCAAGGTGTACGTTCTGGACGGAAAGCTCACCCAGCGCGAAATCAGCGAGATTGAGCATCATGTCATCAACCCCGTGGAAGCCCGCAAGGCAAGCCTTGACCTCCCGGAGACGCTCGATATTGCTGCTGTGATTCCCGATCATGTGGAAACCATCGAAGACTTCCTCTGCCTTGACCGCGCCGGTCTTGAAAAAATGATTGAAACCCTTGGCCTTGCCATGGATATTGACGATATTTCCTTCTGTCAGGAATACTTTAAAGAGCAGAATCGCTGCCCCACCATCACGGAAATCCGTATGCTGGACACCTATTGGTCTGACCACTGCCGTCATACCACGTTCCTGACCACCATCGACGAAATTCGTTTTGATGATCCCCTCCTGCAGAAGTCCTATGGGGGCTATCTTGCTACCCGTGAAGCCATCGGCAGAACCAAGCCGGTCAATCTGATGGACATCGGTACGCTGGCTGCCAAGTTCCTTCGCAAGGAAGGCTACCTTGATAAGCTGGACGAATCCGAAGAGATCAACGCCTGCACCGTACACATGACCGTCACCGTGGACGGTAAGGAAGAGCCCTGGCTTCTCCTGTTCAAAAATGAAACCCACAACCATCCCACCGAGATCGAGCCCTTCGGCGGTGCCGCCACCTGCATCGGCGGTGCCATCCGTGACCCGCTGGCCAGCCGTGCTTATGTCTATGCCGCAATGCGCGTCACCGGTGCTGCTGATCCCCGTACCCCGGTCTCTCAGACCTTAAAGGGCAAGCTTCCCCAGCGCAAGCTGGTGACCACCGCTGCCGCCGGCTATTCCTCCTACGGCAACCAGATCGGCCTTGCGACCGGTATCGTAGATGAGCTCTACCATCCCGGCTATGCCGCAAAGCGCATGGAAATCGGTGCTGTTATTGCAGCAGTTCCCGAAAGCAGCGTCCGCAGAGAGTGCCCCACCCCTGGCGATCAGGTGATTCTGCTTGGCGGCCGTACCGGCCGTGACGGCTGCGGCGGTGCAACCGGCTCCTCCAAGAGCCACAACCTCCACTCTCTGGAAACCTGCGGCGCAGAAGTCCAGAAGGGCAACGCACCCGAAGAGCGCAAGCTCCAGCGCCTGTTCCGCAATGCCGAAGCCACCCTGATGGTCAAGCGCTGCAACGACTTCGGTGCAGGCGGCGTATCCGTTGCCATCGGCGAGCTTGCCGACGGACTGGATATTCAGCTGGATAAAGTCCCCAAGAAATATGAAGGCCTTGACGGCACCGAGCTTGCCATCTCCGAATCTCAGGAGCGTATGGCCGTTGTCGTTGCCGCAGAGGATGTTGCCCGTTTCCTGGAAATCGCAGACAGCGAGAACCTTGAAGCTACGGTCGTCGCCGAAGTCAAGGAAGAGCCCCGTCTTCGTATGTTCTGGAAGGGTGCAACCATTGTCGATATCGACCGCAGCTTCCTGAACTCCAACGGTGCAGAGAAGCACATCCGTGCCCATGTGGAAGCCCCTGAAGCTTTTGATAAAAAGGTGGAAGGCAGCTTTGAGGACAACCTGATGGCCACCGCCACCGATCTCAACACCTGCTCCAAGCGCGGCCTTTCTGAGCGCTTTGACTCTACCATCGGTGCCGGTACCCTCCTTATGCCCTTCGGCGGCAAGAACCAGCAGACCCCCATTCAGGCCATGGTGCACAAGGTCAGCCTGGAGCACGGTCATACCGATACCTGCTCACTCATGTCCTGGGGCTACAATCCCAACCTCACCGAGAAGAGCCCCTATCACGGTGCCTATCTCGCCGTTGTAGAATCCGCTGCCCGTCTGGTTGCCACCGGCGCGGCTTTTGAAGATGTTTATCTGACCTTCCAGGAATATTTCCACAAGGTCGCACAGGACGAAACCCGCTGGGGTCAGCCGGTTGCCGCTCTGCTCGGCGCCTTTGATGCCCAGAAAGACCTCAAAATCGCTGCCATCGGCGGCAAGGACTCCATGTCCGGCACATTTGAATCCCTCGATGTGCCGCCTACGCTGGTCTCCTTCGCTGTTACCACCGAAAAGCAGCAGAATATCATCTCCAACGAATTCAAGGCAGCCGGTCATTCTATCTGCCTGCTGATGCCGGAATATGATGAAAACGGTCTGCCCGAAACCAGAAGTCTTCTTTCCGTATTTGACCGCGTCACCCAGCTGATGCGCAGCGGCAAGGTGCTTGCAGCCTATACCCCCGGCATGGGCGGTGTAGCCGAAGCGGTCATGAAGATGTCCTTCGGCAACGGCTTCGGCGTGAAGTTCTCCGACAAGGTCTCCATGCAGACTCTGTTCGGCTATGCCTACGGCGGATTTGTACTGGAAATGGCACCCGGCGAACAGGTCGGCCAGCTGATCGGCCGTACCGCAGCTGAGCATACGTTCGTCTATGGCAAGTCCACCGTCTCCGCTGATGCTCTTCAGGCAGCCTATGAGAATACGCTCGAATCCATCTATCCCTGCAACATTGCACCTGCTGACGTTCCCGTTCAGACCGTTTCCAGCGCATGTGCAGCCTATCCCTCCCCTGCGATCAAGGTTGCAAAGCCGCAGATCCTGATTCCGGTCTTCCCCGGCACCAACTGCGAATATGACTCTGCCCGTGCGGTAGAGGATGCCGGTGCAGAGGCTAAAATCTATGTCATCCGCAACCGCAGTGCAGAAGATATTTCCCGCAGTGTTGAGGAATTCTCCGGTCTGATCAAGCAGTCTCAGGTCATCTTCCTTCCCGGCGGCTTCTCCGGCGGCGATGAACCCGACGGTTCCGGCAAGTTTATCACGGCCTTCTTCCGCAGTGCCAGCGTGAAGGAAGAAGTCACTGCCCTTCTTGAGCGCAGAGACGGCCTGATGCTCGGTATCTGCAACGGCTTCCAGGCATTCATTAAGCTGGGTCTGGTTCCCTACGGCAAGATCATGGATACCGATGCTTCCTTCCCCACCCTGACCTTTAACACCATTGGCCGCCACCAGTCCCGGATCGTCCGTACACGCATTGCGTCCAACCGCTCTCCGTGGCTTGCAAACACCAATGTGGGCGAGATTTACAATGTTCCTATCTCTCACGGCGAGGGCAGATTCCTTGCCGATGAGCCGCTGGTGCACGAGCTTGCACAGCGCGGACAGATCGCTACCCAGTATGTGGATCTCAACGGTCAGGCAACTGCCGATATCCACTACAATCCCAACGGTTCGATTTTTGCCATTGAGGGTATTACCAGCCCCGATGGCCGCGTGCTTGGTAAGATGGGTCATTCGGAACGCTGGAATAAAGGTCTTTACAAAAATGTTCCTGGCAATTATAATACCCATATGTTTGAATCTGCTGTCAAGTACTTTAAGTGAGGTTCGGTATTATGGCTTATTTCTATCCTGATGCTTCGCATACTTTTAACGAATATCTTCTGGTTCCCGGCTTCTCCTCGAGTGAGTGCATTCCTTCTGCCGTGAGCCTGAACACCCCGCTGGTGCGCTACCGCGCCGGTGAGGAAAGCGCCATCACCATGCGGATTCCGATGGTCTCTGCCATCATGCAGTCCGTATCCGGTGAAAAGCTGGCTATTGCTCTTGCCCGAGAAGGCGGCGTCAGCTTCATCTACGGCTCCCAGAGCATTGAGCAGGAAGCCGAAATGGTCGCCTCTGTCAAGCGCTACAAGGCCGGCTTTGTGCAGAGCAATTCCAATATCAGCCCGGATAAAACGCTCGCTGATATTCTTGCCCTGAAGGCCCAGACCGGTCATTCCACGGTTGCTGTCACCGATGACGGTACAGCAAGCGGCAAGCTGCTGGGTATCGTCACCGGCAGAGACTACCGCGTCAGCCGTATGTCTCCGGATGAAAAGGTTTCTACCTTTATGACTCCGCTCGATCAGCTCATCACCGCACCCGAGGGTACCACCCTGAAGGTTGCCAACGATATTATCTGGGAGCACAAGCTGAACTCCCTTCCCATTGTGGATGCCGATGGCCGCCTTTGCTACTTCGTTTTCCGCAAGGACTATGACCAGCATAAACGCAATCCCTATGAGATGCTCGACAGCGAGAAGCGCTATGTGGTTGGCGCCGGTATCAATACCCGCGACTACGAAAAGCGCGTTCCCGCCCTGCTGGAGGCTGGTGCAGATGTGCTTTGCATCGACTCCTCTGAAGGCTTCTCCGAATGGCAGCAGCGTACCATTGCCTGGATTCGCAGCCAGTATGGCGATAGTGTCAAGGTTGGCGCAGGCAATGTGGTCGATGCCGAGGGCTTCCGCTTCTTAGCTGATTGCGGCGCAGATTTTATCAAGGTCGGTATCGGCGGCGGCTCCATCTGCATCACCAGAGAGACCAAGGGCATTGGCCGCGGTCAGGCCACTGCGCTGATCGATGTCTGCAAGGCCAGAGACGAATACTTTGCCGAGACCGGCATTTATGTCCCTGTCTGCTCTGACGGCGGCATTGTCCATGACCATCATATTACTCTGGCTCTTGCCATGGGCGCAGATTTTGTCATGCTGGGCCGCTACTTTGCCCGGTTTGATGAAAGCCCCTCCATGAAGGTCAATGTGGGCGGCACGCTCATGAAGGAATACTGGGGCGAGGGCTCCAACCGTGCAAGAAACTGGCAGCGCTATGATCTGGGCGGCGCTGGCAAGCTCTCCTTCGAAGAAGGCGTTGACTGCTTCGTTCCCTATGCCGGTAAGCTCTCTGACAATGTGCAGCAGACGCTTGCCAAGGTGCGCTCCACCATGTGCAACTGCGGCGCACTCAGCATTCCGGAATTGCAGCAGAAGGCAAGGCTGACACTGGTTTCCTCCGTCTCCATTGTTGAAGGCGGCGCACACGATGTCACGCTGAGAGCTTCCTCCACAGAGGTTTAATACATCAAAACCCTCCGTCAGCTTTGACGGAGGGATTTTTTAATATGAATTGTATCATTTTCTGCAATCAGGGTGTACTCATGTGCGTCTGATGATGAAAGCAGGCATTGGGCAAGCGGCGCTTCGATTTCTTTTTGCAGCAGCTGACGAATGGCGCGGGCACCTCCGGCTTTTTTACACCGGGAGGCCAGAAGGGCGCAAACCTCTTCATTCCATGTCAATGTGATCCCTCGCTGCTTTGCCCGACCTTGCAGCTTCGCCAATTCAAGACCCGAGATTTCTTTCAGGGCTGCCCTGTCAAGCGGAGAGAATACGGCAACTGCATCCAGTCTGCCCAAAAACTCAGGAGAGAAGTGTGTTTTCAGTTTCTCCATAATGCGTTCGCGCTCTGCGCCGGGGGCAAAGCCCAGAGAAACCTTCCCCTGCTCCTCCCCGCCGAGGTTTGCTGTCATGAGAATGAGCGTATTGGTAAAATCCACCCGTCTGCCGGTGCTGTCTGTCAGGATGCCGTCATCCATGATCTGGAGCAGGATGCCGGAAATTTCGGGATGCGCCTTATCCAGCTCATCAAAGAGCACCAGACTATAGGGGTTCCGCCGCACCTTCTCTGTCAGCGTTCCTCCTGCCTCATGGCCGATATAGCCCGGAGGTGCACCGATGAGCCGCGAGACGGCGTGCCTCTCCGTGTATTCCGTCATATCCAGCCGAATCATGGCATTGCTGCTCCCATAGATTTCTTTTGCCAGCGTCTTGCAAAGAAGTGTCTTTCCTACCCCGGTCGGGCCGGTCAGGAGAATGGCGGCTGTGGGGCGATTCTGACCCGCAAGGCCGGTTCTCCCCCGGCGTACAGCCTGCGCTACAACCGAAACTGCCTCCCTCTGTCCGGCTACCGACGCGGATAGTGCGTCCTCCAGATTTCGAAGCCCTTCCCGCTCCCCGTCATTCAGCTCACATACCGGAATGCCGGTTCTCTGGCTGAGCGCATAGGCTACATCCTCGCATGTAATGCACAGGCCGTTTTCCTTCTCCTGCTTGTCATAGAGCACACGAAGCTGCGCCTGCAAGGTTAGCGCTTTCTCAAAGTCCTCCTGTGAAATTGCTGCCCGCAAAGCTTCATCCATGGTGCGCTGCTCTTCCAGCATCCCCTGCTCCCGCCTTTTTCCGAGGCTCAGCATCCCATGGGAGGCACCTTCATCCAGTAGGTCCAGCGCCTTATCCGGGAAATAGTAATCGCAAAGATACCGCTTGGAAAGACGTATGGAAGCCTCTACCGCTTCATCGGAGATTCGTATCCCATGATGCCGCTCCAGACCGGGACGAAGCGCCCGAAGGATCTGTCTTGTCTCCTCCTCTGACGGTTCACTCACCGAGATTTTACGAAATCTCCGCTCTAATGCCCCGTCCTTCTCAATATACTTTCTGTATTCCTCCGGGGTCGTCGCGCCGATCATCTGAATTTCACTTCGGCTCAGCGCAGGCTTGAGAATATTGGCAGCATCAATGGCACCTTCTGCCGCCCCTGCGCCCACCAGCATGTGCATCTCATCCACAAAAATGATGATATTTCCGGCTCTTTTGATTTCGCTGAGGATATCCCGCATTCGTTCTTCAAATTCTCCGCGGTATTTGGTTCCGGCAACCATGAGGGAGGTATCGAGGGAATAGAGCTTCTTATCCACAAGCTGCGGCGGCACATTACCTGAGGCCATTCTCTGCGCCAGACCCTCCACGATGGCAGTCTTACCGACACCGGGGTCGCCCACCAGGGCGGGATTGCTTTTGTGCTTACGGCATAATACTTCGATCAGCGTATCGATCTGCGCATTTCTGCCAATCACAACACGCCCGGTCTGCTCCAGCATATTCACACCAAACTGCTCCAGTAATCTCATAGCTCCTCCTGTCTTTTCGGGTTCGCTTTTTTGAAGAATGGTCTCCTTCGCACTTGTATAAAGGTCTGCAGTACAAACGCCGCAGCTGGCCAGCAGCAGAGCGGCTGTTGTGCTGTTACGCTCTGTAATAGCCCATAGGAGGCGCTCCGGGCCAATGAGCTCCTCTTGAGACAAACTCTCAGCCGCATAACAGATGATCTCCTGTGCGCCTCTGGAGAGCCCCTGCGGCAGCCTGACACCTCCGGCTCCCCTGCCGCGAATCCGTTCCAGCAGAACTGCCAGACGGGTGAAGGTCACCGAGCATTTTACCAGAAGCTTTCCCGCCGGACGCTGTGCATCGGTGCTGATTGCCATAAGAATATGCTCGCTGCCCACAAAACTATGCCCAAACTGCCGCGCCAGAAAAGCGGCTTTTTGCAGCGTCAATTCTCCGGCACGATCAAACCAGACAGTCCTCATGCGATCTCCCCCGTTTCTGAGAGCATTCTATCCCTCTGCACCGGGATTTAAACCTTATTGCAGTTCCCTTTTCAATTCAGGCAGTCGAATTAGAACAGCTTGATGTCATTCACAATTTTTTTACAAAATAACAGAATTTGTATTTGCTTTTTTCAAAAAGCATGTTACAATAGAGAAGCGAAAAGCGAAACACGAATGGAGGATATTCAAATGGCATATTTTATTTCTGACGCTTGTGCAGGCTGCGGCACCTGTGCCGATACCTGCCCCCTCGGCATCATTACTGAAGGCGAAGGCAAGTACGTGATCGACGCTGACCAGTGCGTAGAGTGCGGCGCATGCGCCGGCGCTTGCCCCCTGGAAGCCATCGAGCTGCAGTAATCTGTACTTAAATAACACCCCTGTATCTATGTACAGGGGTGTTATTTTTCAGGGATGCTATGGAAGAATTTGAAGTACTCTCCAATGGAATGCATATTTTGCAAACGGAAGCCCTGTTTCGCCTTGGAACAGACTCCATTTTATTGGCCAATTTCTGCGGGAAGCTTCACGGCGGAAAAATCGCCGATTTAGGCTGCGGCGGAGGCGCTCTGGGCGTGCTGCTGTGCGCTGCTGACTCCGGCTGCCATGTGACAGGGATCGAGCTTCAGCCTGCTGCGTGCGAAATTGCAGAAAGGAATATTCGCATCAATCAGCTGGAGGATCGTTTTTCTGTGATCAACGGCGATATTCGCCATATTCAGGAGCTTATGCCTGCCAACGGATTTGATTGCGTCGTGTCCAATCCTCCCTATTTCCCCGTAGGAAGCGGCGGAAGAAGCCAGAGTGAGTCAATGGCCATCGCCCGAACCGAAGTCTGCTGTACGCCGGAGAGCCTGTGCATGGCTGCTCAGTGGCTCCTGCGCTATGGCGGCAGCTTCTGTTTTGTCCACCGCCCGGAGCGGCTGGCTGAGATGATCTATACACTCAAAGCGCATAAGCTGGAGCCTAAGCGCCTGCGTTTTGTGCGCCACAGTCCGGGCGCACCGGTATCTCTGTTTTTGATGTCCTGTACCCTTGGCGGGAAAAGCGGCCTTCAGGTAGAAAACGAGCTGCTACTCCATACGGCAAGCGGAGAGCCGACTGCGGAATATCTGAATATCTATCACATGAACTGAACAACAGGAGGAATCCATGTCCGGTACGTTATATCTTGTCCCTACGCCCATCGGCAATCTGGGCGATATCTCCCAGCGCTGCCGGGAAACCCTATTGCAGGCAGACTTTATCGCGGCAGAGGATACCCGCGTATCCATTAAGCTGCTGAATCATCTGGAAATCAAAAAAGAGCTTGTGAGCTATCACGAGCATAATATGAAAATGAGCGGCCCCAGAATTGTGGAGCGGCTGCAAAACGGCGAAAGCTGTGCACTCGTCACCGATGCAGGCTCCCCTGCCATCTCCGACCCGGGTGAAGACCTGGTACGGCTTTGCGCCGATGCCGACATTCCTGTGTGCGCCATTCCCGGCCCCTGTGCGCTGGTCACGGCGCTGTCCGCCTCCTCCCTGCCTACAAGGCGGTTTTGCTTTGAGGGCTTTTTGTCCACAGTGAAAAAGGAGCGCAAACAGCATCTGGACTCCCTCAGGCAGGAGCAGCGCACCATGATCTTCTATGAAGCGCCGCACCGCCTTGGCGCTACGCTGGAAGCACTGGCAGAAGCCTTTGGTTCCTCCCGCCGCATCTGCCTCTGCCGTGAGCTGACCAAGCTCCATGAGGAATACTACAGAACAACCTTGGGCGAAGCGATTGCACATTATCAGCAAACCCCACCAAGAGGCGAGTTTGTACTGGTCGTAGACGGCGCGCCGGAAGAAGAGGCGCAGCCCGATCTTGCCGCTGCACTCGAGCTGATGGCTGCACGCATGGCAGAAGGTGTATCACGAAAGGATGCCGCCAAAGAGATCGCTGCGAAGACCGGAATCAAAAAGAATCTGCTCTATGATGCATCTATCGCACAATAAAATGTGAGGTAACTAAAATGATTTTTTTGTTGATTTTTATCTCCCTTTTTCTCCCATTTGTGCTTTATATTATTAATTTCTATCGACAGCCATCTTTATTCTGGAGAATTGTTCTTACTGTTCTGGTGCCGATTTGCTGTTTATTTAATGCAGCCTTGCTAAAGGACGTATTCTTCAGAGATTTTACCTATAATAGAACACTATTTAACGTATTTTTATTCGGTTTCTGGGCAGCAATGGTTGTTTGCGTGCTGATCCCGATCTGGTTCGGCATGAAAAAGAAATTCATATTGCTGTTCTGCTCCCTGCTGCCTCTGCTGATGTTTTTCGGAATCGGCTATGCTAATGTGCTGGAGAGAGTAGAAAGGAAAATTCCCACAGTCAGTATCGATGAACATGAAATACTGGAGCAGTATTCCCCGAATAAAGCGGAATCTCTTGTAGCAACATTGGATGAGGAATCCACTCTGCAATTAAAAGACAATCTGCCCCGCATGGATGGTGCTACGGCGCTCTACCCGGTATATGCAGCCTTCGCCAAGGCTGTATATCCAAGAAAAAGCATCGGCAGTCCATACGCGAACAGTGGTCATGTGATCTGCTCAACCACAAGCAGTGCCTATGAAAAGATCATACAGGGAGACGCAGATATTATTTTTGTCGCCGCCCCCTCCCAGGAGCAAGAGGAAGCTGCAAAACGTGCGGGTGTAACGCTCAACTTTACACCCATCGGCAAGGAAGCCTTCGTTTTCTTTGTAAACAGCAAGAACCCGATTGAGAATCTCAGCGTTGAACAGATTCAAGGCATCTATTCCGGCAGCATCACCGAATGGGAATCGCTTGGTGTAAAGCATTTCGGCTCCATTCGCCCCTTCCAGCGGGAAGAGGGCAGCGGCAGCCAGAGTGCGCTTCAGCGTATGATGGGCAATATCCCGATCAGAGAACCGGAAATGCGTGAAATCGTTTACTTAATGACCGGAATCATGATGGAGGTTGCCGACTACAAGAATTATAAAAATTCAATTGGCTATTCTTTTCGCTTTTTTTCCACAGAAATGGTCAAGAACGGCAAGATCAAATTGTTAAGCCTGAACGGTGTTTATCCCTCAAAGGAAAGCATTGCCGATGGCTCCTATCCTGTTGCCAGTGAATTCTACGCCGTGACCCGCAGTGATGCGGATGAAAACACGAAGGCGCTGCTCGCCTGGATTCAGGGTCCGCAGGGGCAGGAGCTTGTAGAAAAAACCGGATATAACCCTTTAGCTGAATAAGAAAAACCGGGAAGAACGAAAGCGGTTCTTCTCGGTTTTTGTGGTATGGATCATTTATTCTTCCACAGCATCAATCAGCATAATAAATGCAAACTGTGAAGCCTGCTTGCGGATCATTTCTCTGCTACCGGAAAGGTGCAGCTCCTGCACAGCCGTATTCCGATCTCCTGCTACGGCAATATAAACCTGTCCTTCCGGATTGCCCAGTTCATCCGCGCCGGGACCTGCAACGCCGGTCGTGGAAATGCCGTAATCCGCGCCAAGGAGCTTGCGGACACCCTCTGCCATCTGTGCAGCGACCTGAGCACAAACCGGGCCGGACTGCTTCAGAAGCTCTGCGTCCACGCCCAGCACCTGCTGCTTGATCTCATTGCAATAGGTGATGACTCCACCGGGATAGACTGCGGAGCTGCCGGGAATGCTGGTGATCAACTCGCCCAGCATACCGCCGGTGCAGGATTCCGCCGTTGCAACGGTTTTTCCTTCCTGCTTTAACAGATTCAGTACGAATTCGGCCTCATCCATGATAGCGTACCTTCTTTAATTCCGTGTTCTCCAAAGCGCGCTGGATCAGCGCTTCTCTGTCAAGCTTTGCTTCGGCCTTCAAAACACTTTCCAGTGTCGGCTTCGTGCGGGGATGCTTGGGCGTGAAGACGGTGCAGCAATCCTCATACGGAAGAATTGAGGTTTCCATCGTTCCGATGCGCCGGGCAATGGTGACGATCTCTTCCTTATCCATACCGATCAGAGGATGGAAAATCGGAAGATCGACCACCGCGCCGGTAACTGCCATCGCTTCCATGGTCTGGCTTGCCACCTGACCCAGATTCTCACCGGTAACCAGACAGCCGCAGCCATGATCTCTGGCGATCCGCCCGGAAATCTCCATCATAAAGCGGCGCATGATCAGGGTAAAGTATTCCTCAGGGCAGTTATCGCGGATGGCTTCCTGTATTTCGGTGAAGCTGACAATATTGACCGTCATTCTGCCGCAATAGCGGGTCATCAGGCGGGCAAGCTCCAGAACCTTATCCTTGGCAAGCTCAGAGGTATAGGGATAGGAGAAGAAATGGATACACTCCAGCTCCACGCCGCGCTTCGCCATCATATAGCCCGCCACCGGAGAATCGATGCCGCCGGACAGCAGTACCGCCGCACGACCGCCAACACCGGTGGGAAGACCGCCCGCACCGGGCTCTGCGGGGCCATGGACATAGGCCGCCTGATCACGAATCTCTACATGGACGGTATATCCCGGATGATGGACATCCACCAGCAGATGGGGGAAATGCTCGGCAAGGCGGCCGCCGATCTCCTGCGAGATCTGAATCGAGTTCAGGGGGAAACGCTTATCCGAGCGCTTGGATTCCACCTTGAAGCTCTTCGCAGCCAGAAGGTCATCCTCCAGATATTCGATGACAGCGTCATAAATGGCATCGAGATTCTTATCGCACGCTCTGCAGCGGCACAGCGATACCGCGCCGAAGATATAGTGACAGGCATCCCATGCACCGTCCATATCGCACTCATCATTCAGCGGCTCCACATAGACGGTGGACTGGATGATGGAAACCTTAAAGTCTCCAAAGGGGCGCATTCTGCGGTTGACGTTCTGCTTTAACTTGTTTTCAAACTGCCAGCGATTCTGTCCCTTCAGGACGATTTCGCCCAGCTTCAGCAAAAAATGTTCCATAGTGTTTACTCCTGTTATCATGACTCTCCCAACTGGAAAGAGCGGTATCGGATTGCTTCGGCAATATGTGACGGCTGGATTTCATCACTATCGTCCAGATCGGCAATGGTGCGGGCAACTCTTAAAATGCGGTCATAGCTTCTGGCGGTCAGACCCAGTGCATCAAAAGCTTCTTTCATAAGCTCGGTGCAAGGCTCATCGAGCACGCAAAGGGTACGCATCTGTGCCGGTGTCATGCGGGCATTGCATTGGGTGTCGGAATCCTGAAAGCGCAGCTGCTGGCGATGTCTGGCAGCATCTACCCGCTTTTTAATTTCAGAGGAGGGTTCCGCCGGAGTTCTGCGGCGCAGATTCTCGAAGTCTACCGAGGCAACCTCTACGATCATATCAATTCTGTCAAGCAGCGGGCCGGAGATTCGGCTCAGATATGCATCTACCGAGGCCTTTGAGCAGGTACAGCGTCCGCTTGGGTCGCCATACCAGCCGCATTTGCAGGGATTCATTGCGCATACCAGCATGATTTCGCTGGGATAACTCACTGCGCCGTTGACTCTGGAAATGGTCACAACGCCATCCTCCAGCGGCTGGCGCAGTACCTCCAGCGTTTCCTTCCGGAATTCCGGCAGCTCATCGAGAAACAGAACGCCCTTATGTGCAAGAGAGACCTCACCGGGACGCGGATGGGAACCGCCGCCGGCTAAGCCTGCGGAGGAAATGGTATGATGCGGGCTTCGGAAGGGGCGCTCCCGAACCAGAGGATCATCTGCCGGGAGAAGACCCAGAACCGAGCGAATCTTGGTGGCCTCTAATGCCTCTTCTCTGGTCATATCCGGCAAAATGGAAGGAAGGCGTTTGGAGAGCATACTCTTGCCGGAGCCGGGAGGCCCGACAAGAAGAATATTATGGCTTCCCGCTGCCGCAACCTCCAATGCGCGCTTGGCATTCTCCTGCCCCTTGACATCGCAGTAGTCCAGAAGCGGATGGGGTTTTTCTATCGGCTGCCACGGCTCCTGCGGCTCGATCGGCTCTTCACCGCGCAGATGTGCGATCAGCTGTGAAATATTTTTCACGGGATAAACGGTCAAGCCCCCGGCAAGTGTTGCCTCGGGTGCATTGTCCGCAGGAACATAGAGAGAACGGAAGCCGCATTCCTTCGCCGCAAGCGCCATGGGCAGAACGCCCGGTACTGAACGCACCGCACCGTCGAGGCTCAATTCACCGAGAAATGCACATTTCTCCTTCGGGAGCCTGCATAGCTGGGTCGCGGCAAGAATACCAAGCAAAATGGGCAGATCATAGACCGTACCTGATTTTTTGGTGCCTGCGGGAGCAAGATTGCAGGTAATTCGGCTGACGGGAAATTTGTAGCCGGAATTCTTGATTGCCGCACGAACACGCTCTCTGGCTTCCTTCACTGCGGCATCCGGCAGACCTACGATCTCAAAGGCGGGCAGGCCGTTGGTGATAAAGCATTCCACCAGAACTTCATATCCGCTGATCCCGCTCAGGCCCAGAGAATAAACATTGCAGATCATCTGACCGCCTCCTTCTCAATAATACTAGTTTTTATATCATATAACATTTTTCTCAAAAAAACAACTAAAAAGAATTTGTTGACAAATCGCAAAACACATGGTAATATAGTTCACGTCTCAAAGGAACACGGAGAGATGTCCGAGCGGTTTAAGGAGCTGGTCTTGAAAACCAGTGATACGGCAACGTACCGTGGGTTCGAATCCCACCCTCTCCGCCATTTTTATTTTCGGGAATGAGGCACTCCCCTGCAAACGCAAAACCGCTTATTAAGCTGATGGCTTCTGTGATTTACGTCACAGAACTGTCAGCTTTTTTTATTTGAAAGGAGATTCTTTATGCTGTTCAGCCTTGCACTCGTTTTTATTATCGGACTTACCGCAGGTCAGCTTTTCAAGACAATTAAACTGCCTTCTCTGCTCGGTTATATGCTCACGGGTATCGTCCTCGGACCTCACGCTCTTAATGTCATTAACGGCTCTCTGCTCGATATTTCCGCAGATTTACGTCAGATTGCTCTTATAATTATCCTCACCCGTGCAGGTCTTAACCTGAATATAAGTGAGCTGAAAAAAGTCGGACGCTCTGCCGTTATGATGTGTTTTGTGCCGGCAGGCTGCGAAATTATCGGTATGATTCTTCTTGCACCGATTTTCTTCGATATAAGCCGTCTTGATGCCGCTATTCTCGGC
>JAZQOW010000109.1:0-41107 GCA_045628065.1 Faecousia sp.
TTTTCGCAAAATCGTATCTATAATGAAAAGCATATATACTTTTCTCATGGTTTTTGTGAAAAAAAACGAAGATTTCAAGCCAAAAGGCGCCTTTTTCCGGAGCAATGCCATCAACTTATGGCAGACAGTTCAAAAGAAAGCATATGTGTATGCTATCCGATGCCGTTGTGGAGGGGCTTGCCCCTCCCGAATCCGGCCCTGGTTTTCTGCGTGTATTCGAATTGATGCTGATCCCACCATCGGGGAGGAGCAAGCCCCTCCCCTACGGCGATGCATTCCGTGGCACCCAGCCCCGTAGGGGCGAGCATTGCTCGCCCGTTCCGGGTTGCAGCTTCATCAAATGTCGGTTGAATCGGCAGGCGGGCGAACGCAGTCCGCCCCTACGGCGGGACATATCATTTTTATAAGAGCAGGGTGATGCGCAAGGCTCGTGCCCCTTTCTCGGGGGAGTTTCCGTAAAACAGCAGGCACCCTGTAGGGGCGAACTGTGTTCGTCCGTGCCGTCTCGCATTTTGTTATGCTAAACAAATTGTTATAACAATTCCGTATATTCTCAAGAAATTCATGGAGATTATTTGACTGAATTCAATTCAAATTGCTCATTTCCATTCAATAAAGGAGTTCAATCCGATGAAAAACGTAATTCGCTTCAAATGGTTCATTCTTGAATTTGTAATCGTCTGCACGGTGCTCGTTTTCAGTGGATGCTGCACTTCTGAATCAAATGCGACAGTATATTTTAGCGAAATTGATGAAGTCGTTACACTGTCTTCTGAGGATATGAGTGCTCTGCGTGGGCTTCTGCACCGTAAAAACTGGGAGGAGTTCTGCTGCTGTGAGTATGTTCAGAACTATACGCTCGCAATTGATAATGTCGAATACTATTTTGAGACGTTGAATTACGATCCCATTTATGGAGAATGCATAACCTATCGCCCAAAAGGTGGTGGCTTGTCTGGTATCATCCCCAGAGAGGGAGCCGAAAACTATAAACGAATCCTTGAGATATTGAGGAAGTACGCTCCTGAATCATGTGATTTGGGCAGTGCGTAGCACAAGAATGCAGCGCTGCTTCACTTCCGTCTGCTCCCGGCATATAGCGGACGGCTTGCCATCCTGAGAAATGGAAAAACATTTTTTGCATTTCTCAGAACGGCAAGCCGTCCTTTTCTATTTTTGTTTAAAATTATATCCCGCCAAATCCGTTTTTATTCAGATAGACATCATCCAAGGCTTCTACAAGATAGGTCTCCGGAATTTCGATTTCAACATGGGGCAGACATGTCATATTCTTGCGGTGAGCTTCGCACGACCACGTTGCCGTCCGGGAGGATTTGGATGGTCATGCCATCTTTGACGTAATTCAGAAAATCATCGCCCAGATTGTCAACGGTGGGGATGTTGTTGGGTGTCCAGACGCTGGCCAGAATGGCGCCTGCAGCGGCGAGGGAGTCAATCGGCTTGGAGAAGAGCAGGGCGCCGGGGTTGCAGCTGATGACTGCCGAATTATAGAGCACCATGCCGCCTGTGGTCGAGCCGATGGTCTGCGGCAGGCACAGCGCGACACCGACGGTGGATTTGCCGTAGAGGTCGGCATTGTTCTGGTCGGTGCAGATGTTTTTGCCCTCCTTGCAGTCCTTGTAGGAGGCAAGGGTATTGAAGCCGCCGTGCGATACCAGCGCGGGCAGGGTGGCTTCACCGGGGACGACAACACGGCCTTTGAATACTTTTTCCATTATTTCGCACCTCCTGTGATCTGGTTCAGAATTTCGGCATCGGAATAATAGCGCGCGGTCGTATAGGTGCGCAGCTTGTTGGAGTTGGTGATGACCGGCATTTTTGCGCACAGGGGGTTATTCATGTACATGAGCGGGCAGATATAGGAGAGAATCACGCCCATATCCCTGAGCTTTTTGCAGTCGCCGGACTGTTCAAATTCCTTCAGCACGGCGGGCGCAGAGGTGAACACCGTGGGGATGCAGACCTTTTTTCTGCCGTTTTCCTTCAGCTTGGCCTCCAGCTTTGCCGTCCAGTCGTGAAGCTGGGAGAGGGTCATGTGGGGGCAGCCCATGAAGCAGAGCTTGGGCTTGGCTTCGGTGTTCTTCCACATCACGGGGTAGCTGGCCTTGACTCTTGCCAGCTCGGCATCGTCCACCACATACACCTTCGCGTCCGGGCGGATGAGGCTGCTGCCCTGCTCGACCGCCTCGGGGGTAAGGTTTTCCACATGATAGAGGCCGACAGAGCCGTTGGAGGCGGTGGCGGCACCGAAATCCTTGAGGTAGGCGCAGGCGCTGTCATTCAGCTCTGTGCCGATCCACTTGTCCAGACCTTTAATGTAAGGTACATCCTCCAGCACCTTCATGCCCACAGCGGAGCCGAGAAGCTGTGCCTCCGGCTTTTCAGAGGTCCTGATCTCCACGATCCAGCTGGCCTGCCGCCCTTCGTCCGTGAGCAGGCCGAAGTAGGGGACACAGCCCACGATGGAGCCGAACATCTCAATAATGCCGGAATTGCGGTTGCATCTTGCGCCCAGAACGGAGTTGGCATAGTTTACGGCGCTCGATTCAGCCCACGAGAGGATGTCGCCCTTCTTCGGACGGTTGCCGACCTCCGGGAAATAGCAGGCGCAGGTGAAGGCATCATCAGAGAGCAGGCCGATTTTTTTCAGCTGCTCCTCATATCTGGCCTGCGGGCCGTACATGACCTTGAAAACAATGTCCTGAAGCAGATTTTTCGGCACATTTTTGTCGCAGGGACGCGGGTCAGCAGAGAATTTCTGCGGGGAAGTGACCCCGGCTTTAATCAGCTCGTCCATCAGCTCAAAGACACCCTTGATGACGATCACGCCGAAGCTGGTCACGATGTGCCCATAGGTGGAGGTGACCGGCACCATTTTGGTGGCGCCGAAGGTCTCGCCGTACATAACGAGCGTCTTCATAATTTTGGCCATGACCTCGCCCTGTTCGCCGTTGAGGATCGCCTGTTGTTCTTTCGTTAATTCCATAAAATCCGCTCCTTTCTTACAGTTTCATGGCAACATCCCATGCCCGCCAGATGACGGTGCGCAGGTTGCCGACGCTGCTGCAATCGCCGACCAGATGGGTGTGCTTTCCCTGCGGGGCAAGGGGCTTAGGGATGTAGCCCACGGAGAGCACCACGGAGTCTCCGGCGATTTCAAATTCTTTTCCGTCCTTGTCCTTTACCTTCACGCCCGCAGAGGTGATTTCGGTGAGGGCGGTTTCCAGATGCACTTCGACCTTGTTCAGGGCAAAGAAGTCGCGCAGGTAGGAGGAGTTGGCAAGGCATACGCCGCTGGTGGCAATCAGGTCGTTTTTCATTTCCACGATGACCGGCGTTTTGCCCTTGTTGTACAGCTCCAGTGCCAGCTCGCAGCCGGTGAGGCCGCCGCCGATGATGATGACCTTGTCACCGACTTCGCGCCTTCCGAGCAGGCAGTCGCAGGCTTCAATGGCAAGCTCCGCGCCGGGCACCTTCAGTTTTCTGGGGGCTGCGCCGGTGGCAATGACCACTTCATCGGCATCGAGCTTGGAGATATTGTCAATTTTGGTATTCAGGTGGATATCGATCTTTAAATCCTTCATTTCCTTGCGGTACCACGCAATCAGCTCGCGGTCCTTCTCCTTGAAGGAGGGGGAGGCCGCCGCGATGAACACGCCGCCCAGACGGTCGGACTTTTCATACAGCGTGACCTTGTGCCCGCGCAGGGTCGCCACTCTGGCAGCCTCCATGCCGCCGATGCCGCCGCCGATGATGGCAATGCGCTTTTGGGCTTTGGCGGGACGGATGGCATATTTTTTGGACTGCATGGTTTCCGGATTCAGGGCGCAGCGCGCCATACCGGCGTTGTCGGAAAGGGTCTGGTCATTGCCCACGCCCTTGTAGTGCGCCATGTTGAAGCAGGCGTTGTGGCAGCAGATGCACGGACGGATGGAGGCCAGATCGCCGCGCATCAGCTTGGTGACCCATTCGGGATCGCTCAGGAAGGGGCGGGCAAAGCCCACCGCATCCAGTTCCCCTGCGGCCACGGCCTGCGCGCCCACGGCGGGGTCCATGCGTCCGGCGCAGACGACAGGAATATCTACATATTTCTTAATGTGGCGAACCTCGTCGAGGTTGCAGTTTCTCGGCATATAGGGGGCGGGATGTGCCCAGTACCAGGCATCATAGGTGCCATTGTCGCAGTTGAGCATATCATAACCCGCGTCCTGAAGGTATTTTGCGGCGCGCTCGCTCTCAGCCATATCGCGCCCGACTTCGACATATTCCTCGCCCGGCAGAGCGCCCTGCCCGAAGCCCTTGGTTTTGGACACGACACTATAGCGCAGGGAGACGGGGAAGTCCTTGCCGCAGCGTGCTTTGATGGCCTTGACGATTTCCACGGGGAAGCGGTAGCGGTTTTCAAAGCTGCCGCCGTATTCGTCGTCGCGCAGGTTGGTGTAGGGCATGGTGAACTGGTCGAGCAGGTACCCCTCGTGGACGGCATGAATTTCAACGCCGTCAACCCCGGCATCCATGCAGAGCTTGGCGGTTTTTGCAAAGGCTTCGATCATTTCCTCAATTTCGGCCTTGGTGAGGGGGCGGGAAATGCAGCTGTCCTCCCAGCGGTTGGGGGTGGCGCTGGCGCTGGCGGTGAGATAGCTCACATCCAGAACCGGCTTGAGCACCGCAGCGAGCGCGGGGTTCTTGAAGGATTTGACCATGATATCATTGATGGCCAGAGAGCGCCCGAATCCGGCGGTCAGCTGAATAAACATTTTGCAGCCGGTTTTGTGGAATTCTTCCATAAAGCGCTTGAGTTTTTTAAATTTTCCGGTACCCTGATACAGCCAGCGGCCGAAAAGAATATCCCTTAAGGGCGCAATGCCCGGCAGAATCAGACCCACATTGTTCTTTGCCCGCTCCAGAAGGAAGGCCGCGGCCTCCTCGTCAAAATGGTTGGGCTCCATCCAGCCGAAGATGGAGGTGCCGCCCATGGAGGTCATCACCAGACGGTTCTTGATCTCCACGTTTCCGATCTTCCATGGGGTAAAAAGGGGACGATATGTTTCATTCATACAGTAATCCCTCCTGTTTTATCGCAATTTCCGGTCAATACCGACAAATATATCTTACATGAAATGATACGAAAATGCAAGAAGCCGGAAAGTTTTTTCCAAAAAAACCGGCCGCCATTTGCATGGCGGCCGAGATGAATTATATGGCAGGGAAGAGGGCAATTACGAAAACGGCAAGGCAGACGAGGGTAAAGAGGATGATGGGGATATTGCAGTAGACGGTTTTGAAGCGATCCTCCCGGGGAAGCTCCTGCGGGGCGGGGACAAATACAAATTGCCGCGCTTTCACAATAAGAATGACCAGACCGGCAATACACAGGGCGATGAGAAGCAGGCTGTAGAGCCGAAGCACAAGCAGGGCACCTAAGGAGTCTGTCGAAATGGTCTGCATATCTTCCCCAATGCTTATCATAGACAGAAGATAGGGGGCAACGACAGCGCCATGGAAATTGATGAGCATGTGCAGGATGACCGAGTAGCGCAGGCGGCGGGTGCGCAGGTAGATGTAGGCGAACAGCGCGCCAAGTGCGAAGGCATAGAAGAACTGGAACAGGTTCATGTGGAAGATGCCGAAGGCGAAAGCGGAGAAGAGGACAGCCGTCTTCTCGCCATAGCGCGCGGTGCGGTCAATGAGCTGCTTGCGGAACACATATTCCTCCAGCAGGGGAGCGAGAAAGACCATCACCAGATATTTCAGAGGGCTGGTGCTGTTGGTCAACTCTGCCAAGTGATTCTCTGCCTCACCCCCGGACAGGAGCATGGAGAGCAGATTGCCGATCAGATTGCCTGCATACATCAGAGGGAAGGACATAAGCAGGAAGAGGAAGAAATTCTTCCAGCCGAGCTTGCAGGAGATTCCCCGATCCGCCGGAACCGAGCGCAGCACCAGCAGTGTCAGCGGAATCGCCAGAAAATAAATCGGGGCAAAGGAGAATACCCACTGTGCCCAGGGGGGAGCTATGAGGTCAAGGCCAAGGTGCTCCCGTAGAGAAACGAGCAGCCACTTGATCAAATACTGCGACCCGATATCCACCACCGCAAATAAGAGCAGCGCCAATCCGATCCGTTGAAAGTCCCGTTTCGCCGTTACAGGCTCCTGAATATCCATGTATGAACCTCATTTCGTCATTTTTTGACTTTAGGATACGATATTTGGGGAGAAATGTCAATAGCAACAAAAACCGGAAATGGGGAAGTTCTTTTTTACGGTTTTTGGCTGCTAAAGGCGGCTTGCTTCTATCCTTTGCTGCAATTTTCGCCGGGAAATGGCTGCGCATTATTTTGCTGTCCTCCGGCTGAGGCTTTGTCGGATTTGTCAAAAAATAATGCAGCCAATCATGCAAAACGTTGAAAAACAAAAGCGGCTGCAATTAAAATTGACAGCTATATTATGTTGTGTTAAACTTGCATAGAAGAGCTTTCGCAGGCATCCGGAGAAATTCGCCGAAGCTACAGACGATACCGCCGGTAAAAAATGAAAAATGGAGGCTGGAAATTATGACCGTGATGTGCATTTTTATTTCCGTAATTGCAATTTCTGCGATGATCCTGTTTGCCTGTCATTCAAATAAAAAAATACAGGAAAAATGGGGGAAAACCGGGTTAATTTCCTATTTTACGGATGCTTTTGTTGTGCTGATCAATACGACCTTCATAAGCTGCCTTGTTTGCTGCATCTTCGGTTTTCGGAATAAGGCGTTTCTTTTGGCGGAATTATTGCAGCTGATCGTGATCGGAGTGCTCTTCTCAAGCTCTTCCGGTGAAGGAATCATTTCCCGGCGTGTTCTCATGGCGGAGCTCATGCCGAGAGATACGCTGCTGGAGCAGACATGCAGAGACTATCTTAATAGACTGAGCAAACAAAATGAAATTCCGCTCTACAGCCGTCCGAACATCGAATATGCTAGCGCAAATACGCAATATCTTATCTCCGTTTCGCCGGAGTATTTTGTTGTCAGCACCGGACCTGAAGAAAAATTTGAACAGAAGCCTGCATGGCTCAGCACCATACAGCCGCTTTCCTTCTCCCCGGCATCGGTCTATACGCGCAATGCGGCATTTCTGTCTGTCTGGCTCATGAGTCTGGTACTCCGGATTCCGGCAGGCGTGATCTTTCTGGTGGACACGCTGATCAAGGCAGGTTATGGCCTGATCGCCGCAATTGGGCAAACGTATGACGATAGCCCTGCCGAGAGCTTTGTGCTCGGCTTTCAGGCCGCCGGGAAGGTGATTTGTCTTTATGAGCGCATGGATCACCTCATCAGAAAAATCATATCCTTTTTTGTAGAGAAAATTGTTCGTTTTATTCCCTTCAGCGAAGCGAAAAGTATACCGTAGCCCATTGGCCTGCGCTTCAAATAAGGCAAAAAAATCAGCCATCAACGATTATGCGTTGGTGGCTGATTCATTTCGGATTGGTTTTGCTCGGCTTAGGCAATATACCACCCCAACTGGAGGGAATAGATGACAGCGCCCAGAATAATGAGGGAAGCGCCGATCATTTTTTTCAGGGTGATTTTTTCTTTTAGCAGCAGTACGCCCAGAATCATGACGATGACGTAGCCGGTGGCTTCGATCACGCCGCCCAGGGACAGGGAGACGACCTTCATGGATTCGCTCATCAGGGGCAGAGCGCCGAAGGCCAGAATGTATGCCGAAATGACCAGCGGGTTCAGGTATTCATAGAGCCAGCTTTTGTGCGGCTTCATGGCGGCCTTTTTCAGCATCACCTGCGAGAGGGAGGTCATCACCACCGCCAGAACGTAGATTCCTATATATAGTAATAAGTTATTCTTCATCTGCATACACCATCACGATCACGCCTGCCAGTACAATGGCAACACCCAAAAGCATATTCCAGCTCAGCCGTTCATGGAAGAGCAGCAGCCCCCACAGCATGGCCCAGAGAACCTTGATGCTTCTGTTAAGAAATGCGGAAATCAGGGACATTCTCTTGAGTACCTGCTGCCATAAAACGGCATATATTCCCAGTGAGGCCACGGCGCCGCCATAGAGCAAAATCCACGGCATACTGAATCTGGGTTCTGCGGCGGCAAGCTTGAGGCAGATACCGCTCAGGGAGGAGATCAGCACACCCACATGGAGCACCAGAAGCACCAGCGCCCGGTTGGTCTGTTTCGGCTTATTTGTCGTATCGCGCATATCGGTCTCCTTTTTTATTTTTCGTCTGATTTATTATAGCTTATCGGGAAATCATTTGCAAGGCGTAGCAATTTTTTTACAAATTATAAAAATTAATAGAAATTTTGTTCCTTTTTTTCGAAGAATGTGCTATAGTATAGGCAGTATTATTTTCGGAGGTTTTCCCTATGAAACGTATCCTTGCCCTTCTGCTTGCCGCCCTCCTTCTTTTTTCCCTTCCGGCTTGCGGAAAAAAGGCTGATCCCCCCGCGTTTACCGACCCGCAGCAAATCACCATCGAATATCTGAAGGATCGCACCATTCCCTATAACCTGCTCGGCCTTGTCGGCGGCTTCGAAACCGAATTCCGCAATGATGACGAGCTGAACGCAGGCCTGTATGCCAACTCCTCTACCCAGCGCTTCCTCTATGACGGAAAAAACATTCAGGTGAACGAATGTGTCGATTATGACAACGGCGAATTCACCCATTGCTACTATAATACCGATATGGAAGATCCCTATATGTACATCGAAGAAAACGACGATGCCCATATTGAGGAACTCATCGAGCGCAGCCTTCAGCAGCGTTTGAACAGCTCTTTCCTCTACATTGATACCTACAGCTGCTCCATTACCGATTACGGCACCAACGATGGCAAATTCGAAGTCGGTTACGATGCCAAGGACAGCAACAACGAAAATCAGCTGGTCATGCACGTGACCCTCACCATCGACCCCCAGTCCGGCCTGATTCTCTCCGGTGAGATCGAAACCTATACGAGCGATGTGGTTGCCGGTATCGCCCATCTGACCATCAGATACTCCAGCGCCACCTCCGTTGACCAGTCCATCAAGGATAGAGTGAGCGAAGCACAGGCAGCCAAGGCCAGAGGTCCTGTGACGCAGCAGCCCGCAGAAGAGACTCCCGCCGAAAAACCTGCCCTGCCCGATGAGCTCACCTTTGCCGCAGAAGGCCTCGATGGCGAGCTCTACACCTACAGCGACTTTGCCAGCGGCAAGCTGCTGATGGTCAACTTCTGGGAGCCCTGGTGCGCCCCCTGCGTAAGCGAAATGCCTGACCTCGAAGAGCTCTACGAAAAGTATCACGATCAGGGCTTCGATATCCTCGGCGTTATCACCGAAACCGACAGCGCTGAAACCGTCATTTCCGATGCCGGTATCACCTATCCCTGCGTTCTTGCCGATAACCGCCTGTCTGTCTTCGCCACGGATACCGTTCCGACCACCTACTTTGTTGGTCAGGGCGGCAAGGTCCTCACCGCTGAGCCCTATGTCGGCGCTCGAACCTATGAGGAATGGGATGCCATTATTCAGGAGCTTCTCGAATCTCAGTCCTAATAACCTGCCGCATTTCCGGGAAAACCACCGGGAATGCGGTTTTTTTTGCCCATTTCTCCCCCGCCATTGACAATTGATGACTTTCTGCTATAATGATTTTGCTTTCCAAAATGTGAGTCGATCAAAAACCGGAATTGAGGAGGGGCTGCAATTGCCGCTGAATTTTCTTGAATATCTGGAGGCAACGGCTGCCCGGCTGCCTGATAAACTGGCGCTGACGGATGAAAACGATGCGTTCACCTTCTCCCGCCTGCTCCATGCCTCCCGCGCCATCGGCAGCGCCCTGCTGCCCCTGAGCAAAAAGAATGATCTGATCATCGTGCTTTGCAGCCGCACCGCCATCAGCGTGGCAGGATTTATGGGGGCATTGCAGGCCGGGTGCTGCTATGTGCCGCTCGACGCCAAAATGCCCGCTGCCCGCATGGAGACCATTCTCCATCAGGTGCGCCCCGCCGCCATTCTCTGCGCCCAAAAGGATATGAAGCGCGCCCAGGAGCTCCAAAGCTATGCCCCGGTGCTGCTTCTGGAGGAATGCCTGTGCTGCCCGGAGGATGAAGCCGGGCTTGGGGCGCGGCGCGATGCCGTTCTGGATATCGATCCCGCTTATGTGATCTATACCTCCGGCTCCACGGGAACGCCCAAGGGCATTCTGATTTCCCACCGCGCCATCATCGACTTTGCTGAGTGGCTGGGCGATTTTTCCGGCGTGCGGGAGGACGATGTGCTTGCCAATCAGGCGCCCTTCTTCTTTGATCTGTCCATGAAGGATCTCACCAGCTGCCTGCGCGGCGGTCTGACCCTGCATATTTTGCCGAAAAAGCTCTTCATGTTCCCCAAGCTGCTGACGGCCTTCCTCAATGAGAAGGGCGTGAGTGTCCTGTTCTGGGCGACCTCTGCCTTCCGCATGGTGGCTGGCTCCGGGATTCTGGAAAAGCAGCCACCGATATCTGTTCGGAAGATCATTCTCGGCGGTGAAGCGCTGCAAAGTGTTCATCTTCGCCGCTGGCAGGATGCTCTGCCGCAGGCGCAGATCATCAATCTTTACGGCCCCACGGAGGTCACGGTGGACTGCACCTGCTTCCCCATCGAGCGCCGCTATGCCGATGGTGAGCCGATCCCCATCGGTAAGGCCTGCAAAAATATGGAAATTCTTCTGCTAGATGACACTCTCCGCCCTGTTCCGGATGGGGAGGTCGGCGAAATCTGTGTGCGCGGCATTGGTCTTGCCATCGGCTATCTGGATGAGCCGGAGAAGACGAGCGCCGCATTTATCCAGAACCCCCTACATTCGCGCTATCCCGACCGGCTTTACCGCACCGGCGATTTGGCGAAGCGGGACGCGGACGGCAATCTGCTGTTCCTTGCGCGGAAGGATGACCAGATCAAGCACATGGGCTACCGCATCGAGCTGGGCGAGGTGGAAACCGCCATCTGCGCCATTCCCGGCGTGCAGGCGGCTGCCTGCCTGTTTGATAAGGAAAACGATAAAATTGTCTGCTTCTGCCAGAGCACCGCTGCCGTTGAGGCGCTGGTCACGGCGGCAAAGCAGCGCATTCCGAAATATATGACCCCAAATGTCTGGCGCATAGAGCAGCGCCTCCCGGCCAATGCCAACGGAAAAATCGACCGGGTCAAGCTCAGGGAGCGTTATTTTGCAGAAAATTGAAAGCTTCGCTGACCTCTCGCCCCAAATCACCCGGCAAATGCGCCGCGGCATCTGCACCAACGCCTTTTTCACCCCCGAGGAGTATTCCCGCGCCATCGCGGAAGGGACGCTCTATGGGGAGGAATTTGACGGCGGCCTGCTGCTGCTCTGGGCGCGGGACGGCTATGACCGGCTCAGCTTCTGGCTGAGCGGCACCGCGCTTCCGCTTGTCCCCCGGCGCGATACCGTGGCGGAGATCGCCTTCCGCGACCGGGACATTGCGCTTCAGGCGGTGGGCAGGGGCTTGGAGCAAATCGGCTTTTCGCCCCTCTTTGACCGCGTGCGCCTGAGCAAAAAGGCGCAGGAAGCGCAGGAATTCCCCGCAGAATATGCCACAGAAAATGATCTGCCGCAGGTGGGAGCCCTTTTAAAGGCCGGCTTTCATCCGCTCGGCGGCTGCCTGCCCACGCACAGTGAGCTGCTGCTCGACTTAAAAGAGGGACGCATGCTCTGCCGCCGGAATACGCAGCATGAGATCACCGCGCTTCTGCACTACGCCGCAGGCAAAGGTGCATCCAAGATTCTTCACCTGCTCGTTGCCCCTGAAGCACGCAAAAGGGGAGAGGCCACAGCCTTGCTGTGCGCCTTGCAAAGCATCACCGGCGGCAGGCGCAGCACCGTGTGGACACAGGCGGACAACGCTGCCGCCATCGCCTGTTATGAAAAATTCGGCTATGCCTTAGACGGCTGGAAGGCCCGGGTATGGCAATATCGAACGGAGGATAAATTATGGTAAACCGCGACCGACTTCTTGAAATTCTGGAAGACGTATGTCCCGATGTGGATTTTGAAAATGAGACTGCCCTGATCGACGACGGTCTGATCGAATCTCTGGATATCGTGGCCATCGTGACCGGCATCATGGATGAATTTGATGTGGAAATCAATGTGGATGATCTGATGCCTGAGAACTTCAATTCTCTGGACGCGATCATTGCGCTGATCGAGCAAAAGCAGTAAGCCTATGTCGTTTGTATCGGCAGGCTTCATCGGCTTTCTTGCCGCGTCCGTCCTACTATATTATATTGTGCCCAGGCGACTGCGCTGGGTCGCGCTTCTGGCTGCCAGCTATGTATTTTACTTATCCGGCGGCCTGAAAACCGTGGGCTTTTTGCTGCTTGCCACCCTCTCCACCTGGGGGGCAGGCCTTTTGCTGCATCGGCAGAACCTTCTGCGCAGGGATGCGGACAAGGCGGCGCTGGCCGCGATCAAGCGGCGCAAAAAATGGATCGTCGCCGCGGCGCTGCTCATCAACCTCGGCATGCTCTTTGTGCTCAAGTATCTGAGCTTTACCGAAACTGCCATTGCCGCGATTCTGGGAAAACTCGGCATCTCCTGGCTGCCAAAGCAGCCGGAGCTGCTGCTGCCGCTGGGCGTGAGCTTTTTTGTGTTCCAGTCGGTGGGCTATGTCATCGATCAGTACCGCGGCAAGTATGAGGCGCAGAAGAACCCGCTGAAATATGCCCTCTTCACCTCCTTCTTTCCTCAGATGGTGCAGGGCCCCATCAGCCGCTATAATGAGCTGAGCGAACAGCTCTATGCGGGCAGTGCGTTCCGCGCGGAGAATCTGCGCAGCGGCATTCAGCTCATGCTCTGGGGCTATCTGAAAAAGATGGTCATTGCCGACCGTGCGGCGGTGCTGGTGAACAGCTTCTTCGGCAGCATGGACAGCTACGGCGGCGCGGTAACAGCCTTCTCCATTCTTCTCTACTGCATCGAGCTTTACTGCGATTTCTCCGGCGGCATCGACATCGCCCGGGGCGCGGCAGAGCTGTTCGGCATCCGCCTTGCGGAAAACTTCCGCCGCCCGATTTTTGCCACATCGCTTGCGGATTACTGGCGGCGCTGGCATATCACGCTGGGCAGCTGGATGCGCGATTATGTGTTCTATCCCCTGAGCCTGTCCAAGCCCTTCGGGCGCCTGAATAAATGGGCGCGGCGGCGCATCGGCGGCAAGCTGGGAAAGATTTTCGCAACCTCCCTTGCCACCTTTGTGGTCTACCTGCTCATCGGCCTGTGGCATGGCGGCAACTTCCGCTATATTGCCTTCGGCTTCTGGAACGGCGCACTGATCACCGCCTCGCTGCTGCTCAGCAATGTATTCCATGTGCTGCGCGAAAAGCTGCACATTCGGGCGGAAAGCCCCGCATGGCAGCTGTTTTCCATGGCGCGCACCGCCTTTCTGGTCTTCATCGGCCGCTATATCACCCGGGCACCGCGCCTGCTCAGCGCACTGCGCCTCCTTCGCCGCACCTTTACCGATTTCCGCTTCGGCGAGCTGACCGGCGGCACGGTACTGCAAATGGGGCTGCCCGGCAAGGATCTGATCGTCATTGCCGTATGCACGCTCGTGCTTCTGCTGGTGGAGATCCATCAGGAGCGCCATGGCAGTATGCGCGATACGCTGTCTAAAAAATCCGGCTTTGTCCAGTGGCTGGCGATGGTGATCCCGATGGCGGCCATTTTGTTCCTCGGCATTCTGCGGGGCAGCTATATTGCCTCGGAATTTATCTACCGTCAGTTCTGATTCTCCGTGTTGTAAGGAGGTTATCCATTGGAAAATTCGATGATCCGCTTTTCCCATATTACGATGGAATTCCCCGGCGTGGTTGCCAATCGGGATGTCTCTCTGGAGATCCGGCAGGGCGAGATTTTCGCGCTGGTCGGCGAAAACGGCGCGGGAAAATCGACCTTAATGAATATTCTCTATGGCATCCATACGCCCACTGCGGGCGAGGTCTATATTAAGGGCCAAAGAGTTACCGAATTTTCGCCCCGCTATGCCATGGCGGCAGGCGTTGGAATGGTGCATCAGCATTTTATGCTGGTGCCCTCCTTTACCGTGGCGCAGAATATCGTGCTGGGTCGGGAGCCGGGTAAGCTCTTCTATGACCACCGCAAGGCCATTGAGGAGACCCGTGCACTTTCCAAAAACTACGCGCTGGAGGTTGATCCCACCGCCGTGATTCAGGAACTGAGCGTGGGCGTGCAGCAGCGCGTGGAGATTCTGAAAGCCCTCTACCGCGGCGCGGATATTCTGATTCTCGATGAGCCGACTGCCGTCCTGACCCCGCAGGAGACGGATGAGCTCTTTGCCGTCCTGCGCCGGATCGTAAAGGAGCAGAATATGACCGTCATTCTCATCACCCACAAGCTCTATGAGGTCATGGCGATCTCTGACCGGGTGGGTGTTCTGCGGCAGGGTGTCCTGATGGGCATTGATGAGACAAAGAATCTCACCCAGCAGCAGATTTCCTCCATGATGGTCGGGCATGAGGTGGACGAAGACGATATTCTGCGCGAAGGCGAGCCGGGCGCGGCCTGCCTTACGGTGGAAAATCTCCATGTGACCGACAGCCGCGGCATGGAGGCGGTGAAGGGCGTGAGCCTCAGCGTACACAGCGGCGAAATTCTGGGCATTGCCGCGATCGAAGGCAATGGACAGTCTGAGCTTCTGGAGGCCATCTGCGGGATGCGGAAGGCGAAGTCCGGGCGGGTCGTCCTGTCCGGGCAGGATATTACCGGCAAAACGCCCGGCAGCATCCGTGCAGCAGGCCTTGCCCATGTGCCGGAGGATCGCCTGAGAACCGGCGTCAGCCCCGAGGCCAGCATTGCCGACAATCTTCTCACCGGTCACCACCGGGAGGGGCGCTTCCTGCGCTTCGGCTTCCACCAGCGCAGGGACGAGATTCGGGCTTGGGCGCAGGAGCTTTACACCCGCTATGACATCCGCAGCGGCGGCATGGACACCCCGGCAGGCTCCATGTCCGGCGGCAATCTGCAAAAGGTGGTCGTTGCCCGCGAATTTTCCTTCGATGCCGCCGCGCTGGTCATTTCCCAGCCCACCCGCGGCGTGGATGTGGGCGCTTCGGACTTTATCCATGACTGTATCATTCAAAAACGAAACAGCGGCTGCGCGGTGCTTCTGTCCAGTGCCGATCTGGACGAGGTGCTCCGCCTCAGCGACCGGATCATCACCCTCTATGAGGGGCAGATCACCGGCGAATTTACAGCTGACGGCGTGACCCGCCAGACGCTTGGCTATTACATGACCGGCAATCGGACACAGGAGGGGCAGGCATGAGGAAAAAACGCCTTTCTTATCTCATTTCTCTGGGTATTTCCATCGTGCTGGCGCTTCTCATTGGGGCGCTGGTGCTTTGGGCTGCCGGATTTTCGCCGCTTCGCGCTTATCGGGAGCTGGTGCGCGGCGCCTTCTCCAATGCGCGGCATATCGGCGATACGCTCGAATATGCCATGGTGCTTTGCCTGTGCGCGCTGGCCTGCGTGGTGGGCGCGAAGGCGGGCATATTTAATGTAGGCGGCGAAGGCCAGCTCCTGCTGGGCGCCATCGTCTCAGCCCGCATCGGTGTGGTCATGGGCGGAATGTCCCCATGGATCGTCCTGCCCTGCGCCGTACTCGGTGCAGTGCTCACCGGCGCGGCCTATGCGTTCGTTCCCGGCATCCTCAAGGTGAAGCTCAAGGTCAGCGAGGTCATCACCACGATCATGCTCAATACGGTAGCGGTGTACCTCTGCCAGTTTCTTGCCAAGGGGCCGTGGAAGAATGCCAACAATAATATTGTGGCAGGCACCGGGAATCTGCCCAAGCCCTTCTGGCTGGGTAAGCTCGTCACAGGCTCCAATCTCTCCACCGCCATTTTCGCCTCGGCGATCATTGCGTTTCTGGTCTGGTACGTCCTCAAGCGGACGGCGACGGGCTATGAAATGAAGCTGACGGGACAGAATCCGCGCTTTGCCCGCTTTGCAGGTATGTCCACAGATCGGATCGTGCTTCTGAGCATGCTGGTCTCCGGCGCGATGTGCGGCCTTGTGGGTATGCTTCGGGTTTACGGCGCAGAGCATATCTTCAAATCCAGCGTCAGCAACGAATACTATTTTGAAGGGCTGATGGTGGCCATGATCGCGGGCTATGAACCGCTGACTGCCATCCTCATGAGCCTGTTCTTCGCTGTATTGAAGCTGGGCGCAGCCGGCATGGAGCTTAATGCCGATGTGCCCCGGCAGATCTATCTGATCCTCCAGACGCTCGTGATTTTCTTCATGGCAGCGGAGGGCGGCATTTCGCAGGCCATCGCCCAGAGAAGGGCACAGGCCAAAGCAAAGGAGGCGGCGCGGCATGCATGATTTTCTGAAAACTGTCCTGTCGCCCGGCACCTTCAACCAGATGCTGCGCTCTGCCACGCCGGTCGCGCTGGCAGCGCTGGGCGGCGCCATGACCGAACACGCCGGAATCATGAACATCGGCATGGACGGCATGATCCTCATGGGCGCATTTGCGGCAGTTCTGGGCAGCTATTATCTGGCCTCGGCAGCACTGGGCGTACTGGCGGCGGTGATCTTCGGCATTCTGGTGGGGCTGTTTTTCGCCCTGCTGGTGGTGCGCTTCCGCTCGGATGAATTTATCATCGGCTGCGCCCTCAATACCTTCGCCGCCGGTATCACCGCATTCCTCTCCCGCACGATTTTCGGCATGTCCGGCACCTCCGGCTATCATGTTGCCGCGCTGCCCAAGGTTCGGCTTGCATTCCTCAGCAAAATTCCTTTTGTGGGGCAGGTTTTGAATAACCATTCCCTCTTTGTTTACCTCACCTGGCTTCTGGTCATTCTCATGTGGGTGCTGGTATACCACACCCGCTGGGGCTTCTGGCTTCGCGCAGCGGGCGAGCAGCCGGAGACACTGCGCACAGCCGGTATCAGCCCGGAAAAAATGAAGCATATCGCCAGCGTTCTGTGCGGCATTTTCTGCGGCCTTGCCGGTGCGCACCTGTCCCTCGGCTACCTCAACGGCACCTTCACCGAGAATATGAGCAATTCCCGCGGCTATATTGCCTTTGCCTGCGTGATTTTCAGCGCGGCAAATCCGGGAAAAGCCTATCTTGCCGCGCTGATGTTCGGCTTCTTCGATGCCCTCGGCTACCGCCTGCAGGGGCGGGTCAGCTCTGACCTTACCGCCATGATCCCTTATCTGATTACCGTCATCATGATGGTTTATGTCGTGGTGCGCGCGCAAAGAAAAAAGCGCATCGCAGGACAAAAAAATCTGACAAACGCGGGAACTTCTTCCTGATTTCATCGTCTAATACTTCGGGTGGAAGCCCAATGCTGCTTTGATAGGAGAATCTGCCATGCTGATTCCTGTACTGTTATTCATTCTTGGCCTGCTGCTGCTCATCAAGGGCGGCGACTGGTTCGTTGACGGTGCCACCGGCATTGCCCATCGGTTCCATGTGCCTGAGCTGCTCATTGGCGCCACGGTGGTTTCCGTAGGCACAACCCTGCCGGAGGTTATGGTCTCTGCGACCTCCGCGATTTCCGGGCATGGCGAAATTGCCTATGGCAACGCCATCGGCTCGATCATCTGCAATACCGCGCTGATTTGCGCTCTCACCGTTGCCATCCGTCCCGCAACGGTCGATCGCAAGGTGCTGCGCACACCTGTGATTTTCTTCTTTGTCAGCGCTGCGTTTTATGTTGCCGTTGCGCTGTGCACCGGAGAGTTCAGCCGCTGGACGGGATTGGTTCTGCTGGCCATCTTCGCCGTGTATATGTTCGTGCTGATCCGTCAGGCGCTGACCCGGCAGAGCATGGAGGAAGAGGCTGCCGAGGAGGAGCAGATGCCCCTTTGGAAGGAGCTGCTCCTTCTGGTGCTCGGCGCGGTCTGCATTGCCGTCGGCGCACGGCTGCTGGTGGACAACGGCACCAAAATCGCGGAAGCCCTCGGCGTACCCGAATCCGTCATTGCCCTCACCTTCGTGGCACTGGGCACCTCCCTGCCGGAGCTGGTCACTGCCGTCACTGCGCTCATTAAGGGGCACAGCGCCCTGTCTCTTGGCAATATCATCGGCGCAAACCTCTTTAATCTTGTGCTGGTCACCGGCGTGTCGGCAAGCCTCAAGCCCTTTGCTGTACCTTCGAGCAAGCTGATTGCAGGGCTGAATTCCTCCTTCGTGGTGGATATTCCGGTGATGCTGGCATCCATGCTTCTGCTCACCGTGCCTGCGCTGGTTCGCAAAAAGCTGACAAGACCGCAGGGCATCACCCTCCTGCTCATCTACGCCGCCTTCTGCGTGTACCAATTCGCAATCTGATAAAATAAGCCCCAAAGCCCGGAAATCCGACAGTGGATTTCCGGGCTTAGTTTATGAAAACCGTCCCCAATTCCGGTTTTCATTACATGCACCGCCGTAGGGGCGAACTGCGTTCGCCCGACTGCCGATTCAGCCGACATCTGATTAAGCAGCAAGACGGAGCGGGCGAACACAGTTCGCCCCTACGGGGGTGCCTGCCACCGAGCCGCAAAGTTTTGCCTTAAGTTGATGACATTGCCTTCCGGGGGAACGGATTCCGTGCCTCCTGAAATTTAATCTGCCCAATAAAAGCATTTTATGTTGAAACCGGCCGCTATCTGTGGTATGATTAAGCTGTATAGATTTGCATATTTTTTGGATTATTAAAACGCTTTTTCCATGGAAATCCGGGAAATATTCGGAATTAATCCAAAACTTACACGGAAGCACGCAAAGCTTTCTCATTATTTGCAGTAAAAGAGGTCCTATATTGTGATGAAGATTCCGTTTTCGCCCCCTGATATCAGCCAGAAGGAAATTGACGCTGTAACCGAAGCCCTGCGCTCGGGCTGGATTACCACCGGCCCGCGGACAAAGGAGCTGGAAAAGCGGCTGAAGGCCTACACAGGCTCTGACCGCGTCATTTGCCTGAACTCTGCTACCGCAGCCATGGAGATGGCACTGCGGCTGCTGGACGTCGGCCCGGGGGATGAGGTCATCACCACCGCCTATACCTATACGGCCTCCGCAAGCGTTATCCACCATGTCGGCGCGAAGATCGTCCTTGTGGATACCAAAGCGGATAGCTTCGAAATGGATCCCGAGCAGCTCTCCCGCGCTATCACCCCTGCAACCAAGGTCATCATCCCGGTGGATATTGCGGGCAAAATGGCGGATTATGACCGCCTGATCCCTGCCATTGAAGAAAAAAAGCACCTCTATTCTCCGAAGAACGATCTTCAGCGCCTGTTTGACCGCCCCGTGATTCTCTCAGACAGCGCCCACGGCATCGGCGCCTCCTACAAGGGGCAGAAGAGCGGCAGCGTGGCAGACTTCACGGCCTTCTCCTTCCATGCGGTGAAGAACCTCACCACGGCAGGGGGCGGCGCACTTTGCTGGAAGGCACGCGAAGGGCTGGACAGCGACGAGATTTACCGCCGGCTCAACCTCCTGTGCCTGCATGGGCAGTCCAAGGACGCGCTTGCCAAGGTCGGCCTCGGCGCGTGGGAATACGATATTCTTTCGCTGGCCTACAAGAACAATATGACCGACATTGCCGCCGCCATGGGTCTTGCTCAGCTCGAGCGCTATGACGGTCTGGTGGCTCGCCGCCGGGAGATTGTCCGCCGCTATGACGAAGCGTTTCTGCCGCTGGGCATCACCACGAGAGACCATTTTGAGGACGGCTACTTCTCCAACTGCCATCTCTACCTCAGCCGCGTGCCGGACTGCGATGCAGACCGCAGAAACCGCCTGATCATCTACATGGCAGAGCAGGGCATCTCCTGCAACGTCCACTATAAGCCCCTGCCCCTGCTGACCGCCTACAAGAATCTGGGCTTCCAAATTGCCGATTATCCCAATGCCCTCGCCCAGTTCTCCAATGAGATCACCCTGCCCCTCCACACCCTTCTCACCAATGAAGAGGTGGACTACGTCATAGAGAATTTTATCAAAGCACTGGATGTGGTGAAATGATTTACGATAAGGTATTCAAGCGGATCATGGATTTTCTCCTGAGCCTGATTGCCCTTCCCTTTATTCTGGTCGTGATCTTCTTTGCCGGAATTGCAATCGTCATTGACGATGGCTTCCCGATTTTCTATAATGCGCCGCGCATCGGCAAAAACCGCAAGGTATTCAAGATGTATAAGCTGCGCTCGATGAAGAATCACGCGCCCGATCTGCGAATGCCCGACGGCTCTACATACAACGCCCCCGATGATCCCCGGCTGACCAGAGTTGGCAAGCTCCTGCGCAAGACCTCTGTGGATGAGCTGCCGCAGGTGCTCAATGTCCTGCTCGGTCAGATGAGCTTCATCGGCCCGCGCCCCGACCTTCCCGATGAGGCCACCCTCTATGAGCCGCACGAATGGCGGCGGCTGGATGTGCGCCCCGGCATCACGGGCTATTCGCAGGCCTATTTCCGCAACTCCATCCAAACCAAGGAAAAATATAAAAACGATATCTACTATGTAGACCATGTCTCTTTCGGACTGGACGTAAAGATTTTTTTCCGCACTGTCCTTTCCGTACTCAAGAGCGAAGGTGTCTATGCACAGGAAGAAGCTGTTGACACCGAGGACCTGATCGACCGAACGGAGGCAGCAATATGAAGATCGCATTTCTCACCGGCCACACACCATCTGTATACAGATTCCGACTGGACTGCATGAAATATCTGCGGGAGTGGCGGGCTGAGGTTATCGTTTTGGGGCCGGAGCCGGAGGAAGAGTGGAAGGCTGTCTTTGCCAAAGATGGCATTCAATACTATCAGGTCAAGCTGAACAAGAACTCCACCAATCCCTTCACGGATCTTGCGACCTACTTTGATCTTCGCAAGCAGCTGTGTGAGCTGAAGCCCAAGGCCGTCATTTGTGACCATGCCAAAATGATGATCTATGGCACGCTGGCTGCTAAGCATGTACATATTCCTTACCGCTTCATCATGCTCGGCGGTGTCGGCTCCGTGCTGCGCGATCCGCCCGAAAACTTCAAGCGCAAACTGATCCAGGATATCGTCAAGCTGGAATATCGCGTCTCCTTCCCGAGAGCAAACAAGATTTTCTTCCAGAATAACGACGATCTGCGCCTGTTCCTTGATATGAGAATTGCCAAGCGGAAGCAGGCGGTTATGATTCCCGGCTCCGGCGTGAATCTCAAGCAGTATCCCGTTTCTCCTCTGCCGGATAACCACGATTTCCTCTTTGTGGGGCGGCTGATCCGGGATAAGGGTCTGATGGAATTTCTGGAGGCAGGACGCAAGCTCCGCAGGCGCGTGCCCGATGCCAAGTGCCATGTCGTTGGCTACTTTGACCCCAACCAGACCATGCTGAGCATGGCGGATATCCAGCCCTATATTGACGACGGTACCGTGATCTACCACGGGCAGCAGGATGATGTGCTGCCGTACCTGCAAAGCTGCTATGGCTTTGTCCTCCCCTCCTATCATGAGGGTACGCCCCATTCCGTTCTGGAGGCGCTCTCCGTTGGCCGTCCTGTGGTCACGACCCGCGCCCCGGGCTGCCGGGAGACCGTCATTGACGGCAAGAATGGCTTCCTTGTGCCGGTGAAGGCCGTGGGAGCCCTGTCCGATGCAATGGAAAAGCTCTGCAAGAACCGCGAAATGGCCGAAGCCATGGCCATCGAATCCCGCAAGCTTGCCGAAACCCGCTTCGATGTCAATATTGTCTGCGATACGCTATATCGCACGATTTATTCGTATTTAGAAAGGTGATAAATATCATGAGTCTGTATGAAAAAATTGTCAATAAAGAGGAAAAAATTTCTCTGGTCGGCCTTGGCTATGTTGGAATGCCCATCGCAGTTGCGTTTGCCAGAAAGGTAAACGTCATCGGTTATGACCTGAACGCCAGAAAAATTGAGCTTTATAAATCCGGTATCGACCCCACCAACGAGGTCGGCGATGAGACCATCAAGGCCTCTACCGTCGAGTTTACCGCCGACGAGACCAGACTCCGCGAGGCGAAATTCCACATTGTCGCGGTTCCCACCCCCGTCAATGACGACCATACCCCCGACCTGACCCCCGTAGAGGGCGCCAGCCGCATTCTGGGCAGAAACCTGACAAAGGGCAGCATCGTGGTATTCGAATCCACCGTCTATCCCGGCGTCACCGAGGATATCTGCGTCCCCATTCTGGAGCAGGAATCCGGCCTCAAGTGCGGCGTGGACTTCAAAATCGGCTACTCCCCCGAGCGCATCAACCCCGGCGACAAGGTGCACCATCTGGAAACCATCAAGAAGATCGTCTCCGGCATGGATGCAGAGGCTCTGGAAGAGATCGCCAAGGTCTATGAGCTGGTTGTCGAGGCCGGTGTGCACCGCGCCGAATGCATCAAGGTTGCCGAGGCCGCCAAGGTCATCGAGAACAGCCAGCGCGATATCAACATCGCCTTTATGAATGAGCTTTCCATCATCTTTAACAAGATGGGCATTGATACCAAGTCCGTTCTGGAAGCCGCAGGCACCAAATGGAACTTCCTGAAGTTCTACCCCGGTCTGGTCGGCGGCCACTGCATCGGCGTGGACCCCTACTACCTCACCTATAAGGCCGAGCAGCTCGGCTATCACAGCCAGATCATCCTCTCCGGCCGCCGCATCAATGATGACATGGGCAAATACTGCGCAGAGAATCTGGTCAAGCAGCTCATCCGCGCCGACCGCCCGGTCAAAAATGCCCGCGTAGCCATTCTGGGCTTCACCTTCAAGGAGAATTGCCCCGATACCCGCAACACCAAGATCATTGACATCTACAATGAGCTGCGCGAATACGGCATCACCGCCGTCATCGCCGACCCCAACGCCGATGCCGACGAAGCAAAGCGCCTTTACGGCATTGAATTCGTCTCCCCGGACAGCATCCGCGATATGGACGCGGTCATTCTGGCCGTTGCCCACGAGCAGTTCAAGTCCCTCACGATGGGCCAGCTCGATGCCCTCTATGCCGCAGATGCCCCCAAGGTTCTTCTCGACCTCAAGGGTCTGCTTGACCGCAAGGCCTATGAAGAAGCGGGTTATCTTTACTGGAGACTGTAAGCGGCGGAGGTTTCTGCATTGAAGAAACAAAATAAAGGCATTTTCTGCGTCTCTCTGGATTTTGAAATGTTCTGGGGAATGCAGGATGCCGTTACCTTAGAAGAATACGGTCAGAATGTCATCAACGGAAAGGCCGAGGGCAAGCGGCAGCTGAAGCTGTTTGACCAATACGGCATTCACGCCACATGGGGCACGGTGGGCTTCCTGCTGGCGGAAAACAAGACCCAGCTCCTGCGTTACATTCCGGAGAAAAAACCCTCTTATCTGCTGGCACGGCGCAACCCCTACCGGCAGATGGAAGCTCTGGGCGAGAGCGCAGCGGAATCCCCCTGGTACTATGCCCGCGAGCTGGTGGATGAAATTCTGAAATATCCCACACAGGAGCTTGGCTCCCACACCTTCTCCCACTACTACTGCACCGAGGCAGGCCAGAGCGTGGAGGAATTTACCGCCGATATGAAGGCCGCGGTGCAAATTGCAAAGGATACCGCCTATCCCCCGGTCTCTCTGGTGTTCCCGCGCAACCAGAGCGCGGATGCCTATGCCGCCGCCGCGAGAGACTGCGGCTTCCTGTGCTACCGCGGGGAGGAGAACAACTGGATCTACCGCAGGATTCATAAGGAATTCTGGCTGCGCGCCATTCGGATGCTGGATTCCTATTTTCCCCTGTCCGGCCCGAACTGCCATGCCATCTGCGAGCGCAACGGTCTGATCGATGTTTGCGGCTCGGCGTTCCTGCGCCCCTATAATCCCAAGCTCCGCTTTTTGGAGCCGCTGAAAATGGCGCGCATTCGCAGCCAGATGAAATATGCCGCAAAGCACGGCCTTGTTTATCATCTCTATTGGCACCCCCACAATCTGGGCGCCAATGCAGACCGCAGCTTTGCACAGCAGGAGAAGCTTTTCGCCTATTTCCAGAAGCTTCACCGAAAATACGGCATGGAAAGCCTCAATATGGCTGAGGCTGCCCGGCAATTCCGGGCGAAAAACGCATAAAAGGAGACAAACCTTACCATGGAAGATTATGGCCTGATTTCGGTTATCATGTCTGTTCGCAATTGCGAGCAGTACCTGCCTGAAGCCATCGACTCGATTCTGGCACAGACCTACACCAACTGGGAATTCGTCATCTGTGACGACTGCTCCACGGATCATACCTTCGAGATCTGCAAGGACTATGCCGCGAAATATCCCGGCAAATTCGTTCTGGTGCAGAATGATGTCAACCGAAAGCTGGCCTACTCCCTGAACCATTGCCTGAAATACGCCAAGGGCAAGTATGTTGCCAGAATGGACGGCGACGACCGCTCCCATCCCGAGCGCTTTGAGAAGCAGATCAAGTATCTTGTTGAGCACCCGGATATTGATCTGGTCGGCTGTGCCACGCAGAGATTTAACGAAAACGGCCTGACGGACATTTACTATATGGACGAGCATCCCGACCGCTATTCCCTGTACCGCAAGGTGCCCTTCGGTCATGCGATGATCATGACCTATAAGCGCGTCTATGATGCGTTGGATGGCTATGTTGTCGCAAAGCGCACCGAGCGCGGGCAGGATTATGACCTCTGGTTCCGCTTCTTCCATGCAGGCTTTCAGGGCGTGAATCTTCAGGAAGCCCTTTATGATTTCCGCGAGGGTGACGAGGCCATCAAGCGCCGCACCTTCAAGGTTCGCTGGCTAACCTATCAGACCACCCGAATGGGCTATAAGCTGCTGAATTATCCCATTTCCTGGCGTATTCAGGCTTTTATCTCCGTGGTCATCAAAAGCCTGACCCCATTCTGGGTGCAGAAGCTGATCCGAAAGCGTCAGGCCAGAAAATTCAACAGGAAATAACGAAACGACGATCCCAAACAGGAAGGATACCTTATGAGATTTTACGAGCAACTTGACCGCTTTGGCAGCCGCACAGCCATGGTCTGTGATGACGGCACCCGATATACCTTCCAGGCTTTAGAGCAGCAGGCCGCCCGCTTTGCTGAGCTGGTCTACACGCCGGAACGCCGTGTGGCCTTTCTGGTGTCCAACAATGTAGAGCAAACCGTTTGGGGCTATGTCGGCTTTATGAAGGCCGGGGTCGCTCCGCTGATGGTGGGCAGCAAAACAACGCCGGAGCTGTTCCGCTCCCTGCTCGACCGCTATCATCCCACATGGGTTTGGGCGGAGGAGAGCTTTTTCTGCGAAAATCCCCAGTACCGTCACGGAGACTATGTCCTGTCCCGGCTCGATTATGCACCCTATCCCATCCACCCCGAGCTTGCCACCATGCTGACCACCTCCGGCAGCACCGGCAGTCCCAAATGTGTCCGCCAGAGCTACAGCAACATTGAATTCAGCAATGAGAGCGGCATTGAGGCCTTCAGCCTGACGGAAAACGACAGCTTTATTACCACACTGCCGCTGAATTACTGCTACAGCCTGAATCTTATGCAGATGCATCTGCTCAGCGGCGCGAAGCTGATTATGAATCGCGCCGGTGTGATGAGCCGCGATTTCTGGAACCTCCTGCGGGAGGAACGTGCAACCGGCTTTGCCGGTGTCACCTTTACCTATGAGGTCCTGAAAAAGCTTCGCTTCCCGTCGATGGATACGCCCAGCCTTCGCTATGTGACACAGGCGGGCAGCAAAATGGAGCGCGAAGCTATTCTGGATATGGCGCCGAAGCTGAACCAAAAGGGCATTGATTTTTTGGTGTTCTACGGTCAGACCGAGGCTACCTGCTTTATTTCCTATGTGCCGCCGGAATGGCAGCTTGCCAAGGCCGGCTGCATCGGCATTTCCATTCCCGGCGGTAAGCTCTCCATGATTGATGATAACGGCGCACCCATGCAGGCGATCGGTCAGCGGGGCGAACTGGTATTTGAAGCGCCGAATGTGGCCTTCGGCTATGCGCAGGACTATTCCGAGCTGAACCGGGGCGATGACTGCAACGGACGGCTCGCCACCGGCGACTATGTTACCGTGGACGAGGATGGCTTCTATACCATCGCCGGACGCAAAAAGCGCTTCCTGAAAATTCACGGTGAGCGCGTCAGTCTGGACGAAATCGAATCCCTTCTGAAAAAGCAGGGTCATGAGGCTGCCTGCAAGGGCACCGATGACCATATCCAAATCTATACCACCGAGGCAGACACCGGAACGGTGATGGCAGATATCAGTGCCCTGACCAAAATCAACCGGGAATGCCTGAGCGTATACCGGGTTTCTGAGATTCCCAGAAGCGAAGCCGGTAAAATCCACTACGCAGCACTGGAATCCAGTGTCATTTAGGAGGCCGCTATGGGCAACATCTCCATTCAGCCCATTCATCGAGGACAATATCTGAACGAGATCGTGCAGCTGTCCGAGGAATATCATTTTGCATCCCGCTATCTGCTGGAGAGCATCATCAACTGCCGCTGGAAGAGCGACCCCCCTGTGGATGATGTGGTAGGCTTTGTCCTGCTGGACGATGAAGCACTCTGCGGCTTTGTGGTCTGCTCCAAATCCGTCCGCCGCATGGGCGGGGAGGATGTGGTCGTGAGTGCAGGCTCCTCCGCGCTGGTGCGGGAGGATTACCGCAGCTACAGCATGAAGCTGCTCCTGAAAGTCTTCGCCGAGGGCGACCTTGCCCTTGATCTCACGCCGACAGATGAGACCTATCAGTTCCTGATGTCCCCTATCTTCAAGTGTAAGCAGCTCGACACTGCGGCGCTGGCCTTCAGCCGGTTCCGCCTGTGCTTCCAAAAGCGCCTGAAGGCTACCGTAGTGCCGGAAGAAATTCTGGCGGCAGCCCCGAAGGCAGAGCGCACACTGATTGAGGATAACATGGGCTACCGCGGCAGATTTTGTACCGTTTATGTAGAAAATCAGCCGATTACGATCCTTTGCCGCGTATTTACCAAGGCTAAGGTTGTCAAAATTGCCGATATTTTATATATCAGCGACCGCGCACTGTTTGCAAAGCAGCCGGAGGCTGTGATGGCAGCCCTGTGCCGAAAGCTCGGCGCCCTGTTCTGCTGGTGCGACAGCCGCTTTGTGCCGGCGTATCCCCTGCCCGACACGCTGATCGAGCGCTCGGCGCTCTTCCGCCGTCCCTTTGCGACCCTGTTCGGCAGGTATACCGCCATTCGCCGCAACAGCATTTACCGCGTAGTGACGCAAAAAGCCAAAAATGTTACACCTGAGGAGATCGACTCCCTCTATTCCGAGAAAATCATGATGTAGGAGGTCATCGTCATGACAAATATTGAAAAATACAATCAGATGATGCAGACGACACTGAAGCTCACCGACGCCGAGCTTGCCGCTCTGATGGAGCAGGAGAAGGGCTGCTGGGACAGCTACAGCCAGATGGGCCTGATCAGCCAGCTCGAGGCCGCCTTCGGCATCGAATGCGACCTTGACGATATCTCTGATTTCGTCTCCTATGCCGCCGGTCTTGCTATTCTCCGCCGCCACGGTGTAGAAGGAATTTAAAAGGGGGAAACACGATGTCCGCTTTCCTTACAGAAGTGCTTCCGGTCAAAATCGACCAATTATCCAAATCGCTTCGCCTTGGCGTGCGCAGATACTATCTGCGTAAGCAGGTAAAAGGCAAATACGGCGACCACAAAAACGCCATTACGCCGGAGCAGCGCAAGGCTGCAAAGGCTTACTGGAGCAAATATACCAAGCATTTTTCGCCGCTCTGGCATGAGCTTCTGACCGCGCAGACCGGCGTGTTCGATGTGCGCTATGTTCCGGTGGATGTGCAGTACACCGAGATCGAAGACCGCCTCAACGACTGGGGCTCTGCCCATGGCATCGACAATAAGAACAACTATGCTATGTATTTCCCGGAGATTCGCCATCCGAAGTCCGTCTTCCGCAAAATGGCAGGCATCTATCATGCAGATGACTATTCGATCATCTCCGAGGAGCAGGCCATTCAGAATTGCATTGACTGCGGCGATGTGATCTTTAAGGTCGCGCTGGAGTCCGGCAAGGGCGGCGGCATTTATTTCTGGAAAACCAAGGACGGCAAGGATGCGCTCCTGCGGCTTCTCAAGGAGCTGCCCGAGGAAACCAACGCGCAGGAGTACATCACCCAGCATCCCGAAATGGCAAAAATGAACCCCAGCTCCTGCAATACCATCCGCGTTGTGACCTATGCCAACCAAAAGGGCATCCGCGTCCTTCGCTCCTATTTCCAGGTCGGCACAAGCGATGCGGTGCGTATGGGTCAGGTCGCTGTCGGCGGTGTGTGCGCCAGCATCAAGCCGGATGGCATGCTCTATCCCAAGGCCTATGATGTCCACTATGTGGGCCACGATACCCATCCCTGCGGCATCAAATACGCCGACTTCCGCGTACCCAGCTACGACAAGGTCTGCGAAATTGCCCTGAAGCTTGCCGGAAAAATGGGCGACTTCAAGCTCATCTCATGGGACTTCACCGTGGGCGAGGACGGAGAACCTGTGTTCATTGAAATGAACCTCAAATACGGCGGAACCATGTATCATCAGCTGTCCTCCGGTGCGTTCTTCGGGGAAGAATCTGATGAAATTCTCGATGAAATTTACGGAAAGAGGTAATATCCATGGGTTATCAAAATCTGAAATTCCCGGAAGGCAGTACCTTCTTAGTTACCGGCGGCGCCGGTTTTATCGGCTCGAACCTCTGCGAAGCCATCCTGAAGCTTGGACATAAGGTTCGCTGTCTGGACGATCTTTCTACCGGCAAGCAGAAAAATGTGGATCTGCTTCTGGACAACCCCAACTACACCTTCATCAAGGGCGACATCAAGGATCTCGACACCTGCATGAAGGCCTGCGAGGGCGTGGACTATGTGCTCAATCAGGCCGCATGGGGCAGCGTTCCCCGCTCGATCGAGATGCCGCTGTTCTACTGCGCCAACAATATTCAGGGCACCCTGAACATGATGGAGGCCGCACGCCAGAATGGCGTCAAGCGCTTTGTCTATGCCTCCTCCAGCTCCGTCTACGGCGATGAGCCGAACCTGCCCAAGGCAGAGGGCAGAGAGGGCAACCTGCTCTCCCCCTATGCGCTGACCAAGATGTGCGATGAGCAGTGGGCAAAGCAGTATACCATGCACTTCGGTCTGGAAACCGTCGGCCTGCGCTATTTCAACGTCTTCGGCCGCCGTCAGGACCCGGATGGCGCCTATGCCGCCGTCATCCCCAAATTCATCAAGATGCTCATCCACGGCGAAACGCCCACCATCAACGGTGACGGACGCCAGAGCCGCGACTTTACCTATATCGAAAACGTCATCGAAGCCAACCTCAAAGCCTGCCTTGCCCCCTCTGAGGCTGCCGGTGAAGCCTTCAACATCGCCTACGGCGGCAGAGAGTACCTCATCGACATCTACTACGGCCTGACCAAGGCACTCGGCATGGATGTGGAGCCGAACTTCGGGCCTGACCGCAAGGGCGACATCAAGCATTCCAACGCCGACATCTCCAAGGCCAAGCGCCTGCTCGGCTATGACCCCGACTGGAGCTTTGAGCGCGGCATCGAGGCCGCCATTGCGTGGTACAAGGAAAATCTGTAAAAAAGGAGGCGCAAGCGGTGAGAGCTAGTGAGCGCATAATCAAAGCACCTGACCGGCAGAATCCGCTGTGCCTTTCGGCCTTTACCCCGACTTTGTTCTGTCTGGTGCCGCCGCGCATCCGGCAGTGCTTTTCGGTATTTGACAAGGCAAGACTGCTCCTTCGGGTATTCCGGGGCTATACCGTCTATTATTTGACCGATGGCGCGCTGCCCGCAGGCTACTGCTTTATCAAGAAAAATTATCTGGGCAAATACCGTTTTCTCTCCGAAAAGGATGCCTTGATCAATCCGTATTATGTAAACCCCAAATACCGCGGCGCAGGCCTCGGCGGGAAGCTGATCGCCGCCGCCATTGCGGATACGGCTGCTGCATGGGATTGCCTCTATGCCGTGGTCAAGGAGGACAATGCCCCCTCCATCCGCACCCTGGAAAAGCTGGGCTTTAAGGATGCCGGATACTCCCAAAAAAGCGGCTGGTTCCATTGCCTGACCCGCGAGATAACCCATTTGCGCGTTTTCTGCATCACAAGGGAAAAAGGCTCCCCTTATTTATAAGGGGAGCTGTCGGCGAAGCCGACTGAGGGGATTTATCCAAAAAGTTTTCTAATCCCCCTATATTTTCGATATTTAGCTGTTTAGATCGATTTTTCTGCTGCATTTTGGGTGGGGCGTCAGCTCCCCCCGGAGGTAATGTCATCAACTTAAGGCAGACATTTCAAAAGAAAGCCAATGTCTATATTATGCGATGCCGTAGGGGAGGGGCTTGCCCCTCCCGAATCCGGCCTTGGTTTTCTGCACACATTCCAATCGGTGCTAATCCCACCATCGGGGAGGAGCAAGCCCCTCCCCTACGGCGATACATTTCGGATATGCCTCTGTTAAGTTGATGACATTGCTTCCAGGTGGAGCCTTTGGCCAGCTGCGCGAATGACGCATGACATTGAGAAAAGGTCTGAACTGCCGGAGAACAAGGACTGCCAAAGCGGCCGCATCCGATGCCGCTTTGCGAGGAAGGATACAACATGATTTATCAGATAAAAACCGCCCTGAGAAATTGGTCGGATAAAAGCGATGTGGGCAGCATGGTGTTTCAGTTTGCCAGAAGCAGCTTTGCAAAGTTCATGCTCCATGTGCCGGATGAAAAGTATGCCCAGTGGTTCCACAAGCTCTACTGCGGCACCGGCCTTGACCTGAAGAATCCCAGAACCTTCGATGAGAAGCTCTGGTGGCTCAAGCTCAATAACCGCGACCCGCTTCTGACCCGCTGCTCGTGCAAGAATGCCGTCCGCGGCTATGTGGCAGAATGCGGCTACGAAGATATTCTCCTGCCTCAGGTCGGTGTTTACAATTCCGTCGATGAGATCGATTTCAAGAATTTTGAAAATATGGGGGAAATTATCTTTAAATGTACCCACGGTTCCGGGGAAAACTATATCCTAAGCCCCGATAAGCCCAATAATCTGAAGTCCTTCCGCCGCCGCTTCCGCTATGCCCTGCGGCAGAATGCCTATCCCTATTCCAGAGAGTGGAATTACAAGAACGTGGAGCGGAAGATCGTGGCCGAAAAGGTCGTGCGCGATAAGGAAGGCCGCCTGCCGCTGGACTATAAATTCATGTGCTTTGACGGCGAGCCGAAGCTCCTTTTCCTCGATCTCGGCCTTTATACCGAGGATCTGATCTACAACGAAAAATATCCCCGCAACATCTATGATATGGACTTCAAGCTCCTGCCCGTCTGGGAAACCAGACCCAATGCGGATTTTGAGGTCAAGAAGCCGGAAAACTTTGAAAGAATGGTCGAAATCGCCCGCAAGCTGTCCCAGCCCTTCCCGCATTGCCGCGTGGATCTCTACAATCTGGATGGCAAAATTTACTTCGGCGAGATCACCTTCTATCACGGCGGCGGCTGCAATGAGGTCAAGCCCGAGGAGTGGGACTACCGCATCGGCAGCTGGATCGATATCAACAGTCCCAAAATCAAAAGGAAGAAATAAGTCCTTATGCTTAGCATAACACAGGGGACGGTTCTGTGTGCTAAGCACACAGAACCGTCCCCTGTGCGAAATTTCCAGGAGGTTTGCCATGGACAATCGTGAACGCAATGCGCGCAAGCAGCGCAGTAATACGATATGGACACTTCTGATCGTCGGTGCATTTATGGCGGCATGGCCGCTTGGTGTCGTGCTGGTCATCCTCAGATCCAAAGGGATTCTCCCTGACCTTGCAATGGATTATCCCTCTGCTGAGCAGAGAAAGCAGCAGGAGCAGTCTTCCGCGCCGAACTACCAGTCCCAGGCAGGCCAGAATTATGCCCGGCAGGCGCAGCAGCAGTCCGAGCGGGCAAAGCAGCAGGCGCAGTATTGGGCCAAGCAGGCACAGGAGCAGGCGGAACGCACCCGCCAGCGCAATGCCCAGTGGGCAGTCCCGGTGCAGGAGCGAAATCAGGCGCCTGTCCACACCCAGCGCGCCACCCCGCCCAAGCCGAAAGCGGAGGAAAAAACCCGCACGGGAAAGCTCAAATTCGGCAAGCCGATGTTCATCACCGGTCTGAGCATCGGCGGTGTAGGTCTTCTTGCGCTGGCTGATTCGATCTCTGAGATGACTACCTTCCGGGAATTTATGGGGGATGGCTTTTTCTCCGTCGGCTTGCTGGCGGTAGGCATTTACCTCACCATATTCGGCCTCATGCGGGCAAAGCAGTCCAAGCGGCTTCAGGAATATGCCGCGATCCTGCCTCCCAACGGCACCTATTACTCCATCCATGAGCTTGCCGACCGAACCGGGCGTCCATTCCGTCAGGTCATGGCCGATCTGCAAAAAATGATCGAGCTTGGCGTGTGGGAACAGGCGTGGATCGACCGCAAGCATGGCAGACTGATGTTCACCGAATACTCTGCCGACCAAATGGTACAGGAGAAAAAACAGCCTGCACCGAAAAAAAGCGATGACCGCGCCGAAGAAGTCCTCCGCCGCATCCGCAGGGACAATGACCGCATTGCCGATGAGGTCATGTCCAGAAAAATCGACCGCATTGAGCTTCTCACCGGCGAGATTTTCCGCTATCTCTCCAAGCATCCGGAGCGCGAAGGGGAATTGCGCTCCTTCATGGACTACTACCTTCCCCAGACCCTGAAAATTCTGGAAACCTACGCCCAGCTCGAAGAACAGGGCGTGGAAACCGAAAACATCCGCCGGGCAAAGAAGGAAATCAGCGGCATGCTCGACCAGCTCACCGAGAGCTACGAGCGCCAGCTGGACAAGCTCTTTGACACCGACGTGCTGGATATTTCCTCTGATATTGAAGTGATGCGCCAGATGCTCCGCAACGACGGCCTTTCCGCCGATGAGCTGGAGATGGCACTGGAGCATCTGGAAAGCTGAGCCTATGCAATATACAACCATCCTCTGGGATCTGGACGGCACCCTTCTTGAAACGCTCTCCGACCTGACCGCCAGCGCCAATCATGCGTTGGCGGCGCATGGCTTTTCTGCCGTGACCTGCGAGCAGGTGCGCAAAGCCGTGGGTCATGGCGTGCGCAATCTCATATGCAGCCTGCTCCCGGATGGGGCGGAAACAGCGGCGTTTGACGCCGTCTATGCCGACTTCCGTGCCCATTATTCTGCAAATTATAATGTCTATACGAAGCCTTATCCCGGCATTCCCGAGCTGCTTCAGGAATTGAAAAGCAAAGGCGCCGCCATGGCGGTGGTCTCCAATAAGCCGGATGAGTTCGTGAAGGCGCTGGTTAAGGCCCATTTCGGCGACCTTTTCTCCGCAGCCCTCGGTGATCGGGAGGGAATCCCCCGCAAGCCCTTCCCCGATGGGTGCGAAGAGGCGCTCCGCTTGCTTGGCAAGGGCAAGGAGCATGCCGTCTACATCGGCGACAGCGAAACCGATATCGCCACCGCGAAAAATGCCGGCCTGCCGCTCCTGTGCGTCAGCTGGGGCTTCCGCGAAGAAGAAACACTCCGGCTTGCCGGTGCGCAGGACATTTTCCCGGATGTACAAGCCCTGCACGCCTGCCTGTTAGATTAAAAAGGAGGAATCGCCATGACCTGTCTGCGCTGCGGACGCACCGTGCCGGATCAGCTGCTGCTGTGTCCCGACTGCCGCACCCCGAAAAAGCGGCAGTGCGATGCCAACTCTGCACTCACCCCGGAAGAGCGGCTGCAAAAGCAGGTTGCGTCGCTTGAAAAGCGTACCTCGCGGCAAAAGCGGCGGATGCTCTTCCTCGTTCTTGCATGTCTGCTCTCCATCGCCCTGCTCGGTCACGCCGTCCATACCCTCATGAAGCAGAATGACCGCATCTCCACGCTGAATACCAAGGTCAATTCGCAGGAGGCCGCGATCGCCAAAATGCAGAGCGAGCTGACGCAGGCCAATCTCACCGTGGAAGCACAGCGCGAAAAGCTGCTCGAAGCCGAAAACACCATTGCCGAATATCACCGCAGCAGCGCATGGAACCCATAAATGTGACAAGGGGACGGTTCTCCTGTCCCCTTGGCTGTACATAATTGAACGAAAAAATAAGACAAATGAGGGGACAGGAGAACCGTCCCCTTGTCACGCAAAAAGGAGAAGCCAGTGGATACCTCTCAGATTTTCAATCAGATGCTCCTGCTCTTTGCCCTGATGGCTGTAGGCTATATCGCGGCAAAGGCCGGGGTAATGAGCCCCGAATCCAACCGCCACCTTTCCAATATGGTGCTCTACATCGCGAACCCCGCCACCATTCTCTACAGCGTTCTGTCCGGGCAGGCCATGCTCGGCATTCCGGAGCTGCTGCAGCTCACGGGCATTGCGCTCGTGTTCTATCTGGTGCTGATGGGGCTGGCGCTTCTTGTGCCGAAGCTTCTTCGGGTTCCCCCGGATGAGGCGGGAATTTATCGGTTTATGACCGTTTTTTCCAACATCGGCTTCATGGGCTTCCCTGTGGTGCGTGCCATATACGGGCAGGGTGCGGTTTTTTATGCTGCGATTTTTAATCTGTTTTTCCAGCTGTGCCTGTTCACCTTCGGCGTGCGGCAGTTTACGCAGAGCCGCAGGTTCCGTTTCCGTGATTTGCTCCAGCCGGTGGTCATTGCCGCGCTGATTGCCTATTTTATTTACCTTTTCTCCGCACAGGAATGGATCGCCTCGACCCTCCCCGGGCAGTTTGCGACCCAGCTTCTGGGCATGATCAATGGCATCACCAGCCCCCTGTGCATGATCATCACCGGCGTTGGCCTTGCGCAGGTGCCGCTCAGGAAGGTCTTCACCAATGGTAGGCTGTATCTTCTTTCCATCGGCAAGCAGGTGCTGCTTCCGCTGGCGGCCTACTTCCTGCTGTCTCCCTTTGTCAGAAATGAGCTGATTCTGGGCATCTGCGTCATCATGGCCGCCATGCCCGTGGGCGCCATGACCAGCGTCTTCTGCGCCCGCTACAACGGCCCCTCCGACACCGCCGCCTCCGGCATCTTCCTCTCCACCCTCCTGTCCATCCCGGCAGTCCCGCTGCTGATGGCCGTACTGTTTTGAGAAAGGATGATGAGAGAACCATGGAACCAAAAGATTTTCTGACCATCATGCATCAGGTCGAGCACCTGAAGAATGTGACGCGGCACTGCGATACCACCTCCGGGCGGCGGGAGAGTGTGGCGGAGCATAGCTGGCGGCTTGCCCTTATGCCGCTGCTGCTGCGCGAAAGCTTCCCGGAGCTGGATATGGACAAGGTCACGCAGATGTGCCTCATCCACGATCTGGGCGAAGCCTTCACCGGCGACAAGCCCGCCTTTGACAAAACCGAAGCCGATTCTCAGGCAGAAAAGGAAGCCTATCTCCAATGGCTTTCCACCCTGCCCCCCGCCCTTTCCGGCACGATGACCGCCCTCCTCTCTGAAATGGAGGCACTCCAAACCCCGGAAGCGCGGTTCTATAAAGCCCTCGACAAAATGGAGGCGCTCATCCAGCACAACGAATCCGACATTTCCGGCTGGCTTCCTCTGGAATACGACCTCCAAAAAACCTACGGCTGGGAAAACTGCAATCATGACCCCCGCCTCATGGCACTAAGGGAAGAGGTTTTGAAGGAGACCCTTGAAAAAATTGAAAACGAATCGTAAGAACACGGGGACAATTCATATGTGGTTGCCCGTATCGGCTTCGCGAATTACACGAGGAGTATAGGAATAATACCGGCTTACAATGAATTCCAATGCAGGAAAACTATATTTTTCAAAAGAGAACTGTTCTTCATCAAATTGAGAAAAAATGACTTCAACTTCTTTCTTGATTTCTTCGTAGGACTCTTTTGCATGATAAACTATTCCTTCACCACTTTTGTTCATCGCCAATGCATTATATAATTCCATCTCTTCAGAGGAGCGCATATGCCAAGTACATAGTGAAATACTTTTTAGCTCATTATTTAAATAGCTTTGAATTGTACTATATGCTTTTTGAGAATCCATACGAATAATCCATTCAAGCAAGAATCCCCAAAATGATGAATAAGAATACTCAATGGTCGAAAGCTCAAAGTCCATTTGGATTGCATCCTCAAACGAATCAGTAGGAACCGGAAATTTCTTGCAATATTTATGGAATGATTGAACTCTATCACAATACAATAAAAGCAGTTTTGATATGTCACCATGTCTTTCAACTCGGTCAAGCAATCGAAATAGCATTGTAATGGTTCCAATATCCCTGTCGTATGGTGGGTATAAAACCTGCGGATAGTTGTTGATCAACTGGACAATACTGTTTACTACCATAGAGCATTTTTCGCCGTTGGAGTTAAGCGGGCGATTAAAAGATAAATAGTAACCATATGAAACTAAGTAGCTTAGTATTTCATAAATAGTAACACGTTGTTGAACTGCGTTCAGTGGTGGTAAATGTCGTTTCTCTTCACAGCAGGGACGAATAGCACAGTAATACAGATTATTCCATTTTTCATATGATATAAGAAACTTATATAGCGGACTCAACCAGCAATCTTTTTCAAATTCATTTGAAAGATATATTTTTTGCCAATATTTGAGTATCAAGTATTCTGTAACTTCTATTGCAATTCTATAACGCTTTGCCTCTGATGCATATTGCGCAATCATTTGTGTCGCTAAGAATAAGCTGGATATTGATTTTCTGTGTTCTCTTGGTGACATAGTTGGAGAAATCTTCGCTAAAGAATTGTCAATAATCGCTTCGTAAAATATACGTTGATAATCGTCTCCATTTATAAAATACAACGCACGGCGAAGCTGCTTTTGCATTTCAACACCAAAAATATGTTCATCAAACAAGTACTCATGGATCAGACTTGTAATACGGTCAATTCCCCAAAAGTCTAATTCAATCTGGATATTTTTCCAAACAGAACTGCCTTTCTTGTATCCACTCCAGTTTGGCTGCACTGCTTCATCCATATTCCCATTCGTAGCTACAATAACTCGTATTCTTTTCTTCAGGTCATCACTACTAAGGATAATATTCATATAGCAGTCTTTTATTTCTTCAAGACTTTGCCGTACAGAAGTAGGTCCGGAATCCCAAACAGCTCGTGTAATGTCTTTTTGTTTAACAACAAGCAGAATGATTTCATCATCTCTGTCTGCACGTATATCTACACCGTATTGTCTGTTCCCTGTTTTAGGCCTGCTATTCATTGTATAGCCCATTTGAAGGAGAACATCACAAAGGATTAGATCTAATTCATCCTTTTCTTTTAATTCTAGTAAATAGTCTTTAATTATCAGTCTCATCTTTTATTACCTCAGACAAAAAATGGAGGCGTGAACAGTAGAACTGAACAGGATCTTCTAAGTTTTTTCTCGGAAGCTCTATTCTATGCGAAATTGTGCTTAATGGAGAAGCGCGGTACAGATTTTCTTCTTTCATTCCTACTATAATGCTCCCGACACGAGCTCCATACTTTAGCTTTTCAGCAGGAAAATATCGACTTAAGAAAAACGAGTGATCATGTGCTTGTTCAAATATTCGTTTATTCTGTTCATAGTGTGCTTTTCCGATAATTTGCTGATGCCGCTCTGTTGGATGTAAATCAATAATTTCGGCTGCTTGCTTTTCCTTTGCAAGCAGTTCGTTATGCAAATTGATAATTGATTCTGCAAACTCTTTTTGTAAATGATTATCTGAGCCTATATATTGAGTCGCTACTTCTGCCATTGTATCCGGATAGTTTTCAAATATTTCTTCCGTACAAAATTTAATGAACTCCGAACTATCTCTTCCAATAAAAGGGAACAAACCAAACGAAAAAGTGCATAGTTCTTCAGCTTCTGACAGATAACAATAAAGTGCCGCTTTGAGTATCGTGATTGATTCAGAAGAAGTGATCTGGATTTTTGGCTTGTTATTCTCATCGCTTGGGTATAGGCATTCTAATTTTCCATATCTTTTCAGCAGTTCAAATCCAAAAATCAAATGATAGTACTCCCCATTCTTTGAGTACTCTAATGCCTCAATTGTAAATTCCTCGGTCTTCTTTGCAAGAATATTTAGAGGGTAGGACATTTCATCAAAAAAGGTACTGTTCTCTTCTAGTAACTCATTTGACGAAAACAATGTGAACATATCGTTGAGAACAGAATTCCTTGGACATATTTTTGCTTTCGTTGCAAAGCAATGCGAACTTTCAAATATAAAAAGTTTTTTGTCTTTAAACGGAACACCAATGATTTGACTAAAGATATGCCATAGTTCAGAGTCGTTTTTTTCGTATTTCCAAAGAAAATCCAAAAAAGCGAATCGATCTTCTTCTGAAGTATTAACAATAGACTTCAAGCAATTCAATGATCCGGTAAAGCAATCGTATTGTGACTCTTGACTATACTGACTAATATAGCTTCCAAAAACTGGAATTAGCATTAGGTGATACTCTTCGTAGTCTTGGAATAATTCTTGAAGAGTTGAAAAGAAGCGGATAAACTCTTCAGATTTGTATCGCAAACTGGTTTCGATAAATCTTATTCCTGCTTTCGTACACCATACGGTCTTTTGCTGGAACAGTAGCGCTATGGCTTCTTTTGCTCCACAATAATCGATACGGAACCAGCGCCATCGAAGTTCAGAAATAAAATCATATTCTGCATTATTTTCTACACTTAGTAATAATCGTAATGCTTCATTTTGCTTTGATATTCGCACATATAAGTCGGCATAGTTTTTAATAATCTCTCCATATTTTGAGTTGGCATGTTGAGCATCAAGTATGGACAAAAATGATCGTAAATGAGAAATATCATCGGTCGTTTTATATTGTAGATTTGTAACGACATAATCAACAATTCTATCGAAGAACCCCTGCTGATGAGCACTCAGTAACAATTCGACAAGATCAATGCCATGTTGAGACTGTAAAATATATCCAACATATTCATCTCTAAGTATAGCGCAGTCAATCTTAGACAGATTGGCAGCAATCTCCGGTAAAGAACACAATTCCACAGAAGAAACGATTAAGATAGCAACTACTGCGTAGTGTTCATCTCGCTTTTCTCCATCCATCTCAAAAAGCTTATTCAAAATATCATTATATTGCAAACTTTTAAGTGAGTTATCTTCTTCGAGAATTAAACGTGCTTTTTTCAGCGCTTCTTCAATTTCAGCTTTTTCAATGTTCATTGGAAATACCCCTATAGGTTGATTTCTTTGTAGTTTTAAATCTAAAGGCGAGAACAATTCATAAGCTTCGTCAGGGACAACGCATTTTTCTATTTTTGCAATTCTACCTAACGCAGCGGGAAATACATGTTCTTACTTCTTATAGTTTAAGTTATATCGATTGGTGAAATATATGCAAGGTAATTCAGATTTCCCTGTCTATTGCTTTTGTTAGAGTACTTTGTAGCATAGCTTCTAACACAGGGGACGATTCTGCATGTTGAACAACGTACAGAAACGTCCCCTGTGTTCTTATTACTCAGCGACCGACGGCAGCGCCTTATCCGGCACATACTTCTCCAGATAGTGGCGCAAAATAGCGCGTCTTGTGACGATGCCGATGAAATCGCCCTTATCGTCCACCACGGGGACGAAGTTTTGGTCTGTGGCGGTGCGCACCAGCTCCTCCATGCGGGTGGTGACGTGCACCGGGGCATTGTCCCGGCGGTGGGGGATTTCCATAATGCTGTGCTGGGAGGTCAGGCTCATGTCCATCTTGCAGAGGTTCTTGATGGCCCACAGCAGGTCGCCCTCTGTCAGGGTGCCGCGGTAGACACCGGCGCGGCTGAGGATGGGAAGTGCGGCATAGCCGATGGATTCCATGCGCTCGATGGCCTGCCGGATGGAATAATCATCATAAAGATAGCTGCAGGAAGCCTTCGGCGTCAGGAAAAACAGAATATTCATAGTCGAATTCCTTTCTTTTCCTTAGTATAATCCTATTATAGACGTTTTTCGCCATCAAGTCTATTGGTTTTTTCCACAAATCCAATGTGCCCAATTTAGAAAAACCTCCCTGAAAGCAGCGCTTTCAGGGAGGTAAAATATTTCAATTAGTTGTTGGCGTCGCGGTTCATTTCGCGCAGGGCGTCGCGGCGGCTCAGGTTGACGCGGCCCTTTTCGTCGATTTCCATGACCTTGACCCAGGTCATATCGCCGATGTTCAGAACGTCTTCGACCTTTTCCACGCGGCGATTTTCCAGCTTGGAGATGTGGATCATGCCGTCCTTGCCGGGTGCCAGCTCAACGAATGCGCCGATGGGGAGGATGCGGACGACCTTCCCGTAGTACAGCTTGCCGACCTCGGGAACGAAGCAGATGTCGTCGATCATCTTCTTGGCGGCCTGCACAGCCTCGGTCTCCACTGCGGAGATGAACACGGAGCCATCGTCCTCGATGTCGATCTTGGCGCCGGTGTCAGCGCAGATCTTCTGGATGGTCTTGCCGCCGGAGCCGATGACCTCGCGGATCTTCTCGGGGTCGATCTTCATGGACAGCATCTTGGGGGCAAACTCGGAAACCTCGGGACGCGGCTGGGCGATGCAGGGGAGCATGATCTCATTGAGGATTTCCAGTCTGGCCTTGCGGCAGCGCTCCAGAGCGTCGGCAATGATTTCCATGGTCAGGCCGTCGTTCTTGAGGTCCATCTGGATGGCGGTAACGCCTTCGGTGGTACCGGCAACCTTAAAGTCCATTTCGCCGTGGAAGTCTTCCACGCCCTGAATGTCGGTGAAGGTGCGCCAGGTGCCGGTTTCCTTGTCGGAAATCAGGCCGCAGGAGATGCCTGCTACGGGGCGGGTGATGGGAACGCCTGCGTCCATCAGTGCCAGCGTGGAGCCGCAGATGGAGCCCTGAGAGGTGGAACCGTTGGAGGACACGACCTCGGAGACCACACGGATGCAGTACGGAAACTCTTCGACAGAGGGCAGAACGGGCACGAGTGCCTTTTCAGCCAGTGCGCCGTGGCC
>JAZQOW010000110.1:0-11870 GCA_045628065.1 Faecousia sp.
GCTTTCCGTCGTTTTTCAGAAGGTTCGCCAGCTTGCCGATGGTGGTCGTTTTGCCAACGCCGTTCACGCCGATCACCAGCACAACGGCAGGCTTATTGCTCAGATCCAGCGTGCTGGGGCCAACCTGCAGCATTTCCGAGAGAACCTCACGAAGTGCACCCTTGGCCTCCTCAGGGTCGCTGATTCTGCGTTCTTTCACGACCTTGCGAAGACGCTCAACCGCCTTTTCTGCGGTGCTTACGCCCAGATCAGCAAGGATGAGACATTCTTCGAGTTCCTCATAAAACTCGTCCTCAAGGGGCTTGAAGGTGGCAAAGACCGTGTTGAGGGTGCTTGCCATGGCATTTCTGGTTTTGGTAAGGCCAGCTTTGATTTTATCAAATAATCCCATAATAATCTCCTGTTATGATTCTGTAATACCCAGCGCCTGCACCATCTGATTCAAATCCAGATGCATGACCTTGGAAACGCCCTGCTCCTGCATGGTAACGCCATAGAGGATATCGGCCTGCTCCATGGTACCGCGGCGGTGGGTAATGACAATAAACTGCGTTTTTTTGCACAGCGTGCGCAGATATCCGGCAAATCGGTCCACATTCCGGTCATCCAGTGCTGCATCGATCTCATCGAGCATACAGAACGGCGTGGGGCGGACTTTCAGGATAGCAAAATACAGCGCAATCGCAACAAAGGCTTTCTCACCGCCGGACAGAAGCGTGATGGTTTTCAGCTGCTTTCCGGGCGGCTGGACACGAATCTCGATTCCGCACTCCAGCGGATGATCCGGATCCTCCAGCACCAGAGAAGCTTTGCCGCCGCCGAACATTTCTGTAAAGGTCTGGCTGAAATAGGTATTGATCTGTGCAAACTGTGTGGTGAAAATGTCCACCATCTGGTCGGTAATGGCAAAAATGATACCTTCCAGTTCCTTTTTCGCCTGCATGACATCATCACGCTGGCTGCAAAGGTATTGATAGCGCTCGTTTACAAGCTCGAACTGGGCAATCGCACCGGGGTTCGGCTCGCCAAGGGCGCTGATTTTCCGCTTAAGGTCCGTAATGGAGCGCTGTGCTCCGGCAATGGACTCGATAGGCGAAGCTTCCGCAGCGGCATGAGACCGGGTAAGACCGTAGTTGTCCCACAGCTTGTCCACGATCTGCTTTTCCTCCATCTGTGCAGCATTCTTTTTTTGCTCCAGGCGGGCAGCCTCGCGCTCAAGATTGAGGATTTCTCTGCTCTTTTCCTGTGCTTCGCGCTCTGCCCTGGTCTTGGAGGCTTCGGTTGCGATACGGCGTTCTGCGGATTCGTGAAGGCTGTTCTCGGTTTCCTCAGCCTTACGGGAGAGGGCAGCTTTCTTTTCCTCCTGCTCTGCAAGCCGGGCTTTGTATGATGCAATCTCCTGCCGGAGATTATCGATCAGGGCTTCCTTCTGGCTCTGCTCACCCTGCATGGAAGCAGACAGCTCCAGCAGGCGCTCCTTTGCCACCAGCGCAGACTGGCGCTCAGCTTCGAGTGCTGCGGCATCCACCTTGCAGCGGGTGATGCCATCGTTGATGGTCTGCACCTTTGCCATCGCCTCATTCTGGCGCACACTGATATGAGAAAGCTGATCCCCTGCCTGGGAGAGCTCCTTTTCGAGCATGGCGATCTGCGCAGCAAGTGCTACCGCATTGTCATGATCCTGCCTGCGGCGAAGCTCATTTGCTTTCAGCTCCGCCTCATTGGAATCCAGCGCATCCTGAATGGCAGACATGAGTACCTCATCCTTGCGCAGCTCACCGTCTAAGCGCAGGACGGCATCCTCTGCCTGACGAAGCTCGCCTCTGGCAAGCTCCAGCTGGTATTCCACCTGAGACAGATCACTCTGCGCACTTTCAAGCTCCTTGCGGCTTTCCTCGAGTCGGGCAGATTTTTCCGTAATCTGCGTTTGCAGACGGGCGATCGCATTGGCGCGGGAGAGGATACCGGCATTTCTGGAAGCACTGCCGCCGGTCATAGAACTGTCGGTATTCACGATCTGACCGTCCAGCGTCACAAGACGGAAGCGACGTCCATACTTTTTGGATACGGAAAGGGCATCATCCAGCGACTCCGCGATGACTGTTCTGCCGAGAATATGGCGGATGATCTCCCCATACTTCGGATCAAAATGCACAAGCTCAGAGGCAATTCCGACAACACCCGGCTCGTCCTTTAAGGCAGGCTCGGAAATGGTCTTGCCGCGAATGGTGGAAATGGGATAAAATGTGTTTCTGCCGCGGTCATTGCGCTTAAGGTTTTCGATTGCAGCCTTACCGGCCCGCTCATCAGAAACAACAATGTACTGCATCGCTGCACCCATGGCGATCTCAATCGCAACGGTATATTCATCCTTCGTGCGGATCAGGGAGGAAATCGGCCCGTGAATGCCATGCAGTACAGCGGATTTCGCCTGCTGCATGGTAAATTTGACCGCTTTGGAGTAGCCTTCAAAGTCGCGCTCCATTTCCTCATACATCCGCTTCTGGGACTGTGCGGACTGGATCTCGATTTCAAGCTGAGAGCAGATGTTCCTGAGCGCATCGCGCTTCTGGCTTCTGGCCTCAAGACGGAGGGTATAGCCGCTGATGATATTGCTGTTGGAGGTCACCGACTCTTTGGCTTCCTCCCAGTCCTTCTTATGCGCGGCATACTTTTCCTTTTCTTCTGCCAGACGGGCAAGCGCCAGCGTATTCTGGGCAGCCTTCTCCTCCGCTGTGCGCAGGGAAAGCTCCTCTGCACTCTCAGCGGCGGCACACTGCGCCCTTTTATCGGAAAGCGACTCCATGATGGAGTTCTGCTTTTCTGTCCACTCTACATAGCTTTGTGTCAGAGCATCAGCATTCTGCGCAAGCGCACGGCTTTGCTCCTGCGCTGTTGAAATTTTCTGATCGATCTGAGCGATACTCTCATTGATCTGTGAAATTCTGGTATCATGACCTTCAATCTGACTGAGGATGCTTCCGCTGCGCTCTGTGGCATCGGAGAGCTCATCATGGATGCGGTCAATGTTTTGCTCATCATTGCGGATATTTCCTTCAAGAACCGCCATGGCGCCTTCGGCTTCCCGAATCTGCGCCTGCAGCTCGGAAAGAGCAAGGCGGTAGCCATCGGTTTCCTGATCCTGCGTATGGAGCGTTTCTCCCAGAGAATCGGCCAGCTGATACAGGTGCTCCAGCAAATCATGGGACTGCTGAAGGATAAAGGCTGCGGACTGGTAATCCTCCTGCGCCTTCTGCGCAGCAGAGGACAAGCGTTCCAGAGATTCCAGCCAAACCGCAATTTCAAGGCCCTTCAGCTCTTCCTTATAGGCAAGATACTTTTTTGCCTTCTCTGCCTGCACCCTGAGCGGCTCCACCTGCAGCTCCAGCTCGCTGATTTTATCACCGATGCGGGTAAGATTATCCTCCGTAGAGGCCAGACGGCGCTGGGTCTCCTCCTTGCGGTGACGGAATTTGGAGATACCGGCGGCTTCTTCAAAGATTTCGCGGCGGTCAACGCTTTTCAGTGCCAGAATTTCATCGATTCTGCCCTGCGATATATTGGAATAGCCTTCCCGGCCAAGACCGGTATCCATGAACATCTCATTGATATCCCTGAGTCTTGCCGAGCGGCGGTTGATATAGTATTCACTTTCGCCGGAGCGGTAATAGCGGCGGGTTACGGCAACCTCCTCCGCGTCCACGCCAAGGGAGCCGTCGCTGTTATCCAGCACCAGCGTAGCTTCGGCAAAGCCGACTGCACTGCGCTTCTGCGTTCCGCCAAAAATGACATCCTCCATCTTGGCGCCGCGCAGAGCTCTGGTGCTCTGCTCACCCATGACCCAGCGAATTGCATCGGAAATATTGGATTTTCCCGAACCGTTAGGGCCAACAACTGCGGTAATATCATCACCGAATTGCAAAACCGTCTTATCCGGGAAGGACTTAAAGCCCTGAATTTCCAACGATTTCAGATACACTCTGCTACCTCTTCTTTCCATGCGTATACTTCGCATCATTATATCATTTAATTTTATCAGCTTTTGGCTTTCTTTTCAAGAGGAAACTAAAATTATCTTGAAATCTGAAATACTTATTGATTTTTTCGAAAAATGCGCTACAATGAATGCCGGCTGCTTTTGCAGGGAGTAAGATAGCGTGCGTTAAGTACCGGACGGATAGGAGGTTGCCGCCGGGCGAAGGAGGTTTCTCCGCGGTACACTATTTGCCGACCGCCCTGATCGCACAGAAGCTGCCGGAAGAATATCCGCAACCTCCTCCACACACGAATGGAGGCTTTTTTTATGCAAAAAAACAGAGCTATGGCAACCAGAACGCTGGTCTCGTGTGCCTTACTCGCGGCACTGACCATTGTCCTCGCACGACTGATTATCCCCATGCCCAATGTCACCACACGCTTTTCCATTGAAGCAGTCCCGATTTTTTTAGCCGGGATGCTGTTTGGCCCTCTGCCGGGTGCACTGGTGGGCTTCGTAGCAGATGCCGTAGGGTGTCTGTTCTCCGGGTATGGCTTCAATCCCCTGTTCAGTATCCCGCCCATTCTTTACGGGCTGTGCGCCGGACTGTTTCAGCCGCTGCTTGTTAAGAAAACCAATATCTTTACGATTGCTCTGGCTCTGCTCCCTGCCGTCGTTTTCGGCTCGATTCTCTATCAAAGCTGGGCGCTGGCCTGGGTCTATAATTCACAGGGCACCCTGAAGGCAAGCTTTCTTGCACTGCTTGCATCGCGCAGTGTGCAGTTTTCGATCACCTTCGTGCTCGATGTCATGGTCCTGTGGGGTCTGTATAAAACCGGTATCTTTACGGCAGCAAAGCTTTGGCCGCCTGTGCACCGGAGAAATCCTGCGAAGGCAAACCCCATGCCGGAAAGAGAAGCCTATGAACACGAATGAGGCACTTGCATTTATTCATTCCGTCACCTGGCGCGGCAGTATTCCCGGGCTGAGCCGTACACGCGAGCTTCTGTCGCGTATGGGAAATCCTGAGCAAAAGCTTCGCTTTATTCATGTTGCAGGAACCAATGGCAAAGGCTCTACCTGTGCCATGCTTGCCTCAATTTTGCAGCAGGCAGGCTACCGCACCGGGCTTTATACCTCTCCCTATATCACCTGCTTTCATGAGCGAATGCAGGTCAACGGGCAAAATATTTCCGATGAAATACTTTGCGAAATTACGGAATTCGTCCGTCCTCATGCACAGGCCATGGAGGAGCTCCCTACCGAATTCGAGCTGGTGACTGCCATCGCCTTTGAATACTTCAAGCGCATGAAGTGCGATATCGTTGTGCTTGAATGCGGCATGGGCGGGGAATTTGACTCCACCAATGTGATCCCAGTGCCCGAAGCTGCCGTCCTGTGCCGCATCGGACTGGATCATATGCAGCAGCTGGGCGGCACCCTCCCGGAAATCGCACAGACCAAGGCCGGAATCTTCAAAGACGGCGGCCTTTGCATCACCTATCCCGCCTGTGAAGAAGTGGAAACTGTCTACGGCTGTGCAGCAAAGGCGCGGAATCTTCGTTGGGTCAAGGCAGATTTCGGAAGACTCCATCCGGTTTCCCACAGCCTCAAGGGGCAGGAATTTGTCTTTGACGGCTTTGGTGCGCTTCACCTTTCCCTGCTCGGCAGAAATCAGCTGGACAACGTAAGTCTGGTTCTGACCGTCGTTGAGGAGCTGAGAGCAAAGGGCTGGAGCATTCCTGATCCTGCCGTTAAGGAAGGCTTGAAGCTGGTTTCCTGGCCGGGACGCTTTGAGCTGATTCATTCCGATCCCATCGTGATCGTTGACGGCGGCCACAATACGCAATGTCTGGAATCGCTTCGGGAGAATATCGACGAATACATCCCCGGCAGGGATCTTGTCGCCATCGTAGGGGTTATGGCAGATAAGGAATATGAAAAAATGTTCCTGCCGCTTCTTCCCCGCATTCGCCGTTTTGTTACGGTCGCACCCCCAAATCCGCGCGCACTCGGGGCAGAGGCTCTTGCTGATTATCTTTGCGCGCTTGGCGCAGATGCCGTTCCTGCCGCGTCTGTTGCAGAGGCCGCAGCGCTTGGAAAGTCTTTTCTCCATGCTGACAGCGTTCTGCTGGCTTTCGGTTCTTTGTACATGCTGGGAGAACTCAGAAGCTGTTTCCTGCACACAGAAATTGGTACAAAGGGCAACCTGAGCTGCTAACATATTTATTAAGCTTGTATAATATTCCGAATTATAAAAACCAACTTGACATTTCATCCTTCATATGATTAAATGTTGACAATATTTAAAACACGATGACGGAATTATGTCGCTATAGGAGCGTTTCAGAGAGCCGGCGGATGGTGCGAGCCGGTACCGAGCATAGCAGACAGTCTGCTTCCCGAGTGGGCGCTGGGAACACAGCAGGTCAGTAGCAGCGCACGCATAGCCGCGTTAAAGGCTGTGGGCTTGTCTGAGCCCAGGAAGTGCATCTGCAATACGCAGATGAAACAGGGTGGTACCGCGAAGTCTTCTTCGTCCCTGAAGCCTTACGGCTTCAGGGATTTTTTTATAAACTGAAAGGAGCATTCATTCATGAAGAACATTTCCATCAGCGACGTAACCATGAAGCAGTCCGGTAAAAATACCGGTCTCGCACTCAGCTTCCGCGAAAAGATTGAGTTATCCAAGCAGCTCGACCGCCTTGGCGTTCGAATTATTGAAACGATTCCTATCGTCAATCCTAAAATTGACGCTTTATTGATAAAGTCCATCAGTGCTGCGGTCAAGAACAGCATCGTTGCCGTCCCCATCGGTCTGGAAGCAGAGAGTGCACAGACTGCCTGGAACGCCCTTCAGGAAGCCGTTCATCCCCGCCTTCAGGTTTGTGCCCCGGTCAGCGCTGTGCAGATGGAATATCTTGCCCACAAAAAGCCCGATGCCATGTTGGAGGCCATCGGCGCAAGCGTGACAAATGCCAAGGCACTGTGCAGCGATGTTGAATTTGTTGCCGATGATGCCACCAGAGCTGACCCCGCCTTCCTCTACAGCGCTCTTTCCTGCGCTATTGAAGCAGGCGCCGGTGTTGTCACCGTATGCGATACCGCAGGTACCATGCTCCCCGGTGAATTTGAAGCCTTTATCGCTGATCTGTATAAGAATGTCCCTTCACTGTCCGGCATTACGCTCGGCATCGGCTGCTCCAATGAGCTTTCCATGGCAGACTCCTGCTCCATCGCCGCAATCAAGGCAGGTGCACAGGAAGTAAAGGCTGCCTCCTACAACTGCAATACTGCAAGCGTGGAAAACCTCGCTAAGATCATCTCCACCAAAGGTTCTATTCTGGATGCCGAATGCAGTGTCCGTACCACGAATATGCATCGCATTATCAGCCAGATTGCTTGGATGTTTGAAACCAGACGCAGCAAGAATTCTCCCTTTGACAACGGTGTGCAGGATGCCTCCGGTCTGTTCCTGACCAACCATGATGATATGACCGCTGTCCTCAAGGTCGTTGCCCAGCTGGGCTATGATCTGAGCGAAGAAGACGGCGTCAAGGTCTTCGAGGCCTTCCAGCGCATTTCCTCCAGAAAAGAGCAGGTCGGCAGCCGTGAGATCGATGCCATCGTCGCTTCCGTTGCCATGCAGGTGCCTCCCACCTACCGCCTGGAGAGCTATGTTATCAACACCGGCAACACCATCTCCGCCACAGCCGTTATGAAGCTTCAGAAAAACGGCCGCACAATGGAGGGTATTTCCATCGGCGATGGCCCCATTGACGCCTCCTTCCTTGCCATCGAGCAGATTGCCGGACGGCACTTTGAACTCGACGATTTCCAGATTCAGGCTGTCACCGAGGGCAGAGAGGCCATGGGCGAAACCGTTGTCAAGCTCCGCAGCTCCGGTAAGCTTTACTCCGGCCGCGGCATTTCCACCGATATTCTGGGTGCCAGTATCCATGCCTATATCAACGCCCTGAACAAAATCGTATACGAAGAGGAAGGCAATTCCTGATTGATAAGGAGAAAAAAATATGAATCTTTCTTTTTCAACAAGAGGCTGGCTGGATTACAGCTGGGAAGAAAACATTGAAACTGCACTGGATATGCGCTTTCAGGGCATTGAAATTTACAATGTTCACAAAACCCCTTCCCTCACAGATCGCGGCTGCCCGTTCCATAAATACAACACCGCCGCAACCGTAAGAATGCTGCGTGAAAAGAAGCTCCAAATCCCCGTCTTTGACAGCTCCTGCGACATCTCCAGCGAAGACTGTCTGGATGAAGTTCGCACCATGATGGAAATTGCGCACAATATGCGCGTTCCCTATGTGTGCGTGGTGGCGCTTCATGATGACGATGCCCGGATTACCGGTGCACTTCAGGCACTGCTTCCCGAAGCAGAGGCTTTAAACCTGACCATTCTCATCAAGACCAGCGGCGTCTATGCCGATACCGCCCGTCTGCGCAGCCTGATGGATGACTTTGCCTGCGACCAGCTGGCAGCCCTCTGGGATATCCATCATCCCTACCGCGACCACGGCGAGAGCGCCGACACCACCATCCGTAATCTCGGCTCCTATGTGCGCCATGTCCATCTGCGCGACTCCGACGATGCCTTTACCTATAACCTCATCGGCGAAGGCACCCTGCCCACCAAGGATATGATGATGGCGCTCTCCTCCATTGACTATGACGGCTTCATTTCCATTGAATGGAAGCCGGAGTGGATGGAAGACCTGCAGGATCGAGATATTATTTTCCCGCATTTTGTGAACTATATGAGCCGCTTTGACAATCCCAGAGGCAAGCGCCGCGCCTTATATGACAACTACAACCATACCGGTCAGTATGTTTGGAAGCAGGATACACTGATTTCCGAGACCTTCCCGCAGGTGCTTGACCGCATGGCAGAGGAATTCCCCGATCAGTATGCCTTTAAATATACGACGCTTGATTATACCCGCACCTACGAAGAATTCCGCGAGGATGTGGATAACTTCGCCAGAGCGCTGATTTCTCTGGGTGTGCGCCGCGGCAGCAAGGTCGCGATCTGGGCAACCAATGTTCCTGCATGGTATATTACCTTCTGGGCAACCACCAAGATCGGTGCGATTCTGGTCACGGTCAATACCGCCTATAAAATCCATGAGGCAGAGTATCTGCTTCGCCAGTCCGATACCCATACGCTGGTCATGATCGAGTCCTGCCTGGATTCCAACTACTCTAAGATCATTCAGGAGCTGTGCCCTGAGCTGTCCGGACTTCGTCCCGGCCAGAGTCTGCACGCCAAGCGTCTGCCCTTCCTGCGCAATGTCATTACCGTAGACTTCCGTCAGCCCGGCTGCCTCACCTTCGAGGAAGCCATGGAGCGCAGCAGTCTGGTCGCTCCTGAAGAGGTCGCCAGAATGGCAGCAAAGGTTCGCTCGGACGATGTCTGCAATATGCAGTACACCTCCGGCACCACGGGCTTCCCGAAGGGCGTCATGCTGACGCACTACAACGTGGACAACGACGGCAAGTGCATCGGCGACCGCATGGATCTTTCCACGGCAGACCGCATGATGATCCAGGTGCCGATGTTCCACTGCTTCGGCATGGTGCTTTCCATGACCTCCTGCATGACCCACGGCGCAACGCTCTGCCCGATGCCGTATTTCTCGGCAAAGGTCTCGCTGGCCTGCATCAATCAGGAGAGAATTACCTGCTTCAACGGCGTTCCCACCATGTTTATCGCCATGTTCAACCACCCGGATTACAGAAAAACGGATTTTTCCTATATGCGTACCGGCATCATGGCCGGTTCCGGCTGTCCGCCGGAGCTGATGCGCCGCGCCGCACAGCCGGATGAGATGAATATGACCGGCATTGTCAGCGTCTACGGGCAGACCGAATCCGCGCCGGGCAGCACCATGAGCGCATGGAACGATCCCATCGACGTGCGCTGCGATACGGTCGGCTACGCCTTCCCGCATATCGAGTGCAAGATCATCGATCCCGAGACCGGCGAAGAGGTTCCGGGGAACACCAACGGCGAGTTCTGCTCCCGCGGCTATAACACCATGAAGCGTTACTACAAGATGCCGGAGGCAACCGCGGCAACGGTGGATAAAGAGGGCTGGCTCCATTCCGGCGACCTTGCCTGCCGCGATGAAAACGGCAACTACCGCATCACGGGCAGACTGAAGGATATGATCATCCGCGGCGGCGAAAACATCTATCCGAAGGAGATCGAGGAGTTCATCTACACCCATCCTGCAGTCAAAGACGTGCAGGTCATCGGTGTGCCGGATAAGAAGTACGGCGAGGAGGCACTGGCCTGCATCATCCTCAAGGAGCCGGGCAGCGTCACGGTCGACGAGATGATGGCGTATATCAAGAAGTCTCTGGCCCGCCATAAGGTGCCGCGCTATATCGAGTTTACGGACAGCTTCCCCATGAATGCCGCCGGCAAGATTCTCAAATACAAAATGCGCGAGGATGCCACCAGACGGCTCGGCCTTGAAAATGCTGCCGGAATTGATACTGCAGGCAATGGCAATAAGCAGAGCTAATGGCCGACCATTAAAAAACAGAAATATCAAAAGAATTGACAATCATATATTCATGTGATAGATTTGAGGCAATAAGGAAAAGGCAATGATGAAGACGGTCGAATGAACTGCTTTCAGAGAGTCGGTGGACGGTGCGAACCGGCAGCACGAAATTCAGGACTTATCACTTCTGAGCCGGAGGTCCGAACGCTTTGCAAGTAGACATCTCCCGTTTGCCCGCGTTAAGGGATAGGATTTATTGGAATCCGAAGCGGCAGCAGTTTTGCTGCAATTTGAGTGGTACCACGGGTATGTATTTACAGCTCGCCTCAAGATGATTCTTGAGGCGGGCTTTTTTATTGCTTCAAAGGGAGGTTCATCATGACAAATCAGACAACTGCGAACCAGCTTATGGAGGTTGCACTCCGAATCCGGGAAATGCGCGAGATCATCGGTTACAGCACAGCCACCATGGCAGAGATGACGGATATTCCGGAGGAGCTGTATCTGCAATATGAGGCAGGCACCCAGGATCTTCCGTTTACCTTTATGCATAAATGCGCGCTGGCGTTCGGCGTTGAACTGACGGAACTGCTTGAAGGCTACAGCGCAACGCTGACCGGCTACAACGTGACCCGCTGCGGCAAGGGCCCGGTCACGGCAGCAGAAGAGGGCATCACCATTCAGAATATGGCGGCGATGTTCCAGAACAAGCTGGCGACGCCTTACTGGTGTACTTATACCTACGATGCGGCGCAGCAGAATCAGCCGATCCACACCACGACCCATGACGGCCAGGAATTTGACCTTGTCGTGAAGGGCTCTTTGAAGATCCGCGTCGGCGACCACGAAGAAACGCTGCACGAAGGCGACAGCATCTTCTACAAATCCTCCACGCCGCACGGCATGGTAGCCGTCGGCGGCACGGACTGTGTCTTCCTTGCCATGATCATGGCAAGCACCGAACGCGAGCAGGTCATTACCGCCGTCAAGCCCAAGGTCATGGAACCGGACGAGAAGCCTCTGCTCTGCAAGGAATTTGTCCGGGCAGAGGAGAAAGAGGACGGCACGCTGAAGGCACTCGGCTTCCGCAACGCGGAAAAGTACAACTTTGCCTTCGATACCGTGGATGCCATCGGCAGAAAGTATCCGGACAAGCTGGCGATGCTCCATATCTCCAACGATATGACCGAGCGCCGGTTCACCTTCAAGGATATGAAGGAAGCCTCCTCGCAGGCGGCAAACTACTTCACCTCTCTCGGCATCAGGCGCGGCGACCGTGTGATGCTGGTTTTGAAGCGACACTATCAGTTCTGGTTTGCAATCCTGGGTCTGCATAAGCTGGGCGCTGTTGCGATCCC